>JBBSJY010000099.1:0-15554 GCA_038256845.1 Verrucomicrobiales bacterium | reverse complement strand
GCGAACGTCGATCTGTTTCCCGCTGAACGGGCTTTTGACGAAGCCGGGGCGGGTCCATTCGGCGACGGGATGTGCGCCGGGTTCCGCGACCTGCGGGAGGTTGGCGAGCAGCTCCGCGGCGTCGCCCTTCACGTCGAAAATGTGGCGAAGCCGCAGTGGAAAGCTGGTTTCGGACCCATCAGCAGGCAAACGCCAGGTGCGGGTAAGGTCTCCGTTGGTGACGCGGGCGGTGAGAGTTCTGCCGACTAAGGCTGTGGTGATCCGAAGATCGATCTCTTCAATGCCGCGGCGATTCCAGCCGGGCACAGGCTCGTGGAAACGGTCGAGGCCGCCGCGGATCCAGATCGAGCGGGCGAGGGTTTCGCCGAAGGCGTCGAGCAGCTCTTGCCGGAGGGCTTCTGGAATTTCCGTTCCCGCTTCCCTCCAGCGGACCTGGTGACGTCCTGGGTCCTGCCGCACGGCCTTCAGGTTGGCTTTTTCCCAATCGAGCTGACGGTGTGATGCCCGGCGCAGGATAGCTTTTAGAAGGTCGCGTTCGGTGGGCTTCAAATCGAGCCAATCCGCGAGGGTTTCGAAGGAGTTCCGGCGGTTGCAAATCGCCGCCACGGTCACTCGGCCATCATGTCGTGGAAGATCTCGATGTGCTTGTGCTCGAACTGGCGCAGGGCGTTGCGAAAGTCGTCGGTGGCCTGGTGGCGCTTGGCGGATTCCAGCGAGGCCAGGATCTCGGGTTTGACTTCTTCAAACTGCCGGATTTCGGCTTCCTTGCGATCGGTGATTTCCACCAGATGCCAGCCGAGCTTCGTGCGGACGAGTTGCGGTTCGTTGGAAGGCATCGAGAAGAGGGGGACGGCGAAGTCAGGGGGAAGGCGGTCGCGCGTCAGCCAACCGAGCGATCCGCCGCTCTCCCGGGTGGCGGGGTCTCCGCTGATTTCCTTCGCCAGGGTGGGGAAGTCCTTGGTCTTTTCTTTGAGGGCGGTGAGCGCTTCCTCAAGCTTTTGGCGGGCCTCATCCGAGGCCGCATCCACGGCGGGGATGAAAATGTGGCGGGCTTCCAAGCGCTCGGACCGTGCGAGGTGGTCGCCGTTCTCGGCAAACCATTTCTCCGCCTCCTCACCGGTAACGACGGCCAGCGGACCGACGCGCAGTTCGACATATTTCTCCTGTTGCAAGCGGGCTGCGACGCGGTCCCTCATTTGTTGCAGGCTGTCGAGACCCTGCGATTCCAGGGCTTTTTCCAAGGCGTCCTCGGAATCGAATCGACTGGAAAGGTCCTTCAGGCGGTCGTCGATTTCCGCCTCGGTCACCGTGACGTCCGCGGTGTTTACTTTCACCTTCATGCGCAGCAACTGATGATCGATCAGGTCGCCGAGGGCGGCGTAGCGGACGAGCTTCCGCTCGGTTTCAGAGAGATCTTCCGGGCGTTTGCCGTCCAGCCAGAGGCGGTCATGGACGGCGCGGTCCAGTTGGGCGCGGTTGATCGGGTGATGGAACACCCGGGCGACTGCACCTCCGGCTTTCGCCTCGGCGATGGCTTCCGCGCTGTCGGGGCGGTTGCTGTCGATCTTCCGGCGGATGGGGCCGTTGAAAACAAACAGATCGCCTAGCAGGTAGGCGACGAAAAGGCCGTAAAGGGTGAGGCGGAGGGAGAGCTTGCCGAGCTGGGTCATGGCTCAATCATACGCGCCGCAGACGGATTTCAATCGTCGCACCGCGCCGGATTCGTGGTGGGTTCATTCCGGCGGCGGGACGCGGAACATCGCCTTGGCATCGGAGGGCATGGTGGGATCCCTGACCAAGGTCCCCGGCGAGATGCCGCGGACGTCGATCTGTTTTCCACTGAACGGGAACTCGAAGACGACCTTTGGTCCGCTGCCGACAACCTCCGCGCCAATTCCGACCTCAAGGCCTCGGAATACGGCGCGCCTGTTCTCGGGCTGATCTTCCTCAAGTTCGCCGACATCAACTACCGCCCCCACGAAGGCGCGATCCTCGCGGAGTAAAGGCCGCCGCGACGAGTTCCTCGCCCTCATCGACCGCTACTTCGCCTCCGGCATGGAGCGCCTCGCCGAGAACAAGACCCAGGTCGAGCCGGTTTCGAAAAAAATCCTCGAAGTTCTCGCTGACAAGGCCGGCAAGGACGCCGTCGCCAGTCTGGTGAAAACTTGGAAAGAACTCGCCCCGCTGGAGAAAGTCTACGCCGCGTATCAGAAGAAGCACGGCGGCACGACGGCGGTGGCCAAGAAGAACAGCGCCCAGCAGAAACTCCGCGCCACCTACTATCCCTTCTTCACCCAACTGCACGCCTGCCTCAAGCAGATCGACAAAGCCGTGCCGGAGGGGTGGGAAGTGAAGCCGATGGGTAAAGTGGCCAAGATCGTGATGGGGCTTTCACCCAAGGGGAACGCCTATAATGAAACTGGAGTTGGAATGCCACTGGTCAATGGTCCGGTGGAATTCGCCGAGCGCTTCGCCAAACGCATCAAGTGGACAACGGCCCCTAACAAGATATGCAAGTCTGGAGATCTAATCGTCTGCGTTCGTGGCTCAACCACCGGAAAGTTCGTCAAGAGCGACGGCGAATATTGCCTCGGGCGAGGTGTTTGCTCGATCAGCTCCAAGTACCAATCGTTCGTGGATCAGATGTTCAAGGAACAGTTGCCAACCCTGTTGGTATGAGAAAGGAGCGATGGTTGGCGGAGTGAGGATCACGCGTGGGCGAAGGAATGCCGAGCATGTCCGATCAGGTGACCCGGCGGCCGGGTCAGGCGAGCGTTCCTTGCCGCTGGCATCCCATCCGCAGCGATGACCGGTGATTGGGCGGTCGGCGGCTTGCATTCCCGGGCCGGTTCGCGCTTGATGGCATCCGAACCCGCGATCCCCGCTTCACGATGCGATTCCGTTTCCTTCCCTTCCGAATCCTGCTGCTTTCCTGCTGCCTTGTGGCGGCGGGGGCCATGGCGGAAGAACCGCGGGACCCCGCCGCGGATTCCTATTTCGCCGCGAACGCCCTCTACAACCGCAAGCTCTACACGCTCGCAGCGGAGGAATTCCGCGGCTTTCTCGACCGGCACGCCGGTCACGAAAAGGCCGAGAACGCCCGGCTCGGGTTGGCGCTTTCCCTTTACGGGCAGCGCAAATATCAGGAAGCCGAGCCCCTGCTGGCGGCCATGGCAGGCAAGGAACGGGAGGCGCGCCTGCTCCAGGCCCAGTGCCTGTTGGAATTGGGGAAACCGGCGGAAGCCGAGGCGGGATTTTCCGATGCCCGCGGGCGGGCGGCAGGTGACCCGGCCTTCGAGGCTCGGGCTCTCGGTGGGCTGGTGGCGGCCTTGGCCGCACAGGAAAACTGGCAGGCCGCGGGGGACCGGGCGAAGGAACTCATCGACCGCACGGAGGAGAAGTCCGCGGCGCAGCTGCGCGCGCGATACCAGCGTGGCACGGCCCTTTACGAGCAGGGGAAATTCCGCGAGGCCGCGGAGGAACTCGCGCGGGCCGCGGATGCGGCGAAACCGGAGGAAAACCCGCTTTTCGGCCGGACCCTGCTCCTGCTGGGCGAATCGCTGCGGGAGGTCGGCGATCCGGACGGAGGTGCC
Source organism: Verrucomicrobiales bacterium (assembly GCA_038256845.1). Taxonomy (GTDB): domain Bacteria; phylum Verrucomicrobiota; class Verrucomicrobiia; order Verrucomicrobiales; family Akkermansiaceae; genus Luteolibacter. The sequence goes on along the minus strand of JBBSJY010000099.1, from coordinate 11,961 downwards.
CGCAGGCTGGACCAGGCGGCACGGGAGGGCGGCCCGGAGGTGGCCGCGGACGCGCTTTTCCGGATCGTTTACCTGCGCTTCGAACAGCAGCGCCACGACGATGCGATCCGCGCCTTCGAGCAAATTCAACGCGATCACGCCGAGAGCCCGGCGGTCCCGCGGGCGGCGGTTTTCGCAGGCCGCGCCGCATTCGCGAAAAACGATTTCGGCCGCGCCAAATCCATCCTCGATCCGCTGAGGGAACACCCGGAGACCGGCGCGGAAGCCAGCTACTGGCTCGGACTCTCGCTGACGAAGGACAACAAGGCCGATGAGGCGGAGCGGACCTTCGCCGATGCGGAAAAGCGGTTCCCCGACGACCCGCGGGCCACGGACCTGGCCTTCGAGCGGGCCGTGCTGGCGACGGGACGCGGGGAATTCGCGGATGCGGCGGGTGTTTTCGAAAAGCTTGCCGATCAGGATTTTCCCCGGAGGCCGGACTCGCTCCGATTCGCGGCCACCGCCCGCTACCGGCTCGGTGAGTTCGGGAAAACCCTGGCGCTCTGCGAGAGATTCGAGGGCCTCGCGGCGGATCGGGTTTCGGAGGCGGCCCGCGCGGACATGGCCTATCTCCGGGCGGACAGCCTATTCAGATCCGGAGCCCCGGCGGTGGATGCGCTGGCGGCCTTCGCGGAGAAATACCCGCAGCACGCCAGCCACGCCGCCGCCCTGCATCTCCTGGCATCCGCGAGCGAAGCGGCGGGCGACCGGCCGCGGGCGATCGCCGCGCTCGACCGCCTGGTCCGCGATCACGGCGGGTCGGAACGGCTCCCCGCGGCACTGGCCTCGCTCGGGCGGCTCCGCCATGCCGCGGGAGACCGTGGCGGCGCCCGCGCGACGCTCGAACGGCTGGCGCGCGATTTCCCCGACGCCCCCGAACGGGCGACCGGCGACTATTTCCTCGGATTCATCGCCCGCGACGTGGGCAAGTCCGGAGATGCGGCGAAATGGTTCGGCGGCATGGCGGACCGTTTCCCGGAGCACGAACTGGCGGCGGACGCCCGGCTCCAGCAGGCGTTCGCGCTCCTCGGCGATGACGGCCGCGGGGAGGCGGGCGTGGCCGCTTTGGAGCGATTCGCGAAGGACCACGCGGAAGATCCGCGTGCTGCCGACGCGCTCTACCGCGCGGGCTCGGCGAGGTTCGCCCGGAAGGAATGGCAGGCCGCCGCCGGGCGTTTCTCGGACCTCGTTTCCCGCGCCAAGCCCACGGAGTTCCACGCCCGCGCCCTCTACCGGCTGGCGTGGACGCAACGCGAGCTGGAGGAACCCGGAAAGGCCGCCGAATCCTACCTCCGGCTCTTGCGCGAAGTTTCCGACGATCCCCTCGCGGCCACCGCGGCGGTCGAACTGGCGGAACTGGGCGACGACGGCGAGGAAACGGTCGGTTTACTTGAGAAATGGATCCCGCGCCTAGCCGATGACGCCGCCCGCGAGCGGGCGCACTTCGTTTTGGGAGACGCCTATCTCGCCCGGGGCGACACCTTGCCCGCGGCGAAGGCCTACGAGGCGGCCGGCGGGGGAGACCCGGCAAAACTCGCTGCGGGCGAGGCGCGGTTGCGGCTCAAGGAATATGCGAAAGCGGCGGAACATCTGGCGTCCGTGACCGCGGACGGGCCGCAGGCGGGACGGGCGCGCGTCCGCCTGGGCGAGGCCCTCGCGCTGATGGAGCGGTGGGAGGAATCGGCGGAAGCCTACCGCAGCGCCCTGCAACACGGGGCCGGGGGCGAGCTGGCACGCCACGCCCGGTTCGGCATCGCCTGGGCGGCGGAAAACCAGGGAGACCGGCGGCGCGCCATGGGCCTCTACCGCGAGATCGTGGAATCGGGCGAACGCGATGAGCCGGCCGCGCGCAGCCAGTTTCAGATCGGGGAATGTCTTTTCGCGGAGAGCGAATTCGATGCGGCGATCAAGGAATTCATCCGGGTCGATACGGGTTACCCATTCGCGGCGTGGCGGGCGCGGGCGATTCTGGAAATCGGCCGGGCGCTGGAGCGCAAGGGCGCGCTGGAAGATTCCGCCGCCCGCTACCGTGAAGTCATCGAGCGCTTTCCCGACTCGGACGCCGCCCCGGCGGCGAAGGACCTGCTCAAGGCGGTCGCCGGAAGCTGAACTTTTCCCACACCCTCCCGATGCAACCCCACCGTTCCCTCCTTTCGCTAATACTCGTCGCTTTTCTGGCCCTCGCCGCCGGAGCTTCCGCCCAGATCGAGGCCGCGGAAACCGAAGAAACGCGGCCGGAGGAAACGCTCTACTCGATGCTCCGCAAGGGCGGCCCGGTCATGATCCCGCTGGCGCTGTGCTCTGTCGCCGCGCTGGGAATCGGCGTGGAAAGGCTCATCAGCCTGCGCCGCAGGGCGGTGGTGCCGGAGGATTTCCTCCCCCGCCTGCTCAACCAATTGCGCGATCCCCGCGAGGGAACCGGCGCGGCCATCCGTTTCTGCGAGGAATCCGGCACGGCGGCCGGGCGGATCTTCCGCGCGGGGTTGATCCACTTGGAAAGCGGCGATCTGCCGCTCGTCGAGAAGGCGCTGGAAGATGCCGGGGGCCGCGAGGTTTCCAAACTCAAGCGGAGCCTGCGCTGGCTGGCGATCATCGCGACCATCTCCCCGCTGCTCGGTCTGCTGGGCACGGTTTACGGCATGATCGGCGCGTTCCAGACAGCCACGGCGGTCGGCATGGGAAAAGCGGAAGTGCTCGCCCAAGGGATTTACGAGGCGCTGGTGACCACCGCCGCCGGCCTGACCATCGCCATCCCCGTCCTGCTGTTTTACCAATATCTGCTCTCGCGCATCGATGCCCGGATCGACGTGATCGATGCCATGGCGGACGAGTTCCTGGAATTCGCGCGGCGGTGGAAAACAGGCCAGCCGGGAGGCAAACCATGAGAATCCCCCGCGCGGAACCCGCCTCCGGCGAGCTGGTGAACGTGTCATCGCTCCTCGACGTGATGTTCATCCTCATCATCTTCTTTCTGGCTACGACCACTTTCCAGCAGCAGGAACGGGACGTGGCGGTGAGCCTGCCCGACGCCGCCGCGGGAGATGCCGTGAGCGAGGCGCCGGCGTTGATCGTCATCAACGTCCGCGCGGATGGCAGCTACGTCATGGCTGCGGAGGAAATGGACATCGCAGGCGTGGCGGCCGGAGTGGCGGCGGCGCGGGAAGCGAACCCCCAGCAGAAAGTCCTCATCCGCGGCGACCGCAACGCCCTCCACGGGCATGTCGCCGCGGCGGTCCTGGCGTGCCGGAACGCCGGCATCGTCGAAGCCGATCTCGGCTACCAAATCCCGGAATAAGCAGTGAATTTCGACCCGGAGATCATCCGCTACACCGCGCTCGCCGTTCTTGCGGCGGGAGCGATCTGGGGTGCGGGATATTGGTCGGGAAAGCGCGCCACGGCACCGGCACCGGTGGAAAACCGGGACCCCCGCCCCCCTCGCCGCCGTCGTCCGGTCGTTCGCGCCCTGCTTCTTTCCTTGCTCGTCCACGCGGCGCTGGGCCTGGCTTTCAGCCTCTACATCGTCTCGGAAGCGGTCTATCAGGCGGTGAGAATCCCGGAGCGGCAGGAGGTCACGTTGCAAGCGGACGCACTGGCCCGGGAACGTCTGGCGCTGGAAATTCGCGAGGCCTCGCCCGCATTGCCACCGTTGCCGGCACCGGAAGCCATTCCCGCCGCGCCTGCCGAAACCGAGCGGCTGCCGCTGCCTGAGATTCCGATGCGGAACCTTCCCGGCCCCGTTGCCGCGCCGCTTGCCGCGTGGGAACGCATGGAGGAGCCGGAGCCCGCGGCCGGCGAGCGCTTCCGTCCCGCCCGGCTCACGCCGGACGCCTTGTCCGCGGCCAGTCCCGCATCTCCCGAAGTCCGCTTGGACGAGCCCGAACCGATGGCCGCCCCCGACCATTCGCCAGCCACACCGGAAATCACGCCCGCCGACAGCGCCGCGGCACCCGCTCTTGTGGAAACACCCGAGGCCCGGGATCCGCGGCCGCTCCCGGACGTCCCGCCGCCGCCCACGGAACTCCCGCCTACCGCCATGGATGCGCTTGCTCAGACCCCCGCACCTCCGGAGTTTGATCTTCCGTCACTGCCGATCCCCGCGAATCTGGCCGAGCCCGCGCTGGCGCTGGAAGCGCGGCCCGAACCGGCAGACCGTTTCCTGCTCCGCGATCCTGAAAAACGCGAGCGGGCGCTCGCCGAACTGGGCGGCTCGCCCGAGACCGAAGCCGCGATCGAACGCGCGCTGCGGTGGCTGGCCCGCCACCAGGAGCCGGACGGGCGCTGGAAAATCGACCGCTTCGGCGGCCAGGCCGGACATGATGTCGCCGCCACCTCGCTGGCCGCCCTGGCGTTCCTTGCATGGGGCGCCGATCCGGACGGCGGAGATGATTTCGGCAAGGCGGCAGGCCGGGCGCTGAACTGGCTGATCGCCCGCACCAACGAGGAAGGCGATCTCCGCCACGAGGAGGGCAGGCCGTCCGGCGACATGTACGACCAAGGCATGGCCGGGATCGCATTGGCCGAAGCCTACGCCCTCACGGGCGACTCGCGCTTCCATGAACCTGCCCGCCGCGCCATCGCGTTTATCGTCGCGGCGCAGAATCCCGGCGACGGCGGCTGGCGGTATCGTCCCGGCGAAGGGGGCGACACTTCGGTTTTCGGCTGGCAGATCATGGCGCTCACCAGCGCCCGGGCAGCCGGCCTTGAGGTGCCGGAAGAGGCGTTCGACAAGGCCCGTCGATGGCTCGTCCAGGTGGGCGGCGGAAAACACGGCGGCGAATACGGCTACCAAAACCGCAGTCCCAAACCCGCGATGGTTGCCGAAGGCATGTTTTCCCGCCAGCTCATCGGCCGCGGCCCGGGCACTCCCGCCGCCGGGCGCGACGACCCCGCGATGCTCGAATCCGCCGCCTATCTCGCCAGGCATCTCCCTCGCGAGAATGAGCGCGACTACTATTTTTGGTATTACGGCTCGCTCGCGCTCTATCAGCACCAAGGCCCGGTTTGGGTGGAGTGGAATTCCCGCCTCCGCCCGATCCTTCTCGATTCCCAACGCACGGGCGGCGACGAAGACGGCAGTTGGGATACCAATTCGCGCTGGGGCGCGCAGGCGGGCCGGGCGGTCGTTACCGCGCTGGCCGCACTGACGCTGGAAGTTTACTACCGCTATCTCCCGCTCTACGACGGGGCGACGAAATGACGGGCGGTCAAGGCACCCGCAAAATCTTCATCGTGTACGGGCACTTCGCCAATGTGCCCGAAGCAAAACCCTCGACCTCCCCCCCCAGGTTCGGAAGCATGGCGCGCCCGGATCATAATGGTCGGCGCTGGTTAACCGGCTTTCACAAAGGCAAAAGCCGTGCTCCAACCCTCAAATGTTGGCGGTCATTTCGGTGATTTTCTTTGTGCCGATGCCAACGGGCCGGTCGTGCTGGATCCCGGCACACGCAAGCAGTGTGGCGAGAAGGTCGCCCTGGTTGCCCTTGATATGGGGCAGGAAACGCCCGGTATTGATCGACCCTCCGCCTTTGCCCGCGATGATGAAAGGCAGGTTCTCACGGGCGTGCTTGTTGCCGTCCTCCAGGCCGGATCCCCACATCATGATGCAGTTGTCGAGGAGTGTTCCATCACCTTCACGGAGACCGGCCATTTTCTTCACCATGTAGGCAAACTGCTCGATGTTGAAAGAGGTGATTGCGGCGACCTTCGCGATCTTGTCGGCCTCGTTGTTGTGGTGGGTCTGGGAGTGGTGCGCATCGGCGAACCCGAGTTCCGGATAGGAAACGCCGTTTGGTGTGGAGCCTATGTAGGTGCTGACTCGCGTCGTATCCGTTTGGAAAGCCAGCACGTTGAGGTCGCACATCACCTGCATGTATTCGCTCCGTTTGTCGCCATCTGGAATCTTGATTTCGATGGGCGGGGAATCCGAGGCGTTCCGTTTGCTTGCGGCGACGCCGGCCTTTTCCATGGCGGCCTCTTTCTGGCGATATTCGATGGCGGCGATGCGGCGCTCCACGGAGCGCACGCTGTCCAGGTATTCGTCCAGTTTGTGCCGGTCGTCCTGTGGCAGATTCTTGCGGAGATCCTTGGCGCCGCCAATGACCAGGTCCAACATCTTGCGGTCCAGCGGATCCGCCTTGGTGAGGTGTCCGCGTTGATCGGTGGCGCCGAAAAGGCGTTTGAGAACGCTGCGTGGACTCGTTTCCGCAGGTACTGCCTGGGTCGCGGTGCGGAAGCTGCAATGGGAGTAATAGGCTTCGTTCAGCCCCTCCTGGTTTTCCTTGTGCGTTTGGGGCATCGTGGCCATTTCAAGAGAAGGCAAGGACGTGAGTGCGCCGATGTAATTGGCAGCGATCTGATCCGCGGAAATCGCAATGTTGACCTGATTCCGTTTGTCCGCATCCGGGAGCTGGGCTGTTAGCCAGGTGGACAATTCCAGTGCATGGGGAGCGCCATTGAACGGCGAAATGGGAACCCCGGAAATCCCTTTCATCAGCAGGCACTGGTCCAGCACGGGTCGCAGCGATTCCAGTGCAGGCGGCGGCGACGAGAGGAAACTCTCCGCGTTCGAGGGCCAGAACTGATCCATGATGACGCCGTGGGGCATATACATGAAGCCGAGCCGGACCGGTGGTTTGACGGCCCTTCCCTTGATTGTTTCCGCCCAGCCCATCGTTTCCAAAAGGGGCAGGGCGAGGGTGGCCCCAACTCCTTTCAGACAGGCGCGGCGGTTGAGTCGGAAGTTATTTGTCATTGGATGAGAGGGCTGGGGTTTCCTGGATGCGATGGTTGAGGAAAGGATAGCTGCTGACGACCTCGGAAACAAGAGTCTGCATGCGGTAGTCATCGCCCGCAATGGATTCCATAAGGCGATCCACGACGATCTGGTCATAGCCTTCCAGCGGGCGGCAGAGTGCGTAGGCGAGGAGTTTTTCCGTGAGGTTGCGCGCCACGTCTGCCTTTCGTGTGGAGAGTATGGCTTTCAGTTCCGTGGGCGTCGTGAAGCGCTCTCCACCGGGCAACTCACCCGTGGCATCGATCGCTCCCCCCGTATCGTCCTTCTCGCGCCAGCGCCCGATGGCGTCGAAATTTTCCAGGCCGAAGCCGATGGGATCGAGGATCTTGTGGCAGTTGGCGCATGCGGCATCCGTTCGGTGAAGCTCCGTCCGCTCGCGCAGGGTCATGTTCGCAACCTTCTCCTGGTTCTGCTCTTCCAGGGGCGGAATATTTGGCGGGGCGGGCGGGATCACTTCTCCAAGCACCTGCTCGAGCACCCATACCCCGCGGTTTACGGGGCTGGTTCGGTTGGGAAACGAGGTCACCGCCAGGATGCCGGGCATTCCCAGAACGCCCCCACGGTTCGCATCCGCCAGCTTCACCCTGCGCATCGCGGGACCGGTGATGTTTTTCTCCATTCCATAGATGCTCGCGAGGGCTCCGTTTAGATAGGTGTAGTCGCTGTCCACGAAACTCATGACACTGCGGTTCTCGCGCACGACGCTTTCAAAGAACAGGCGCGCTTCGTCATACATCGCCGCTCGCAATTCGCCCGTCATCTGAGGGAATTTGGCGGCGTCGAATGTCTTGCGATCCAAGTCTTCAAGCCCGAGCCATTGAGCGCCGAATCCATCGAACAACGCACGCGATCGATCATCTGCGAGAAGCCGTTTCACCTGTGCCTTGTAGATCGCAGGCTCGTGGAGCTCCCCCTTATCTGCCAGGGCGGATAGCTCGGCATCTGGCATGGTGGCCCACAGCAGATATGACAAGCGGGACGCAAGTTGGTGGTCATCGAGGGGAACGATGGCCTTGTCCTGCTTTGCCACATTGGATGGCGTGATGAAAAGGAACTGAGGGGAAACGAGAACGGCTTTGAGCATCAGTCGCAGTGACGAGGGATAGGCGAGCCCGTTGTCGCGCCCCAGAGCAAAGACCTTCAGCAGGACTTCCACTTCCTCTTCCGACGGAGGACGGCGATACGCCTTTTTTGCCAGAGAGCGGGCGACGGTTTTTACCGCTTCCCGTTGATCGGCTCCGGGCGCGGGCGTTTCACCGAACAGGCTCTTTTGGATACCGGTAGGTGGCGCATCCTCCGGAGCCAGAATGCGATCCAGCACCTCGTTTGCGATCCCGAGATATTGCTCCGATTGAAGGGGGGATAGCGTATTGAGATAGCCTTCGCCGAACACTTCATCCGGCAGTTCGCCGGCCACATCCACATCGACCCCGAAGAGATCGTGGAGCGTGTTGCCGTATTCCTCCTTGGTCAGGCGGCGGATCACAAACGGACCGGGATCCTTCGGGCTGAGATATTTGATGAGGCCGATCGAGTCGATGAACTTCCGGCGCTCCTCATCCGTCGGCAGATCGTCCTCATCGTCCGGCGGCATGTCATGGGTTCGCACATTGGCGATGGCCTGCTTCCAACGCTTGCCAGCAGCCGCGTTGCCTGGGTTCTGGAGCGCCGGTTGAAAATTAATCCCTCCTTTCTGTCTTTTTTGCCCGTGGCATCTGGAGCAGTGGGCTTCGATGAAGGGCGCGGTTTCGTTCTTGAATGACTGTTTCGCGTGGGCCTGAAGTTCGGCGAAGTCCTTGTCTTCGGCACTGTCTGCTGCGCAAGGCATGGCCAGTGAAAACAAAAAGGTGATGGCCGCCATGGCCATCACACTGCTGCGACGGATTTCCGAACTCTTCATTTCAGGCTACAATTGGGAGATCTACGGTTGCTCCTTCCCGGTTCTTTCATCACCTGCGTCCAACTTCCTGGGGCTGAGGATGTCGAGTTTCAGATCGAGCGAACCTTGCCGGCGATGGGAAGTAAAGAACCCCCATTTCCCCGCCCCAAACGCCGCAATGGTCTGGCGTGGAGGTCCACCCGGGTTCTGAGAGCAGGGCAGAGCGACAAACAGGGTCTTCAGGGAAGCTGGGAACCGGAGCGCAGCGACATCAAAGCCTCCTTTCCTGCTCGCCTTATTCATTCCAGCATGCAATGAAACCACAACCCCGAGGGACCGGATGCGTTAATTGCGCTCGTCCGGATCAGTGGGGGGCCCTAACCCGGAAGCAATAATTGGAGGGAAAACCTATGAAGCATTCGATTCGATGGATCACCGTCGGCGGTGTCACCACGATGTTGTGCGCGACCCTGAGTTCATCTGCCTGGGCACAGGCAGGTGAATCTGGTGCTGCGCGTCAGCAGTGGCAGTCTGTTCCCCAGGGAGAACAATTCGAAATAGGCCAACTGAATCCGCAGGGTGGTTGGATTGCCGATCCGGTGGCCGCCGCGCAGTGGAAACCGGTCGAGCAGCCCGGCCTCTCCGCGCAGATCGCCGCTTCGCCAGCCCTGCAGACTGACCACGTTGCTCCGCCGCCGCAGCGTTGTTGGGTTGGTGATGATCCCTACCTTGTGCCGGCCCCCGGTGGCACAAGCTGGCAGATGCTGATGCCTTATTTCAACAGCTACAACGGCGAGCAGGAAGTGATCATTCATGACTTCGCCAGCGGTGAAACGACACGCCAGTATTTCAACACCGAAGACGACACCCTGGCCAAGGGCATCAAAGCCGATTTTCACATGCAGCCGGGCTATTACAGCAACGGCAAGTTCGTGATCGAGATGATGGGGTCGGTTGCCTTTCTTGTATACGATACGGCCGAACGCCGTTTCGTCCACGCCAGCAAGCCTTTCGGTGACGAGATCATCCAGGGCAGGGCGGTGCTCGGTGAGGACGGCATGGTCTACGGCATCGGCTGGCCGCGCGATACCAGCGGCTTTGTCGCTTATCGTTTTGATCCGAACACCCATGAAACAGAGCGCTATTCAACCTTCGGGCCAGCCAATCCCAATCGGCTCGAGTTGTATCGTGATGTGACGATGTCAGGCGACTGGATCTACGCCTCCATCGGCAACGAGCCGTGGCATCTGGTGGCCTTCAATGTCAAGACCAAAGAGGGGCGGGTGCTGGCCACCACTGAAAATATCAAGGGCGACCACGACACCATCGAGTTTAGTCCGGTTGAAGGCGGTCTTTCCGGTCACATCCGTCAGGCGGCGGAAATCCGCGGTATTCGACAGTTCAATAAAGAACAGTACGACTTCTGGCTGCACGATGGCAATGTCTACCCTCGTACTGACGATATCGCCCCCTGGTCCAAACAATCCGCGAAGGCCTCCGAACGCATCGTTAGCTGGTACCGTGGTCCGAGCTATTGGCCTCAGGGCACGATGCCCGTCGATCCTCCCCAATTCAAGGGTGGGACGCAGATCCCCACGACCGGCGGCGAGGTGGAACTGGAATACCGCCTCTCCGGCCAGGACTGGCGCACGCTTAAGTATACCGTCCGCATGTATCCCGGCGATGTCGCACGTCTTATCGAACTCAATCCGGACGTGCTTTTCGCTACCGACAACGGTTACGGCGAGAACGTTTTCTATAACGTTCGCACCAAGCGGTTTAAACGTGTGGAAGGATCAGTCAGCGCTTACTCGATTGGAGTTGTTGGCGATCGGCTCTACATGACGGGGTATCCGAATTCACCCATCATGGAGTATGATTTCACCCGTCCGCTCGGACGCAAACAGGAAGTGCCCAATCCGAAGCAGGTCGCCCAATTGGGGCAATACATGGAAGTTCACTATCCCATGGCCGGCCTCCTCGTTGGCGCGGACGGCCGGTTCTATACCGGTGGGGACTCCAGCGGACGACGCCGCGTTGGCGGCGGGTACGGCTGGTATAATCCCTCCACCGGCGAGGCGGGTGGGGAAATGATCGACCGCCACAACTTCTACTGGGGCACTTCCGCCAGCGACGGCCGATATATTCTCTTCGCCAGCAAGGACTCCGATGGCAGCGGCGGCGAGCTTTTCGCCTGGGACACCCAGACGCACCAGTTCATCTACCATAAGGCTCTACCTTTCGCCATCCACCCCGGCCCGATTGTTGAGGCCATGCCCGGACTGGTCCTGGGGTACGGCAAGGCCAAAGATGGCAATACCGGCGTTCTGTATGGCCTGAAGCCGGACACGGGCGAAGTGCTCTGGCAAAAGAACGTGCCGGTCGGGCCGGTGGATGACTTCGGCCAGCTTAACAAGCAGCACTATGTCTTCCGACGCGGACCCGATGGTTACATCTGGGCCAACATCGGTGATGCCCTGGTGCGTATCAACCCCCGCAACGCCTTTGTGCAGCCCATCGGACGTCTGGGCACTGTCGGACAGGTCGCCTTTACCTACAGCGGCGTCTATCTTTCCGGCGCCCAATCGCTTCAACGCATCCGCGATCTGAATGTGCCTCTCAAGTAATTTAGATTTCTGCTGCCATCAGGGCAGGACGGGTGCGACATCCCGAGTTTCCAAGGCGAAGGCCATGTCCGCAACGGGAGTGGCCTTCGATCGTCGCGACAAGCGGGCTCTTTCTGGCGTAGCGCACTGGCGGCTTCAACCACCCGAAACGCGGGCCGGTCGTGGCGTTGCCAGAGGTTTTTCTCGCTTCTGGCGGATGCCGGGTCTAATGAAAGGAAACCCAAAAACCATGGATCGCCGCGAGTTGTTGAAAGTCATGGCCCTCACCCTCGGCGGCTCGGTCGCCCTGCCGGAGAGCGTCTTCGCCAAGCTGGCCGAGCCCTTCGATGGGGCCGCGCTGAAGTTTTTCGACCCATCGCAGCGCAAGCTGGTGGCGGTGCTGGCCGAGACGATCATTCCGCGAACCGACACGCCGGGAGCGATCGACGCGGGCGTCCCGGGCTGGATCGAGCTGCTGGTCCAGGATTGTTTTGCCGAGCAAGACCAGAAGCTGATCGTCGACGGTCTGGCCGGCCTGGAGGAAACCTGTGCCGGGAAGTTTGGAAAACCCTTCGCGGAACTGGAGACGGCGGAGCGGATCGGCTTGCTGACGGAAATGGAGAAAGGCCGGATCGAAGGCCAAG
>JBBSJY010000098.1:0-15589 GCA_038256845.1 Verrucomicrobiales bacterium | reverse complement strand
GGATCGTTCCGGCCGTGTTCCGCGAGAGCGATACGACCGGTGGGGTTCCAGCGGGTCTTCTCCGCGAGACGTGCGGCGGGCACCGGTCGCACACCGTCCCACGGGCGAGAGCGTGTCGGAGCCCACTCCGCGAGAGCGGGAAATCGGGGGCAAGACGGCTGAAGTGCGGAGATGCCGCGCCCGCGAGCGGGGTTTTGTGGAGTTTGAGGGATCTGGCGCAAGGGAATCGCTTGATGGGTGCAAAGGGTACCAGGCCCGACTAACAGCCATGGACGGTGTGAGCCGAGGACATCGGTAACAAACCGACCGGGGACTTTGGGTCATTTTTCACGAGCGCAAGTTGGGTCGGGAAATAGATCCACATTGTCACGTGATCACGTAATATCGGTCAGTCCGGAATTCTGGAAGGATCTGACCGTCAGCAAGCAATTTGCTTTCCCCTCCCCATCCGGCGGAGGGATCCCCCCAAATACCCCCCCAAACACCCCCATGATACTGAAACTGAGCTCCTCAAGCACCCCGAGTGCGTCGGTCCAGGCCGATGCCGGCCGTCTCGCAGACTTCGTCCTGTTCACGCAGCGCGGCTGCATCCTGAATCTCTCGACAGAGTTGAACCGAGGCAATCTGTCTTATCCCCAATTTTTCCTGCTGACCTACCTTTCCAGCGAAGAATATATGACGATGACGGACATCGCGAAAAAGATGGGTCACTCGACCGCAGCTGCAACCGGATTGGTTGATCGAATCGAGAAATTGGGCTACGTGGAACGCGTCCATACTTCGGAAGACCGGCGGAAGATCATGGTGCGCATCACTCCGAAGGGTGTGGAATTTGTGTCCCACATGCGAAAAGAGATCGCGACAGATCTGGCGGGCATCCTGTCCTCGATGGACGAGGAGGTGGCGGAAACCGTGGAGCACACGAAACGCGCGATTTCCTTACGCGCGATCGCGTGATTGGGCGGATGGACGAACTCATACATCGGGTCGGTCCCCACCTTTTCGAATTTTCTCAATAAATGACGGCCTGACGGGTTCGATCCCCGCATTTTAAGTATCGCTGCTCAATAGGAACGTGTCGATGTTCTCCCGTCCGCTCATTCCGATGCCTTGGCGGGTGGTCTCAAGTGTTATCGAGTTCTTTCGGCAGGAACCGGTCACTGCGGCCAACGGCGGTCAGTCGGCGCGGTTTCCCACGGATGGGGCGTGTCCGGACCGACTTTGGCAGGATGCCTGCGCCATGTGGACCTTCACCGGGTTTCCTTGCCGTGGCTGATGCCGGGCCAGAATTCTTCCCAGTCGAAAGGGCGGGAGAATTCGCCGTAGTGGCAGCTTTTGCAATCGCCGGGCCCGAGCGGGCGGAATTTGAAATTCGTCGGTTTGCCGTCCAGATATTTTGCGATGTGCTCGCTGGCCGGACCGTGGCAGGACTCGCAGCCGACGTCGGTGAGCGAGTCGCTGCCGAGCGGACGGCGGTATCCGCCGGGACGGCCGAAACCGACGGTGTGGCATTTGATGCAGTGCGGGTCCGCGTCCGAGCCGTTTTTAACAAGCGTCTCGAAAGCGTGGGCGTGGCCGGAGTTTTTCCAGGTTTCGTGGGAATTCGGGTGGCAGCTCTGGCAGGTGGCGGAGCCGACGTAGGTGGCGGCGGCGGCGACACCGGGGATGGCGTCCGGGTCCACGGCTTCCAGATCGTCGATGGCAAGAGGGGTGCGGCGGATTTCCGAGCGGTATTCGCGAACCATCGAGAGCAATTCCCCGTGCTGCGGGATGTCGTCCCAGAGGAGCTGGATTTCGTATGCGGGGTCTAACAAGCGAGTCCGCTTTTCACCTCCCAGGCGGGCGGTGAGCGTGCCGACGGTGCGGGCTTCGTTGGTGGTGAAAACGATCATCGATTCGTTCTCGCGGATGATTTCCTGGGTGGGCCCCGCGACATCTCCGCCGACAATCAGTGCGAATTCGTAGTAATCGCGGGCAAGAAGGCGCATCTCCGGCTCGCTGGCGAAGGCGAGGAGAATCACCAGATCGGACTTCGCGGCAAGTCCGGGGAGGTGGCGGTCGACCGCTTCGTTGAGGCCGAGCACCACCAGACCGTTTCCCGGCTCCGGCACGCTGTGCGGCGAGACGACGCCGAGGATGCCGACCCGTTTTCCGCCGATCTCGACGATGCGGTAAGGCTCCAGGATTTCCTCGCGAGAGCCGGGGGCAACAAGCGACGCGCTGACGAGTGGAACCGGCGAGGCGCTGGCGAGGGAGAGGAGTGTTTCCGCAGGCAGCATCGCCTCGCGGCGGCCCATGTTGAGGGCGGCGTATCCCATGGTCTGGTAGGCGCGGGCGAGGTAGCGATATTGGATGATGTCGTAGTCATTGGTCCCGGCGATGGCTCCGCCGGCATCGATCTTGAGGACCGGGCCGTCCGGCTTGCGTTTTTCCAGATAGGTTCTCAGCCGGGTGAGGCCGCCGTGCTGGCCGGTGAAACAGCCGCAGGGCTCCAGCCGGCCGGCGGTATCGCAGGTGAAATGGATCGTGAGCAATGACGGATCGCCGCCGGAACTACCAGGTTTCCCGTAGTAAAAAAACGCGCCCGCCAGACCGGCGAGGGCCAGCAGGGCGACGAGCAGAATGCGGGCGGGGGATTTCAAACGCAGTTCGGTTAGTGCAGCAGCGCGTAGGCGACCGCGTTGACGTTGACCTGCCGCGCTTCGGCGATCTCGGCACCGCCGCAGCAGCAGCAGCCCTTGGCGTTGGCCGCGTTGTTGAGACCCTCCGGCGAGTGGACGAGGGCGAGCCGGCCGTTGACGAAAATCCCTTGGAGCCGGGTGGTCCTGCCCTTGACGGTCAGCCGGGTGATGCGGTGGACGGTCGAGAAAATTTCGTGCTCCATGGGGATTTCCTTCAGCGCGTAGCCGGGCAGGGCGAGTGCGATCTCCCGCTTGAAAGCTGCGTTCCACGGGGCGCTTGAGCAGCCGGGGCTGGAGAAAACGAAGCCGCCGTTCTCAAGATAGCGCCGGAGGTTCGTCCGCTCCGATTCCTTCAGGACGAAATTTCCCTCGCCGGTGAAAATGCAAAGCGGAGTGGTGAACACCTCGTCTTTGGCGAGTGCGATGCGGGCGAATTTCGGGGCGATTTGCAGGCCGGTTTCCTTTGCTGCGTCCGTCAGGAAGGTGTCGGCAAAGCAGATGGAAGTTTGGTTGTCGCCATAAACGAGGTTTCCGCAGCGGATGGTTTCCGAGTTCCAATCAATGGAGGGATCCGCCGCCAGGCAGAGGGTCGCGGTGGCGATCAGGCTGGAGATGAGCGCTTTCATGGTTGGGTGGTAAGTCGGCGGAAGTAGGCATCCGCGATGTTTTCGTATTGTAGCAGAAGCGAGCTGCCGCCGGGCGTGGTGGTCCGGCGGGCGGATTCGGAATCGAGATGGGCCTGGTCCGGACGGTCGATCCGGGCGGTGGGGCCGCCGGCGGTTCCCTCGCCGCCCTGGTCACCGCGGCCGGCGATGGAGTTGGCGATGGGCCCATTCATGAACGACTCGCCACCGAGCAACTGGACGTTTCCATCCATGGCGGACGACGCCATGAATCCGCCCATGCCCGCGCCGGATTGGCCGTCGTCGGGCGACATCCGGAAATTCCTGGAAAGCAGCATCTGCCGCAGCGAATCGCCGGGATTCATGCCGCGGGTCAGCCGCAACGCGCGGTCGAGTCCTTGGCCGGCGGCTTGTTGTCCGGCCTCTCCGGCGTCGTCGAACAGGCGGTCCATTTCCTCGTGGAGGTGCTTGGCTTGCGGGTGGGCGTCGGATCCTTTGGCGTCCAGCATGCTCCGGGCGGCCTCCCGGGCGAGACCGGACATCCCGGCCGACTGAATGCCGTCGGCGAGGTTCCGGGCGCTGGCGGCGGCTTCCGGAAATGTTTCCCCGGCCGCCTCGGCATCCGCTTCCAGTTTCCGCGAAAGCTGTTCGAGCTGGCGGGCGAGATCGCGTTGGCGGGCTCCCATGTCACGGAGGGCGAGTCGGTCCTCGGCATTGAGCTCGGGTTTGTTCTCGTAGGCTTTGCTTTGCTCGGAAAGCTGTTGCTGCTCGGCGGTCAGTTCCTTGAAACGGGTGAAGCTCTTGATCAACTCGTGGAGCTGTGCGAGTTCCTCCAGCGGTTCCAGAACATCGCTCTCGGTCTGCTGGTGGCCGCCCTCCAATCGCTCGCGCTGGGCTTGGGCGGCATCGGCCATGCCTTGGATCATTTCCTTGTTGGGTGTCTCTGGCGGGAGCGGGCCGGATTCGAGCGCCTGCTCCATCTCCTCCGCATTCCTCGCGGCGGACTCCCGCAGTTTCTCCGCCTGCTCTTCCAATTGCTCCTGAAGTTCGTTTTCGAAATCATACACGGGATTATCTCGGCCGAAGTCGGCCATTTCATTCGCCAGTTGTTCCAGACGGCGGTTCAGGTCCGTCTGGTCCGAGAGTGCCTGCGAGAACTCTTTGAGCAGCTCTTCCGCCTCCGGATCGGCTTCGGCCGCCTCGAATAACTCGGCAAGCTTCTGCTCGATTTCACGCTGCGCCTCGACCTGATCGTGGAAGCGGGAAAGCAAATCCTCATACTTGCCGGCGATCATCGCCACATCGGTCTGCTCGCGCAGCAGGTCGTTGTATTCGTCCTCGGTGATGACTTCAAGGCGGCGGGTGTCGGTTCGCGTGATCTGCGGTTCCGGCCGGGTGTCCACCGCCTCGGCGAAGAGGATGATCTCATCGCCGGTCGACGCGCCGATCTTCGCCAGATCCAACGGATGTTCCAAACGGCTCCTCCGTTCATCCGGTTGGTCGAAAGCGACCGTTTCCAACGGCAGGAACTCGCCGTTGATCGAGATGTGCAGGCGGAGCGAGCGGAGGCCGTAGTCATCGGTGGCGTCTATTGTCACCGGGAATGTCAAACCCTCAACGATCAACGCGTTTTTTTCCGGAACCGTAATAGAAAGCGCGGGAGGAAGATCGCGTGTTATGGTGAGTGCGGACGTGGGAGTTTCCACGGCATGGTTTCCCTCCACGTCCACCAAGGAAAAGCTCAGCCGGCCTGATTCCGTGGCAGTGATTCGGCCGACGGCATTTTGTTCCTCAGCGTGTGAAAGAGGAAAGGTGACCGGATGCCCAACGCCCGTTTCAAGCAGGATGGAGCCAGTTCCGAGCGGTCGGTTGGAGCCGAGTTCGAATTCGATTTCCGTGCCTTCCAGCGCTCGGAGGGCGGTGAAGCGAAAAGACAGCTCGCGGGATGGTTGGCCGGTGTAGGCGGGCGGTGTGAGGCGGACGCGGGCGGGGCCGATCTGGGGCGTCAGGATGAGGTCGAGCAAGCGGCGGCGGCTGAGTGTGGACCGGTCCGCGGTGTGGGCGGTGAGCTGCATCGGCTGGCGGATGTTTTCCAATCGCACGGCGAAGGTGCCGTCGCCGCGAGGGGCCATCGGCAGCGCAAAAGGCTTGGCGCTATCAACCACCGGATTCGCCGTCAGAAACAGCTCCCGCGGCTGATGCCCCTCGGCCCGGACTTCGACGATCGCGGAGGCACCGTAGAGGACTTTTTCATCCTCCAGCGGTTTCAGAATTGTCAGCCGGGTCAGCGAAAACGGAGGATGATCGCCAAACGGATCAAGGAAACGCAGCCATTCCTGGCGGACGTGGTGGCCGCCACATAGCGTGAGGAGGAGCAGCACGGCGGGAGCGGCGAGTGTGTGCAAGGCCCGGCGGCGGAGGCCGCGCTCGCGCGCCAGAGCCGGGAGTGATTCGAGATGGAGGGTGCTCCCGGCGGAGGTCACCGCCTGGCGGGCCAGTTGGCGGGTGAGCGGCGACGCGCTTTCCCGGTCCGCCTCGTCCGCGAGCTGCAGGATGTTCACCAATTTCGAGCCCAGCGCCGGATTTCTGGATTCCAGAAGCCGGGCGATCCGCAGCATCGGCGGACGGACGAAGCAGGCCATTCCGAAAGCGGTCGCCGCCAGACCCAGGCATGCCAGCACCAATCCGAGA
The DNA here is from genome assembly GCA_038256845.1 of Verrucomicrobiales bacterium. Taxonomy (GTDB): domain Bacteria; phylum Verrucomicrobiota; class Verrucomicrobiia; order Verrucomicrobiales; family Akkermansiaceae; genus Luteolibacter. The sequence goes on along the minus strand of JBBSJY010000098.1, from coordinate 9,594 downwards.
GTGCCGGCGAGACGGATCGGCCCGGAAAAATGGAACAGCACGTCGGCCACCATCAGCACGGGGATCAGCGCGACGAGGCAGAGCAGCGAGCGCAGCAGGAACAGCGCCGCGCGGTGGCGCGCGTGGACTCCGGCAGCCTGGCGGAGGACCTCCAGAACCGGTTGCGTCGTTGGATTCGGGTTCATGGCACGAAGTCAGGTCAATCCCCAACGCCTGCGAGCATACCAGTCGCAGGCGAGGAAAAAACAAAGAAGGAGATAAATCCACGGCCGATCCCACAGCGGGACCCGGCGGGTGAGAGGGGCCTGATCAGAAGCATCGCGCAACAGGTTCTCCACCAGCGGCCCCAGCTCCGCCGGATCGAGCAAGCGCCCGCCCGAAGCATTGGCAAGCTGTTCGAGGTATCCGCGATCCATCGCCGTTTCGGTCGTTTCCATTTCATCCCGGAAAACGACGAATTTCGAGCTGAGCGGTTCCGCGTCTCCCGTTTCGACGCGGGCGTGGTAGTGACCGGTTTCCCGCGGCGTGAACTCGGCGTGGAACACCGTCGGATCGTCGCCGGCCTGCATCACCAGTTGGGTCACCGGCAGGTCGTCCCTGAAAAGCGCGAGTGTGGGGCCGATGGCCGGAGCTTCCTTGCCATGGACGCCGAACCGCAGGCGGATGGTTTCTCCCAGCGGCAGGTTCGAGGTGTCGCTGCGCAAGCTGTAGCCCTCCACCGGCGTGACTCCGTGGTTGGCGAGCAGCCACAGGGCGAGCTGATCCCAGAACCGGTCGTAGGCGTTGTTGTCGTAATCCGCCTTCGGATTGAAAACCCAGCGCCAGAGATTTCCAACTCCCAGCGAAAGGGTCTGGCCACTGCCATAGCGACGGTAAACCACCGCCGGCGACTGGTCTTCCGCGACCGAAAAGGTGGAGGCCAGCGTCTTCGGCTCGCTGGTCGCGGGGAAGGCGATGACCTCGGGAAATTCGTCCGCCGCCGCCACTTCGCGGAGCAGGCGGAAGGCCGGCACGGCGCCCGCTTGAGGGGTGACTTCCAGCCGCACCCCCCGCGCCGAGCGGGTGTCCCAATCGATCGGCTCCAATTCCGCGGCCACCTTCGCGTCGGGCGGCCAAGCCTGGCCGCGGGCGAAAACCAGCACTCCGCCATGATCCTTCACCCAGGTGTCGATGGCGCGGATTCCGTCGAGGCCGATCACCCGCCCGACATCGCGGCCGAGCACGACCAGATCGTAAACTTTCAGGTTCTCCACGCTCGCGGGCGGTTTCAGATCATCGGCGGAGCGTTCGATGTTCGAGCGGATCGGGCGGATCCGGTCGCCCGTGAAAGCCACCAGCGAATCGATGTCAAACTTGTCATTGCGGGCAAACGAGCGGCGCAGAAACGTGGTGTCCCAGAAGGGCGCGCCTTCGATTTCCAGGATTCTCAGCCGCTCGGCGATGACATTGAGATAAGTGGTCGCCGCGTTGTTAGACAGCTCCCGTTCGTTTGGCAGAGGCGCGACACGGAATGAATACTCGAACTGCCCGGGCTCCTCGTGGGTCACCGTGAAATGCACCTGGTGAAACGGCTGGGTCCCTGTTTCCACAGCCTGCCGCTGCACCGGCTCGCCATCTAACAGCAAATCGATGTGGAGCGTTTCATGCGCGCATCCCAGCGTGCGCACAAACGCTTCCAGCCGGGTGCTCTGGCGGACGAACGTGTGCGGATGGTAGTTCGCGATGCGGATGGAGACGTCTCGGGCGGATTCCATCGTGCCATAAGCGAGCGTGTAGGCGGGAAGGTCGCGGGCGCGAAGCCGGCGGGCGGTTTCACCCGGCGGCACGAGGTCGAAGTCATGACCGTCCGACAAGAGGATCAGCGCGGCGGGCTGAGGGGCGCCGGCCATCCTCAGCAGCGCCGCCAGCGAGGTGTCGATGCGGGTCGTCTCCCCTGCGGCGGCGGTCGTGGCGAGGGCGTCCGGCGTGACGGCTGCGGCCCCTTCGGAAAAGGTGAAGAACCGGTGCCTGCCGTCGTTGTCATGTAGAAGTCCGGCCTCATCCAGATCCGCCCTTGCCGCATCGATCCGGCTCGCGCCGCCGGAGTGCGGCTCGCGCATGCTGGCCGAGGTGTCGATGGCGAAAATCACCGACTTTTCCCTCACCGGCAGCGGGACTTTTTCGTCGCGCGACGGCTGGAGGAGCAGCATCAGAATTCCGGCCAGCGCCGCCAACCGGCAAACGAGCAACCAGGCATTGCGGCCCGTTCCCAACCGCCGCCCGGAGCGGAAATAGAACCAGCACGCCGTCCCCAGCACCGCGGCGGCGATGAAGAGGATCCAGGGTGGCGGAATGACAGGATCTAACAGCAATATCTCAAGTGGTGCGGGTCGGAGTTTTGAAAAGCATGCCCTCGATGAAGAGAAACCCGAGGGCGGCGATGAGAAACCAGTGGAAGATCGGGCGGCCGCGGAGGAGCAGGTGGTAATCGGTCGTGGCTCCCACGAACTCCGCCTGCGGGTGGCCGCTCGCGCGGTCCGGCAGCACGGCGGGATCCATGGTCCGCAGGTCCGATTGATCCGGATCCGGATTCACGGCAAAGGCTAACAGGTCGCGGTCATCCCCGCCCGGAAGATGATAGAAACCCGGCACGTCGGCTGAAAACGCGACGCGCATCCGTTCCCCCTGTGCTTCCCCACGGGTGCGGACCGGCGCCCCCGCGGGGCCGAGCAATTCCCTGCCGGCCGCTTCCGCAGTCCAGGTTTCTCCGGAGATCGAATCGCCCGCCAGAAACGGCTCCATAGCGGCCGAACCCGACTGGCTCATACGCAGCAGCATTTCGTGGATCCACGCGGGAAACAGCCGCTGGCGGGCAAGATTGCTCGATGCTTCCGCCACCGAGAAATTGCAGACTAGCAAGGTTCCGAGGCCGATGGCGCTTTCGGTGAGAGCGGGGGTGCCGTCGGCATAGGTGAGCAGGATTTTCCCACTGCCGGTGGGCGCGGCATGATAGAGATCGTAAAACTCCAGGTGGGCGAGATTCTGGCGCCGGACGCCTTCGAACAGACGGAGAAAACGGGACCGGAAATCGCCGCTCGCCACCCGCATCGCGCCGCCGGGCAGATTCTCGGCACCCAGCCGCTCGGTCAGACGGATGGGCATCGGCTCGCCTGTTAGATCGGCAAGTTTTTCCAGATTCGCCGGATCCGCCTGGCCGTCGAGGAAGAGGATCACGCCGCCGCCGCCTTTCAGAAACGTCGCGAGCGTGCCCGCCTGCGCGTCGCTCAGCAGTGGTAGCCGCGAGGCGAGCAGTCGCGTGCTGGCTGCGAGCGCCGCCGGATTCAGCGTTTCCGGCTCCAGATGTTTGGGCCGGTAAACGCCGAGGTCGCCACCGTAGGGATCGACCGCGGTGGTTAGAAAGAGCGATGGTGCCGGCGCGCCGCCATCCGCCTCCGGTCCTGTTAGGATCACGACCTCCTCGCGTTCCCGCACCTGCACGACGAGATGGCGGCGGTTGTCGGCCGGGAGATCGTCGGCAGGCAGCGCGGCGGTCAGTTTGAGCAAACCGCCGGACGGAACTGGCACGATCAGGCTGAAATCGCCCTCCGACCACGGCGCCAAGGCGATCTCCGACTCACGGAGATGGGCGGGTCCGAATCCGGCTTCGAGTTTCCCGCTCCACGGCAGCGGCGAATGATTCGCCACTCGGACTTTCAGCTCCGCCTCGCCGCCGGAAATGACCGCGCCTTCGCCAAGCTCCAGCGAGGTGATCGCCCGGTTGGCGCGCTGCGGGTCGTCCGTCGCGCTGACGAAGAACAGGCGCGCGCCCTCGGGCAGGCCGTCGAAGCTCACATCGGCCCAATTGCGCCGTTGGAAGTCGGAGAAATAATAGACGTCCACCGGTCCGGCCGCGTCTTTTGAAAGCACTGCGGCGAGCTGGTTCGCCGCACGGAAGTCCGCATGGGTCATCGGCGGCGGCGATTTTTCCACGAAATCCAGCGCCGCGTCCGCTTGCGTGGAAAAGGCGGCGAATGCGGCCGAGGGCGCGTGATCGACGCGGATCAGATTAAATACGTCGTCGGCGTCGAGCGAATCCAGCAACCTCTTGACCTCGCCGACCGATCGGGCGCGGGCGCTGGTCCCGTTTTCCGAATGGCTCATGCTGAGCGAGTGATCCGCGAGGAGGATCAGGTGGCGTTTCACTCCACCCGGAGTGGCCCGGCTGGCGATCACCGGTTTCAGGAATGCCAGCAAGAGCGCCAGCAATGCCATCGTCCGCAGCAATAGCATCAGCAGATGCCGCCAGCGGAAAATCCGCGAGCGCCCGGCGATGGTGCGACGGATTTCGTCGATCGATGAGAATGCGAATTTTTTCGGAAAGCGCCGGCTCAACCAGTGGATGAGCAGGGGAATCCCCACCAATGGCAGCAGCGGCCAGAACAGCGAGGGATTGAGAAAATGCATGGCGGTGGTGAGGGATCAGGCGCTGGCACGGCGGAAACCGAGATAGGCCTCGATGGCTTCGCGGTAGGGACTGGCGGTCTCGAGCGCCGTGAAATCGATGCGGTGGCGGGCGCTTTCCGCGGCGAAGGATTCGCCGCGGGACCGCATCCTCATTTCGTATTCCGCACGGATTTCCGAAGGTTCCACTTCGATGGATTCGCCGGTTTCCATATCTACGAAACGGGCGAGCGGCGCGTCCGGCAGCGTCCGTTCGTCGGGATCGGTGAGTTGCATGAGGAGGATCTCGAAGCCGCGGTGGGCGAAGCGGCCGAGCGCGTCGAAGATCGCCGCAGGATCGCATCCCAGGAAATCGGACAGGATCACCAGCCGCCCGCGCCGTCGGATCAATCGCTCGCATTCGGAAATCACCTTGGGCAGATCGGTGAGACCCGAGGCTTCGTGCGCCGGTTTCACCAGCGCCCGCAGCGCCGCCATCAGATGCCGGCGAGTGCCGGCCGCCGGCAGGTGGTCGATCACGCGATCCGCGAACAAGGTGACCGAAACCTTGTCGCCCTGTCGCAGCATCAGAAATGTCAGCGCGGCGGCGATGCGGGCGGCGCGCAGGCCCTTCTCCTCCCTTTTGCCTCCGTGATAGGCCATCGATCCCGAGGCATCGACTAACAGATGCACATCCATATCGGTTTCCTCGCGGTAGCGGCGGATCACCAGTTTGCGGCTGCGGCCGTACACCCGCCAGTCGATGGCTTGGATCGGCAGACCGGGGTAATAACTCTGGAACTCGGAAAACTCGCCGCCGCCGCCGAGATCGGGCGAGCGATGGCGTCCGCTGAACCGGCTTTCGACGAGGGTTTTCGCAAATACGATGAGGTTCTTGAAACGCGCCAGCTCTTCCTCATCCAGAAGTTGGCGCGCGCGTTTGAGTCGCGCTTCATCGGCGGCGGCGGCTGCGGATTCCTGGAGGGTGGCGAAAACCCGGGTGGGAAGCGGTGGCGGTTTGGGCTGATAGGTGGACAAGGGCGGCGGCACCGACGGCCCCGAAGACGGACGGGTGGGGGAGTCGGAAAAATTTGCGGCCATCGGAAAAATATCAATAGGAGGGCTCCTTCACTTCCTTCACCAGGGCCGCCACCAGATCCGCTGCCTTGAGACCCTCGCCGGTGGCGCGGTAGTTCGGCACGATCCGGTGGGCGAGCACCTGCTGCGCGGTGCGGCGGACGTCCTCGGCTTCCGGCGCGGTGCGGCCGTCCATGAGTGCGAATGCCTTGGCTCCCAGAATGAGATACTGCGACGCCCGCGGACCCGCGCCCCATTCGAGATAGGTTTCCGCGGTCTGGCAGCCCCCCGCTTGTTTCGGACGGGTGGCGGCGGAGAGATCGACGGCATACCCAAGGATGTGATCGGCGACCGGCATCGCCCTGACAATCCGCTGGATCGCCAGAATGTCCTTTCCGGAAACCACCGCGGACAGGGTCGCCGAGTCGCCGATGGTCGTGCGGCGGACGATTTCAATTTCATCGGCCCGTGCGGGATAGCCGAGATCGAGGGAAAACATGAAGCGGTCGAGCTGCGCCTCCGGCAGCGGATAGGTGCCTTCGTGCTCGATCGGATTCTGTGTCGCCACGACCAGAAACGGATCCGGCAGCACGCGGTTTTCGCCCGCCAGCGTCACGCGCCGCTCCTGCATCGCCTCCAGCAGGGCCGACTGGGTTTTCGGCGGCGTCCGGTTGATTTCATCCGCCAGCAGGAGATTGGTGAAAACCGGGCCGGGCCGGAACTGGAACTCCATCCGGCCCTGGTGCTCGTGAATCACCTCGGAGCCGACAATGTCGGATGGCATCAGGTCCGGGGTGAACTGGATGCGCTTGAAATCGACGCCAAGCACTCCGGCGATCGATTGCACCAGCAGGGTTTTCGCCAGGCCGGGCACGCCGATCAACAGGCAGTGGCCATTGGCGAAAAGCGAGGCCACCAGTCCGCGGACAATGTCCTGCTGGCCGACGATCACTTTGGAAAGTTCATCCATGATCGCCTGGGAAACACGGGCGACGGAGTCGATATCGGAGGTTTCGTCATTCATGCGGATTGGGGGGAGACCCGCGGGAAAACGGATCGGTTGGTTTTCAGATGGATCTTTCGTCTGGCGGGGAAGTCGGCAAGGAAAAGATCGGATGAAATCCGGCTAATGCTTACCACCATGGATGAATTTTTGCGCCGAACGGGGAGGGAGGGACCCGGCTTGCCGGGAGGGTCCTGGACTGAGATGCAGCATTACACCGCGCACGTCACATGGCCCCGAAGGCGAGCAGCACACGTGATCAGCACGCAGCGGGATGTTTGGCGGGGCGAAGCGAAGAGTTTGGAGTGATTTCCAATCAATCTAACATGCCTCGACATTTAAATCCAAGGACTGACCCCGTTCAATCTTGTTGAATTGCTGACCCCGTTCACGCCTCAGACCCACCTCATTCATTTATGGAGGGGAGGCAACTTCGAATAATCCGGCAGCTTAACAGGGGGAGGCGGGAAGGGAGTCAGGCGGTGGTTGAAGTCAATTGAAATAAAGTTAGATTCGACCGCAAGTATTTTAGCCGAATTCGAGCCGAAATCCGAAACATATAAGACGCATCTGGCAGCAATCTTCGGCTTGTTTTCGAATAGACTTAATCTATGGTCGATTTCGGGACAGTAAATGGCGCCATTATTGTCCTCAACGAATTTCAGTGTGAATTCATACTCTTCTTCGGCCGACAGAACAAACCCCGAGTATGTTATTGGAGAGTATGTAGTGGTTGAAATGCTTGCGATTTCTTTTTGTTGGTACATCGTCAGCAGGCCCACCCTTCCAAAGTGAGTTGGAGTTTGCACGTAAAGTCGTTTACCCTCAGTGCTAATATTTTTCAATCTGAAGATAAAAAAATATCCATCTTCTTTTTTTTCAGCTTTTAAATTCAGAGAAAATAGCTTCGTGTCGACTGCGTGCGCCTGAGTAATCAGGGTCGAAATGATCAGGGTTGTTAACCAAATTGAAAATGGAAAGTTGTTCATTGTGTTGGGTTATAACATTTGGGATCCTTCATCGCTTTTCTCACTGCCGCAGCCGCCTGAGTGTTACTGCAAAGAGGTGAGCTTGCCGTTGAATCAATAGCTCCTTGGCGTATGCAATTTTCTTTTACTGTTTTGTCTGGAATCGTTGCGCAATCCGCCACCGCATAAGCTCTCAATTCGCTGCACGCCCGGGATTCGCAGCTATCTTCGGGTTTAAGCCCGTAGCATCGATCTAATGCATGTTGCACCTCATGCAGGAGTTTGCTCAGAATGCTAGACGCACCTGTGGCTGAATTGCAATACAAGGTGATCGTGTTTGTTCCTGAAGCGTATTTCCCTCCGCCCCAGTCGCCTTCCACCTTGCATTGGCAGTTTATGGTCGGCTTTGGACAAGGATCGGGTTTATGGTCTGCCATTTGCTTGTATTTTCTCTGTATCGTATCATCTGTTTCAGCCATCTTCTTCGCCTCCTCGCATGTATCACAAATATTTACTAGGCCTAGAGAATCGCTCCTATTAAGAGAATCATTCGAGGTGAAGCCAAATAAATTGCCCCCGCCTCTTTCCTAGATCGGATCCCTTGACGGCCACCTTTCGAGGTCGGGGATGTAGTAGCGGTATCCGTAGTTGTACCAGCCGGTCTCCGGGTCGCGTTCCTCGCCGTGGAAGTGGGTGGTCCAGTTGTGGAGGGTGGCGGACCGGGCGCCGAAGGTGCCCGTGAGCTTGCCGAAGGCGCTGTAGCGGTAGCGTTCGACGACGGCGCCCGCGGCGGAGCGGATGGCCACCTTGCTGCCCATGGCGTCGCAGAGGGCGTAGTGGCGGGTGGTGGTGCCGCCGGAGGTGCGGTCGCGCAGAACGAGGTCGTTGCGGCCGCGGCCGCCGTAGAGGTATTGGTTGCGCAGGACGGTGGCGTTCTGGCGGCTCTCGACGCATTTCCACTCGCGGTTCCAATAGTAACGCTGGCTTTCGACGCCCGGGACGCCGCCGGTGTTGCTCACGGTCTTGTGCGTTCGCCGGACCAGGCCATCGTAACGGTACGAGACGTCGAGGCCGCCGCCGGAGGAGGGGAACCGGGATGACGAGCTTCCGGGCACCGTGGCGGTGCCGGGGTGTCTGGGATCTGCCATGACGAGCGCGATCATTGGGAAATCGGCGCGGCGAGGGCAAGCATGGAGTTGCCGCGAGGAACCGTCGGGCCTCGGTGGCAGCGCGTTTGTGGCAATGGAGGAACTCCGGCCGACCTCATGCACGTCAGCCGCTGCCCACATTCACCCGCAGGTCCCTGACGCTCCACAAAACCCCCGCGGCGGGTTTCGCATTCCCGCGCAACCGCCTCGCGCCGTCCTTCCGCTTTGCCGTGAAGCGCTCGCGCGCGGCCGCGAAGGCCTCGTTCACGAACTCCTTGCTGCCGATCACCGCGCCGTCGGTGAAATATCTCACGCGGCACCGCAGCATCTTCGCCATCCCCAGTTCCGGCAGCACCGTGCCGTTTTCCACGCCTTCCGCTTCCAGGGCCTCGGCCGTGTTGAGATTTGTATTTCCAAGCCGCTTGTCCACCTCCGCACGGCCGCTCTTCCTTCCCAGTGCCAAGCCCATCGCCCTCCGGTAAATCCGCGAAACTTCCTTCCATTTCTCCGCCTCGAATCCCGCCCCGTTGTGGCTCATGCAGGCCCGCACCAGCCCCTCCCGCGCCTTCTTTCCATTCCCCTTCGGTCCGCCGCCGACCGCTTCGCCATAGCTGCTCCAGCGATATTCCGCCGGATCCGCCACCATCCCGGCGCGCACCGGATTGAGATCGATGTAGGCCGCCATCGTCCGCGCCGCGATGCCGCTTTCCACGATCACGCTCTTGTAGCGCTCCTCCCACAAGGTCCCGCTGCGCTCGTGCGTCCGGTTGAACCAGCGCGTGAAGCGCTGCAACAGCGTCTTCATGAACTCGCTCAGGCTGTGCATCCGGTAGGTGGAACGGGCGTGGATCTCGGCGACTCCGGCCTCATTTACAGCGGCCCGGGCCTCCGCCAGTTCCTTGCCCACCGCCGCCACGAATGCCTCCGTGTTCGTCGCGCCGAGGCGTTTCAAAAGCTCCCCGTCCGCAATCCCGCCCTC
>JBBSJY010000097.1:0-15668 GCA_038256845.1 Verrucomicrobiales bacterium | reverse complement strand
GGATATCAAGCAACGGTTCCGTTCGGACGCGAGGCGATGTTTCCTGGGTCCCGAAGTTCGGCGGTGCACTGATTTGCGATGGCCTACTGTAGTTAATCGAACAAATCCGAGGCACAGAAAGGGCCGCCCGTTCCACGAGCGGCCCGGAATCGGGGAATATTGCTACTTGCCAGAAGCCTACGGAGTCTCCCGGGGCGTCTTCTCGATCCGCTGCCAACCCGCTCGGGCCGCGGGCCGTGCTTTCTCCCATGAGAGTCGCGAGTCCCCCCTCGATGCTTCCCATTTTTCCGCCAACTCGACCTCCGCCTCGTCATAGGTGCGTCCCCGGTGGCCAGGATAATCCTCGTATCCCATCCGGTAAGCGGGTTCGTAGTCGCGGTATTCGTATCCCTCCTCGTAATACGGTTCGTCCCGGAAGTTTTCCTCCCAATAGGCATCTTCCGCAGTGGGATCGATTTTTTCGGCGATTCCATGTCCGGCGGCGGCGCCGGCGATCGCGCCGATCACCCCACCGATGATCGCACCTACCGGACCGGCAGGCGCCCCCATGGCAACTCCGATCGCTCCTGCACTGGCTGCTCCGACGCCAGTTCCCACGGGATGTGATCCGGGTTCGCCAGTGATGGGATCGGGATTGAAATCAGGGTCATTTGTTTCGTTTTTCATAACCCGGTGCGTGTAGCCCGTAACATGCCAGCAAATCGGCCACATCCCGCGCCCCGCGCAATGACCCCTTCAAGTGCCGAGGTTGGGGGATCTGCGGGCCCGAGGCGCCGGTACCGGTCCCTTCGTTGGCAATTCTCCCGCGATGCATAGTGCGTGCCAGTTGTGCAAGCTGCAACTGCCGTCCAGGCTCGGTGAATCCAAAACTCTTCGATGGTTTCTTCCGGCTTGCCAGCGAGGGCCGTTTCCAACAGAACTTGACTGTTCGCATGATTACTCGCTTGTTTTCCGCCGCCCTCCGGGGTGTCGATGCCCAGGAGGTGGAGGTGGAAGTCAACGCCCGGGGCGCTGACAAACCGCTCGTCATCATCGTCGGCTTGCCGGACGCCGCGGTGAGGGAATCGTCCCAACGAGTGATCTCGGCGATCGGCGCTTCGGCACTCTTTCTCGATGACGGGATGAAGACGGTCAACCTGGCACCTGCCGATTTGAAAAAGGAGGGCCCCTCTTTCGACCTCCCGATCGCCTTGGCCATGGTCGCCGCCAGCGGGACCAAGCCCTTTGACGCCAATGATTGCTGTGTGGTCGGCGAGCTCGGACTCGATGGCGCGGTCCGGCCGGTCAAAGGCGTGCTGTCGATCGCCTTGGAGGCCAAGCGCCGCGGCCGGACGCGGCTGCTGGTCCCGGAAGCAAACGCGGCGGAGGCAGCCGTGGTCGAGGGAATCGGGATCTTCCCGGTCCGCAATCTCAAGCAGGCATGGGAATTCCTCGCGGGCGATCTGATCATTCCGCCATTCCGGCTCGACCGGGAGGCGTTTTTCAATTCGCACCGCTCATATGAGACGGATTTCGACGAGGTGAAAGGCCAGCACCACGTCAAGCGCGCGATGGAGGTCGCCGCGGCCGGCGGCCATAATCTACTGATGATCGGTCCTCCGGGGACCGGCAAGTCGATGCTGGCGAAGCGCCTCCCCACCATCATGCCGGACATGACGGAGGACGAGGCCATTGAGGCAACCAAGATCCACTCGATCACCGGCCTCCTGGAGAACCGCAAGGCCTTTCTAACAACGCGCCCGTTCCGCGCGCCCCACCACACCATCTCGGATGCCGGCCTCCTGGGCGGCGGCACCAATCCGGGGCCAGGCGAGGTTTCCCTCGCTCACCACGGCGTCCTGTTTCTCGACGAGCTGCCGGAGTTCCGCCGGCAGACGCTGGAAGTCATGCGCCAACCCCTCGAAGACGGCCACGTCACGATCTCCCGAGCGGCCGGTTCCCTCACCTTTCCTTCACGATTCATGTTGGTCGCAGCGATGAATCCCTGTCCTTGCGGTTATTATGGAGATGTGAAACGGGATTGCCGCTGCTCCAGCAGACAGATCGAGAATTACCGGCAAAGAATCTCCGGCCCGCTTCTTGATCGGGTGGATCTTCACGTGGAGGTTCCTCTCGTGGATTTCCGGGAACTTTCCTCCAACACCAACGCGGGGGAATCCTCCGCCACCATCCGCAGCAGAGTGTCCGCCGCCCGTGATCTCCAGAACCACCGCTTCCGCAATTCGGCGAACTCCACCAATGCCTCGATGGGCACCCGCCAAGTCCGGCAGCATTGCCAACTCGACCGGGAGGCCAACGGCTACCTGGAACATGCGATGGAGGAAATGAGTTTCTCCGCCCGGGCGCACGACCGGATACTCAAGGTGGCCCGGACTCTCGCGGATCTGGCGGGAGCAGCCGATATCCGCCCCAATGACATTCTTGAAGCCATTCAGTATCGCTCGCTTGACCGCAAGCTGTTCGTTTGACGACCCTCCAATGAATCGCAACTCCGAAAAACCCGCGGGCAGTCCTTACTCGCCGCGCTCCGCATCCCGGATCATTTCGGAAAAATCGAGTTGGAGCGCACGCGAAAGGTCCAGCAAAGCTGCGAGAGATGGCCAGCGCTCATTGCGTTCCGCACGGGAAATCATTCCCGCATCAATTCCGCTCATCGCGGATAACTCTCTCAATGTCAGGCCTTGGATCTGCCTCTCACGCCGTATCCGATCCATCACCCTCATCGTCAGAGCCAAACTTGCGTCGCTCGCCATGCATTGTCAGTTACCACCCGAAAACCAAGCATGCAGCACAAATTCCATCATTTGTCCATTGACAATTGGAGCGGGCTGAAAATTAATCGCTTCAGGCCATGAACCAAGGATTTACCACATCGTCGTCCACGCCCCGATCCGCGCGGATTTGCTGGGTCCGTGAAGACACCGCGCGAAAGATAAACGCGACGCTGGATCGACTCGCCCTGGTCATCGATGTGCTTCAGGAAACCGCCGGAGGAGACGCCATTCCGGGCACCCGTGGGCTGAGGGAGGGCGCGGAAGCAAGTCTGGAAGAAATTCTGCACCATCTTTCGCGGCTGCCCCGTCAGGCGGGCGCAGATCCGGAGTCTCTCCCGGGCCCGGAGGAGGAACACGCGATGACCTGGCTGGTCGGAAAAACTCCACATCGATGGCTACCGCCGGGAACAATTGTCCGGATCACCGAAATCATCCGTCGCCTCCTTCCTGAGCGGCCGATTCGCGATGGGAAACCGAACACCCCGGACCGGAGCTATCCCAACACCGACTGACCCGGAATGGAGGACGGGACACCCTGCGATTGAAAGACCCTTCCGATTTTCCCTGTTTCCACTCCATGCGGGAAATGCTTTGTTGGAAGTTCATGGCACCATTCCGATTCCATCTCCGGCTAGCCGCCTGCTTCCTTGCCGTCCTGCTCGGGGCCTGCGAACGATCCGCGGATGTCACCGCCGAGGTCCCGGTGGCCGATATGGGGCCGGAAACGCCGCTGCCCACGGAAATCTCGTTCAACGAACACATCCAGCCGATCCTCTCGGAGTATTGCTACCAATGCCACGGCCCCGACGAGGGCACCCGTTTGCCGGAAGACGAGCCGCTGCGGTTGGACTTGGCGGAAGAAGCCTTCCTCGTCCGCGAATCTCTGGGCCGGCCTGTAATTTCCAAGGGTGACCCAGGCGATTCCCCCCTCCTCGCCCTGCTCCACCACGCAGATCCCGACGTGCGTATGCCGCCGCCGGAAAGCCACAAAACGATGGCTCCACGCGAGATCGCCCTCATCGAACGCTGGATCGAGCAGGGAGCGGAGTACGAAGCCCACTGGGCTTTCGTGCCGGTGAAAAAGCCTGAGATGCCGGATGTCGGAGCCGACTGGTCCGACCACCCGATTGATCGCTTCGTTTTCGAGAAAATGGCCGAAGCCGGCCTCCAGCCCAATCCGCCGGACGACCCTCGGCGTTTCCACCGCCGCCTCGCCCTCGACACCACCGGTCTTCCACCGCCGCCTGCGGAAACCGATACCTTCGTCGAAGAGTATCAGAAGGATCCGGAAGCCGCCGTGAAAGCCGAGGCGGACCGCCTCCTCGCCACCCCCGCCAGCGCGGAGCATTTCGCCCGACATTGGCTCGACGCAGCCCGCTATGCCGACACCCACGGCATCCACATCGACAACTACCGCGCGATCTGGCCCTACCGCGACTGGGTCATCAGCGCCTTCTCGCAAAACATGCCGTGGGACCAATTCACCACCGAGCAGATCGCCGGCGACCTGCTGCCGGACCGCACGCTCGACCAGCACGTCGCGTCCGGCTTCAACCGCTGCCTCGCCACCACTGGCGAAGGCGGAGCGATCGCCGAGGAATACGACGCGATTTATGCCGTGGACCGCGTCGATACCACCTCCGCCGTCTGGCTCGGCCTCACCGCGAGCTGCGCCGCTTGCCACGACCACAAGTTCGACCCCATTTCCACCCGCGAGTTCTATCAGCTCACCGCGTTCTTCCGGAACAATACCATGTCCGCCATGGACGGGAACAACGCCGAGCACGCGCCCGCAATTTTCGTCCCCCTCCCGCCGGACCGCGACCGCTGGACCGGCCTTTCCGCCGATCTCGGTAGCACCGAAAATCAACTGGCCGCCCGCCGCGAATCCGCCCGCCCCGATTTCGAAAGCTGGATGGCGACCGCCGTCATCGAAGCCCCTCGCGACATCGATTCCACCCTTTCGCTCCACCTGCCGCTCGTGGAATCCGACGGCCCTCTCCGCGGTATCGTTGATGGCGAGCCGCGCGAATGGGCCGCCGACCTTCCCCGGATCGAGGCACCGCTCGGATCCGCTCCGATCATCAGCCACCAGCCGGTCGATCTCGGCGATGTCGCCTCATTTTCCCGCGAGGATCAAGTCAGCTACGGCGGCTTCATCCGGGTGGAAGGCAAGCCCAACGGATCCGTCATCGCCCGCATGAACCCCGGCGATTCCTTCCGCGGCTGGGACCTCTGGCTGCAAAGCGGGCAGCCCGGAGCCCATATCATCGACTCCTGGGACAAATCCGCCAACAAACTCGTCGCACCGAACGCCCTGGAACCCGGAAAATGGCATCACGTCATGGTTGTCTTCGATGGCACCCGTTCCGGCCACCAGTCCCTCTCGATCTATGTCGATGGCGTCAACCAGGGCGGCCAAACCTATCCGAACACGGTCGGCGGAAATATCGAGACCGATGTCCCCCTGCGCCTTGGTTCACGCCATGGCGATGATTCGCGCCTGACCGGCCCGGTCGCCCTACAGGATTTCCGATTTTACCGCCGCCTCCTCACCCCCGCGGAAATCGAAGACCTTGCGAAATCCAGCACCCTCCGGCACATCCTCACCCTTCCCGCCGAGCAGCGGACTGACGAGCAGAAGGAAGCGCTTTTCCAATATTTCATCACCAGCGTCGACCCCGCCGCTCGCGAACTCCGCACGAAGATCGACGCTCTGAAGTCCGAGCAATCCACGCTCCGGGAGCGGGGATCCGTCTCCCTCGTGATGGAGGAAAAAACGGATAGCGAGCCCACCGCCCACATCCTAGTCCGCGGCGAGTATGCCAACAAAGGCGAACAGGTGACCGCCGGCACCCCCGCCATCCTCCCCCCGATGCCCGAGGGCGCGCCGAAAAACCGCCGTGGCCTCGCCCAATGGCTCAACGACCCGGCGAATCCCCTTCCGGCCCGCGTCACCATGAACCGCACATGGTATTACTTTTTCGGCACCGGAATCGTCGAAACCACCCAAGACTTCGGCATCATGGGCGCACGCCCGTCGCACCCGAAACTCCTCGACTGGCTCGCCGCCGAGTTTGTTTCCAACGGCTGGGATTATCGGGAAATGATCACCCACATCGTCACTTCCGCCACCTACCGCCAGTCCGGAACGGTTTCGCCGGAGAAACTCGAAGCCGATCCCGCCAACATCCTTCTCGCCCGCGGTCCTCGAATCCGTCTCGATGCCGAGCAAATCCGCGACCTTGCCCTCGCCGCATCCGGCAACCTTTCTCCGAAAATCGGCGGCCCACCAGTGAAGCCCTACCAACCCGAAGGAATCTGGGAGGCCGTCGCCATGCCGCAGTCCAATACCAAGGACTACCGGCAGGACAGCGGCGAAAGCCTCTACCGCCGCTCGCTCTACACCTTCTGGAAACGGACCGCCGCCCCTCCTTCGATGGAGATCCTCAACGCACCCACCCGCGAGGTCACCTGCGTCCGCCGCGACCGCACCAACACCCCGCTCCAGGCCCTCGTCCTCCTCAATGATCCCCAATTCGTCGAGGCCTCCCGCGCCCTCGCCGGCAACGCCATGACGGCATCTCCAGAACTCGACGCCCGCATGGATTTCATCACTCGCCATCTTCTCAGCCGCTCTCTCGATCCCACCGAACGAGCCTTCGTCCGCTCCACCTACGACACCACCCTCGCCACCTATCGCAATCAACCGGAAGACGCCGCCGCTCTCATTTCCACGGGAGAATCCGCTCCGCCCGCCGACCTCGATCCGGCCGAACTCGCCACTTGGACGCTCATCGCCAGCCAGATTTTCAACCTCGACGAAGCCGTCACGCGCTAAACCCATGTCACCGCTCGACTCATTCAACTCTGCCATCAGCCGCCGCCAGTTTTTCCGAAAATCCGGCACCGGCCTTGGCGTCGCCGCGCTCGCATCGCTCCTCGGCCAACGCGGCATCTCCGCCGCCGACAGCCTCTCCGGCATCGGTGGGATGCTGCCGCAGATCGCTCCAAGAGCGAAGCGCGTCATCTACATTTCCCTCATCGGCGCCCCGTCCCAGCTCGATCTCTTCGACTACAAGCCGCACCTCAGGGAACGCGCCAAGGAGGACCTCAACGGCTGGCTCAAGGAACAGGGTGAGCGCCTCACCGGCATGACTTCCGGCCAGGCCAGTTTCCCCCTCGCCCCGTCCATTTTCAACTTCGCCCAGCACGGTCAGTCCGGCAC
This sequence comes from Verrucomicrobiales bacterium, assembly GCA_038256845.1. GTDB lineage: Bacteria > Verrucomicrobiota > Verrucomicrobiia > Verrucomicrobiales > Akkermansiaceae > Luteolibacter. Next base: position 8,666 of record JBBSJY010000097.1, on the reverse strand, counting down.
TTGGGTCAGCGAACTCCTCCCGTGGCACGCCAAAATGGTCGATGATCTTTGCGTCGTGAAATCGATGCACACCGATGCCATCAACCACGAGCCCGCGAACCAGCTCATCTGCACCGGTTCCATGCAAAACGGCAAAGCTTCGCTCGGCTCGTGGCTTTCCTACGGTCTCGGTTCCATGAATGAGGACCTACCGGCCTTTGTCGTCCTCCACGCCACCCACACCTCCCCCTTCGCCAATGTCCAGGCGATCTCCAACCGCCTCTGGGGCTCCGGCTTCCTTCCGGGAAAATACGCCGGAGTCGCCCTCCGCTCGCTCGGCGATCCCGTGCTTTTCCTCAAGGACACCGCAGGAATCTCCCGCGAAACCCGCCGCGGCATGCTCGATGGACTCAACCACCTCAACCAACACTCGTTTGAAGCGGTCGGCGACCCCGAGATCCAAACCCGCATGCAGCAGTATGAAATGGCCTTCCGCATGCAGGCCTCCGTGCCCGAACTCACCGACCTCTCCGGCGAAACGGAGAGCACCTATGCCCTCTATGGCGATGACAGCAAGAAGCGCGGCACCTTCGCCAACTCCGCCCTGATGTCCCGCCGCCTGCTCGAGCGCGGCGTCCGTTTCGTCCAGATTTTCCACCGCGGCTGGGACCAGCACGGCGACCTCCCGCGCGACCTCGCCTCGCAGTGCAAGGACGTCGATCAAGGATGCTACGGACTCATCCAGGACCTGAAACAGCGCGGCATGCTCGAAGACACCCTCGTCATCTGGGGCGGTGAGTTCGGCCGCACGATCTACAGCCAGGGCCAGCTCACCGAGACCAACTACGGCCGCGACCACCACCCGCGCTGCTTCAGCATGTGGCTCGCCGGCGGCGGCATCCGCGGCGGGCAGGTCTACGGCGAAACCGACGAGATGTCCTACAACATCGTCGAAAACCCCGTCCACATCCGCGACCTCCACGCCACTCTCCTCCAGGCACTCGGAATCGACCACCACCAGCTCACCTTCAAGTTCCAAGGCCTCGACCAGAAACTCACCGGCGTCGAGCCCGCCAAAATCGTCACCGACCTATTTGCCTGAGACGGGAAAATGGGATCACACCACTCCCTTCGGCCCCACCCGCTGCCGGATCAGCAAGCCGCAGGCGATTAACACTCCCGCCAGCGCGGAGCTGGGCTCGGGGATCGCCGAAACTCCGACAAAACTAGTGGTCCCATTGATCACGAGGTCAGCTCCAGATTGAAATTGGTTGAAATACCAGGTTCCCGTTCCGCTTGCACCCCAGTTCACCACTCGGAAAACCACCTCGCTGCCCTCGCCGATGCTTTGCAGATCCGTGATACTCCCTACCGTGATTGGATCCTGGTCGTTCCCCGTTGCAGTTATGTTACTTCCCCACACAAGGATTCCCCCGATTTCGACGAAGGTCCCGCCGTCCGCAGAATACTGCCACAGTCCCAACGTGGGACCAGTATTAGAACGCCGGATGTTATACGAGCCAATGCTCTCGATGGACATCGAATACCCAGCGGTCACGGTGAGCGAAAAAGTGACGAACTTCCCGGCCGCGATGGCCTCCGCTGCGTTGCTTGGGTTGCTTGCGTCAGTCCAGGCATTGCCTCCCCATCCATTTGCAGCAGCCGTACCTCCCGTCCCCACGCCAAAGCCCCGTGTCAAGCCGCCGACGGTGTATCCCGTTTCTCCAATGGTAGTGGCATCGTAAGGTGACGGCCCGTAACTTGAGAGACCGTTCATTTCCCAGCCCGCTAGGACCGCTGCAGATGAAGTGCCGGTGAGTAGGGCTCCTATCAGACAGGAGCCTAAAAACTTGGAATAGGTATTCATGAGCGGGGAGATAAGGCGCTTATAGAAGCACGGGGCAGGTGGCGTAAAGCACCTTCTGTGCTAGCGCTGCAATTTTTGCGCGGGGGAAGTAGGATGCCGCCGCTACCTCCGAAGATCGATCTGCCCGGAGCCGGAATTTTGGAGACGGCGGCGGAGTTTGTTGCTATACGGCAGCTCCAGTCCAAGACCCCCATTCCCCATGAAGTCCCGCCCGCGATATCTCCCGCAGATTCCTCACATGATTATCTTTGCCACCGGAGCGATCGCGGGATCCCTTTTGGGATGGATGGTGGCGCGCTCCGGCGATTCGATAGATCCTCTCGCCGAGACCGCGGCTCGCTCCGGATCCCGGGCAGGCACCCACAGCTCCGCGACCTCGGCGGGATCCCGGGTGGGTGGGCCCGCAGATAGGAGAAATTCGGGGAGCAGATCGGCGATGGCAGCGGAATCGGCCGCCTTTGCCCAGTCCGTCCGCGCGATCTTTCGTGACAGCAACGAAGACCGGCGGCTCAAAATGTTTGGGAGCCTTCTTGAGAAGTGCACCCTGGACCACTACGAAGTCATCGTTTCCCTCGTCCGGGAGAACGATCTCCGCGGCTGCGGCAGCGGCAAGGAGTGGTCCCTGTTATGGTCGAACTGGGGAATGCGGGATCCGGTCGGCGGGATGGAATTCATCACCGGGTGGGATTGGAGCGGCTGGCATCCGCACGCTGCGGTCGAAGCGAAGAACCGGACCGTGATGAACTGCGCACAAACCGACCCGGAAGCCGCCCGCCGTTTCGTGGACAGAGCCGTTGAGACGGATCCCGGTGACCGCGCTCTGGTCGAAGGGCTCGTCAGGGGCTTGGCGACCGTTGATCCACAAGTGGCCGCGGAGTGGCTTTTCCAATCCGGGCTCGGTCGGGGCGGAAAGTTCAGAACGGTTGTAGAAGCGATCAGTCGGAACGGCGGCCACGAGGCGCTCGACGAGCGGCTGGAGGGAAGCAGCATCGTTTTCACGACCGCCCGCGCTTACGCGGAGCGCGATCCGGTCGCGGCAATGGATCGGGCGGCGAGGTCCCAACTCCCCCAGGCAGCTACCGTGGCAATGAATGTCTGGGCGCGGCAAGACCCTGATGCGGCCGCAGCTTGGACTCGGGATAATCCGGACTCACCCCTTCACTCCCTCGCCGTCCAATTGCTGGAAAGCCAGCTTGGTTCTCAGGAGGGAGCGTCGGATCCATTCGCAGAATGATCCCCACGCTGGGGTCCACAGGGGGCCCCTTTCATCCCATCATCAAATCCTGATGCGATGATTTGATTCTTGAAACCGGGGTCAACCGGCCTAGCCTCGCTCATGCCCCAGCCGGACCCCACCGCCGACCTCAAACGCGCGCTTTCCGAGCGGATCCTCGTGCTCGACGGTGCCATGGGCACCACCATCCGCAGCTACGGACTTTCCGAAAAAGACGCCCGCGGCCCGCGCTTCGCCGATACCGACAAGGACCTTCTCAACAACGGCGACATCCTCTCCCTCACCCGCCCCGACGTCATCGGCGATATCCACAAGCGCTTCTACGATGCCGGATCCGACATCTGCGAAACGAACACCTTTTCCGCCACCGGCATCGCTCAGAGCGAGTTTTTCGTTGAAGACCCCCGCGAAAAGGGCGGCCGGAAAGACCCCGACTTCTTCCAGAGAATCCTCGATAACTCGTTCTTGAACGACCTCGCGTGGGAAATAAACGTCGAGTCGTCAAAACTCTGCCGGAAATGGGCGGACAACATCGGCAGCGACACCGGCCGCCGCCGCTATGTCGCCGGAGCCATCGGCCCGCTCACTGTTTCCCTCTCCAATTCCCCGGATGCCAACGACGCCGGCTTCCGCGTGGTCACCTTCGACCAGGTCCTCGCCGCCTACAAACATCAGGTCCGCGGCCTCATTGAAGGCGGCTGCGACATCCTGATGATCGAAACCATCTTCGATTCCCTCAACGCCAAGGCCGCCGCCGTCGCCGTGCAGGAAGTCTTCGCCGAAGACGGCTTCCACCTCCCCATCATCATCTCCGCCGCCGTCGGCCTTGGCGGCGAAACCATGATCTCCGCCCAGAAAGTCGAAGCCCTCTGGAACGCCTTCGCCCACACCAAACCCCTCGCCATCGGCCTCAACTGCTCCCTCGGCCCCGACCTCATGCGCCCGCACCTCGAGGAACTCTCCGCCTGCGCCGCCGCAGCCCTTTCCTGCTACCCCAATGCCGGCCTCCCCAACCCTCTCGCTCCCACCGGCTTCGATCTCGAGCCCAGCCACATGCACGACTACATGGCCGAATTCGCCAGAGCCGGCCTCCTCAACCTCGCCGGCGGCTGCTGCGGCAACACCCCCGACCACATCGCCGCCATCGCCCAAGCCGTCGCCAACCAACCCCCGAGAGAAATCCCGGTCATCGCCTGATATTGCCTGATATTCACCGCAAAGCCGCGAAGGTCGCAAAGGAACGCAGAGAAGATGAAGGATTATCTCAATGAGCTTTCAAATCGGGTGATCGGTGCGGCGATTGAGGTGCATCAGGAACTGGGTCCAGGGCTTCTGGAGATGACATACGAATTGAGCCTTCAACACGAACTCCAACTCCGGGGATACTCCGCCGTACGGCAAGCAAAACTACCGATCCAATACAAAGGTCTGATCGTTCCCGAAGCCTACCGAATCGATCTCATTGTGGAAAATTCGCTTGTCGTTGAAATCAAGACCGTAGAGTCGCTTTTGCCTATTCACTCGGCACAGCTTCTAACATACCTCAAGATGTCTCAGAAGAACCTCGGACTCCTCATCAACTTCCACACCGTCCGCTTTACCGACGGCCTCAAACGCATCGTCCACAAGTTTCCCTCGTAACCCTCCTCTTCCTTCGCGTCCCTCTGCGGCCTCTGCGCCTTTGCGGTAAAATCTTCTCTCAATCTCCATGCCCACCATTCCCCACGCCCTCCGCCTTTCCGGCACCGAGGCCTACAACCACACCTCCGACAAGCGCTTCCTCATGATCGGCGAGCGCACCAACGTCGCCGGCTCACCGCAGTTCGCAAAGCTTGTCCGGGCAGGCAACCTCGAAGCCGCCGTCGAAGTCGCCCGCCAGCAGGTCGAGAACGGAGCCAATGTCATTGACATCTGCTTCGACGACGGCCTCATCGACGGCAAGGCCATGATGAGCCGTTACCTCCAGCTCCTCCAGGGCGAGCCCGATGTCGCCAAGGTTCCGATCATGATCGATTCCTCGAAATGGGAAATCCTCGAGGAAGGCTTGAAATATCTCCAAGGCAAAGGAATCGTCAATTCCATCTCGCTCAAGGAAGGCGAGGAAAACTTCAAAACCCAGGCCCGCCACATCATGCGCTACGGCGCCGCCGTCGTCGTCATGGCGTTCGATGAAAACGGCCAGGCCGCCAGCTACGGGGAAAAGATCCGCATCTGCGAACGCGCCTACCGCATCCTTGTCGATGAAGTCGGATTCAATCCCGATGATATCATTTTCGATCCCAACATCCTCACCGTCGCCACCGGCATCGAGGAGCATAACAACTATGCGATCGACTTTATCAACGCCACCCGCTGGATCAAGGAGAACCTCCCCGGCGCCAAGGTATCCGGCGGCGTGTCGAACATATCATTTTCATTTCGAGGTAACAACGCCGTCCGCGAGGCCATGCATTCCGCCTTCCTTTATCATGCCGGCCAGGCCGGAATGGACATGGGAATTGTCAATGCCGGCATGCTTGAGGTTTACGACCAGATCCCGAAAAAACTCCTCGATTGCGTCGAAGATGTCATCCTCAACCGCAACCCCGAAGCCACCGAGCGCCTCCTCGACCTCGCCGAGGAATTCAAAGGCGTCGGCGGGAAAAAGCTCGAGGAGGACCTGACCTGGCGCGATCACGATGTCGAAAAGCGCCTCGAACACGCTCTTTTGAAAGGCATCGACAAGTTCATCGACGAGGACACGGAAGCCGCGCGTCTGAAATACGGCCGCCCGCTCAAAGTCATCGAAGGCCCGCTCATGGACGGCATGGGCGTCGTCGGCGACCTCTTCGGCGCCGGCAAAATGTTTCTTCCTCAGGTTGTCAAATCCGCCCGTGTCATGAAGAAAGCCGTCGCCTGGCTCTTCCCCTACATGGAGGCCGACAAGGCCGAGTTCCTCGCCGGCGACATCGCCGAACTCAAAGCCGCCAACCCCGCTCTAACCGACGATGAAGCCCTTGCACTCGCCGAGCGCGGCCAGTCCGCCGGCCGCTTCCTCATCGCCACCGTCAAAGGCGACGTGCACGACATCGGCAAAAACATCGTCGGCGTCGTCCTCTCCTGCAATGGCTTCGAAGTCACCGACATGGGAGTCATGGTTTCCTGCGACAAAATCCTTGCGAAGGCCCGCGAGATCGGGGCCGACGTCATCGGCCTCTCCGGCCTCATCACTCCCTCGCTCGATGAAATGGTCCATGTCGCCAAGGAAATGGAGCGCCTCGATTTCAAAGTCCCGCTGCTGATCGGCGGCGCCACCACCTCCGCCGCCCACACCGCGATCAAGATCGCCGAGCACTATTCCGGCCCGGTCGTTCACGTCCTCGACGCCTCCCGCTCCGTCCCCGTCACCACCTCGCTCCTCTCAAAAGACCAACGCGAGAAATTCGATGCCGACAACCGCTCCAAACAGCAAAAGCTCCGCGACAACTTCCTCGGCGGCCCTAAAAAGGAGACCCTGACACTCGCCGAAGCCCGCGCCGCAGGACCGAAACTCGACTGGGAAACCTACACTCCCCCCACCCCCGCTTTCCTCGGTACCAGACCGACTGAACAGATCACCATCCGCGATCTCGCGAAATACATCGACTGGACCCCCTTCTTCCACGCTTGGGAACTCCGCGGCGTCTGGGACCGAGACAACCAACTCCTCAAAACCAAAAATACCGAAGGAGCCGCCGAAGCGAAGAAGCTCCACAACGAAGCCCTCGAATGGGTCGAGCGCATCATCGCCGAAGACCGCTTCCACCCCCGCGGCACCTACGGATTCTTCCCCGCCAATTCCGACGGAGATGACATCATCATCTGGACCGACGACTCCCGCACCACCGAGCGCACCCGCTTCCACACCCTCCGCCAGCAGCTCAAAAAAACCTCCGGCAAACCCAACGTCGCCCTCAGCGACTGGGTGGCGCCCGTGGCGGCGGTTTGCAACCGCCAAGCCCAACCATTCACGCCCACCTACTCCCAGTCCAAAACCGATAAAACAACCTCCGGCCACCTCCCCCATTGGTATCGCGATAGCGGCACCTACGCCATCACCTTCCGCCTCGCGGATTCGTTTCCCGCATCCGTTCTCCATGCCTATCGCAAGGAAAAAGAAGAATTACACGACCAGCTAGCCAAGACCGAAAAGGAAGGAAATGACGAACTCGCATCAAAGCTCCGCATCCGGCTTGGGAACCTCCACCGCGACCGCATCGAAGCCGCACTCGACGAAGGACGCGGCGAGGCATGGATGAAAAATCCGCGCATTGCGGAAATCGTCCGCGATAGCATCATTCATTTCGCCGGGGAGCGCTATGATCTGGGCTCGTGGTGTGTGATGCCCAATCACGTTCACATGATCTTGTCACCACGCGAGGGGCATTCTCTATCAGACATTCTTCACAGCATCAAACGCCACAGCGCTCGTGAAGCCAACAAGGCATTGTCGCGAAGTGGTGACTTCTGGCAAAAGGAATCCTACGACCATATCATCCGCGATGGCGATGATTATTGGAACCAGCGATATTACATTGTTCGCAATCCGGAGTCGGCCGGTCTGGAAGATTGGAAGTTTGTGGGAGAGGGCAAGGCTGGGCGGTTGCAAACCGCCGCCACGGACCACATCGGCGGCTTCGTCGTCGGCATCCACGGCGCGGACGAATTCGCAGCGGAGCTGGACGCCCAGAACGACCCTTACGGCTCGATCATGGTCAAAGCCATTGCAGACCGTTTCGCCGAAGCCTTCGCCGAGCATCTCCACCACCAGGCGCGAATCCAGTGGGGCTACGAACACGAGGACGAACTCACCCACGACCAGCTCATCCACGAAAACTATCAGGGCATCCGCCCCGCCCCCGGCTACCCCGCGCAGCCCGACCACACGGAAAAGCCGATCCTTTTCGACCTACTACAGGCATCGGAGCAGACCGGCGTCACCCTTACCGAAAGCTGCGCCATGCATCCCGGCGCCGCCGTTTGCGGGCTCTACTTCTCCCATCCCGACAGCCATTACTTCGCCCTCTCCGAACTCCAGAAAGACCAGATCGAGGACTATGCCAAACGCAAAGGCATGACTCTCGCCGAGGTTGAGAAATGGCTGGGTCCGTGGCTCGGCTATGTTTCCTGATTGATATCATGCGGCTCATCCTTCCGTTCCTCGCGCTCGCCTTGCTCGTCCTCATTCCGTGGATGATCTGGGGCGGGCAATGGGATGAGCGGTTCACTCTCGAAGGCAGCGTCCGCTGACTGGAAAACGCCGGGTCCTGGGCATGGGCCGGCGGACTCCTGCTGCTGATGGCGGATCTCGCTCTCCCCGTTCCAGGCACGGTGGTCATGTCCGCGCTCGGTTTCATTTACGGACCCGCTTTAGGCGGAGCGGTGGCCTCGGCCGGTGCCATGCTTGCGGGCCTAACGGGATATGGAATCGGCCGCTTCTGCCCCGAGTCGTTCGCCCGCCGCTGGATGGGCGAGAAGGATTATGAAAAGGGTCAACGGATTTTCACCCGGAGCGGCGGCTGGGTGGTCGCGGTTTCCCGCGCACTCCCGGTCCTGTCCGAAGTGCTT
>JBBSJY010000096.1:0-15694 GCA_038256845.1 Verrucomicrobiales bacterium | reverse complement strand
TTCCGGCCTGACGTGATCCTGCTCGACATCGGGCTTCCGAAGTTAAACGGATACGACGCCTGCCGTCGCATCCGGCAGCAGCCCTGGTCCGGCGGCATGGAAATTATCGCCCTGACGGGATGGGGCCAAGAAGAAGATCGCATTCGCTCGAAGGAGGCAGGGTTTGATCACCACATGGTCAAGCCCGTCGATCTGGCCATTCTTAAGAGCCTGTTGGCAAAGCCTGCTGTAGGGTCGCCTTCCGTAGCATTGAAAGGAAGAACCAACTGAAGCAAGGAAGGTTGGTTTCTCAATTGTCGGCCATGTTCAAAAAATCTGACATCCTTCACGCCGTAACTCTGGCCGGACTACTGTGTGGGTTGGCGTGTGCTGCGCCTCAACCATCCGCCTCAAAGCGGGAATCCGGAACGGTCCGCCCTACGAGAGGAGCTGGCGAAGCCCCTGACCCGTGGCTTTCCCGGCACTCGGTAAACTGACCCAATTGGAAAAATTTCGCCATGCCCGCATCGATCTTACTCCTGTTTGCCGCGCTCGCCATCGCCGTGAGCGGCCATTGATCGAAGAAGGTCAGACGACGATCCATTCGGGGAGCCGAGGTTGCGTTCGGAGACGTTTGCCTGGACGAAAGAGCGGAGCAGGCCGTCCTCCGGGGCGATCTCGTTGGCTCCGACGTCACGGGTGATTTTCGCGAGCGGAGAGGCCATTTGTCAGCTGGCGTGGCACTCCCCGCCGATCGAAGCTTCCGGAAGATTGCGTCGGCGTTGACAAAGTGACGCTCTACCCGCTCACTCTTGGAAGCCGGGGCAGGGGAATTCCCCCGACCTATCACGATAGGGTCGCGAATCCCGCGCTTTTTCCCAAGTGCCCTACGTATTGGCGAGGGAACGTAGCCGAACTCCGATAGAAACATCATCGAAATGAAAACCCATTTATTCCCGATCATTGGCTTGGCCTCACTTTTCAGCTCCGGCACGATGGTCAATGCGGCGCCTCCGCAGGACGTCTCCTTACCGGTTGAGTACTCGGCACCCGCCGAGGGCTTCCTCAGTCTCGCGCTTTCCAACAAAGAGGGACAGCTCGTTCGAAGTCTGCTCCATGCCCAGCCTGTGAAGGTCGGCAAGGGCTCGGTCACTTGGGACGGCACGGACGACCTCGGTCGCGCCTGTCCGCCCGGTGACTACAGCGCAAAAGGGGTCTTTTTCGAGACTCCGCCTTCCCTCGAATATCGCATGACCGTCGGTCGCTCCGGCAATCCCCCTTACCGGACCCCTGACGGAAAAGGCGACTGGGGTGCCAATCTGGGCCAAGCCACGGGAATCGCCGCCAACCGAGATTCCGTGATGATGGTCTTCGCCTGTGTCGAGGACGGCAACATCACCGGACTCCAGCGGGTGGGCATGGAGGGCAATATCCTACTCCGCTATTTTTCCTTCTACCCGTGGGATCAGCGCACTTCCGCCGCGATGGATGAAAGACAAATCCATGTCGCCATCTACGCCAACGAAAAACTGGAGGTTGCGGTTTACAATATCGACGAACCTCGCGGAAAAATCCTCGCAGCACTCCCGATCAGACCCACGGCTACGCTCCATGGACGCTGGCGCAACCGACCCGTCGCCTACACCGAAGGCATGGCCCTTTCCGAAACGACGGTCTATGTCTCCGTCCCCCATGACAACGCGCTGTGTCTGGTGAGCCGCACCGATGGCACGGTGAGAAAAATCGACATCCCGACTCCGCGTGGTCTCGTCTTTCGCGATGAGAAGCTTTTCGTCGTGAGTGGAAAGAAAGTCCTCCGGCTGGCACCCGACGGCAAGGTCGAGGCAACGATCGTCGATGGCGGCGGACTGAAGAATCCGAGTTCCCTTGCCATGGATGCGCAGGGGAACTTCTACATCGGCGATTCCGGCGCGGACGCTTATCTCCAAGGAACACTCGTTGGCGGAGATCGCGCGGCCCATTCAGGCACCCGTCAAATCCATGTTCTCAGTCCCGATGGCAAACCTCTTCGTCGCATCGGAGTGGCCGGCGGATCGCCCTTGGAAGGTCGTTTCAATCCCGATGGCTTTGGCGAAATCTCGGGCATTGCCGTCGATCCCGCCGGACGAATCTGGGTCAACGACGTCGCCACAGGGTTCAAGCGGAATAGTCTCTGGTCGCCCGAGGGCAAGCTTCTCAAGCAGTGGTTCAGCCGGAAAGTCCAGCACACCTCGGATGTCGTCAATCCCGCGAACCCGAGCGAGCTCCTCTCCATCCGCGATATTTTCGACGACTCGCCCCCCGGCATCTATGCCTACGAAGTGGATTTCGCGAACGGGACATGGAAGCCGTCGTGGTTCTACGAACTCACGATCGAACGCAGCTACCAGCCCGCCAAAGGTGCCTATCAAAGCTTCGAGCACGGCGGATTTCCACTGGAAAAAGCCTATCCCGAAAAGGAGGGCCGCTGGCCTGCCTTCAGCTATTCCGACAACCTCGCCGCCATCAACGGTCACCTCTACATGATGCAGCAGAGTGGAAATGGCGAGGGCGCGATCTATCTGGTCACTCCCGACGCCCCGCCGAAGCCGGTCGCGATGATCGGGTATCACCATCTCGCGGAGAAGAACGCCGAGGGTGAATGGCTCGCCAACTACGATCAACCCGGCCCCAACCGCTGGATGACCTGGGCGGATCGGAGCGGCGACGGCATGATGCAGCCCGATGAAATCACCGTCACCGAGGGCGATTCCAAACTCGAACCGTTCCGCCGCGTTGGCAGCGGCACGTTTCGGCCCGACGGCTCTGTCAGTCTTTCCATGGTCAATGCGGGCAGTGCCCGCCTCGCCCCGCGCGAGTGGCTGCCGAATGGAGCCCCGGTCTTCGATTGGTCCGACCTGGAAGTTCTCCCTCCGGAAGAAATGCCGGATTTTCACGGGGGCGATGGAAACAAAACTCCCGGCAACGTCTCCACGCTTGGCTCCACTACCAAAGATGGCACGCGTTACGCTCTGCTTGAGCCTTCCGCTCCCGAGGGCTTGCGACTCCCCGGCATTGATGGCGAAGGCTGGTGGGCCAGTCGAAATTGGCGGAAGAAACTCGCTGCCTGGGATGCCGACGGCAAGCTCAAGTGGGCGGTCGGACGCCGCGCTCCCGGCCGCGCCGCGGGGGGCCAGATGTACAATCCCATGCACCTCGGCGGCGTTGCCCGCGACTGCCTTTTTGTCTCCGACGCCATGGCCATGACCTGGGTTTGGCACAAGGACGGGTTCTATGTCGGCCGCTTGTTTCACGATGCGGGCGAAAGCGTGATGGACGACCAAGGCATTTACGTCGAGATGATGGGCAATGGCATCCACGAAGCGGACGGCAAGCTCTACACCCTCGTCAATGACACCGGTTGCGCGGTTCACGAAGTTACAGTACCGACCTTCAAGCCGATCACTGCTGGCACGATCCGCCTTTCAAAAGAGGACGCGGAGCTTGCCAAGCCGTGGGACCCCGATGGTATCGCCCCCACCGAAAAGCCCGGCATTGTCGCCCTGCCTGCACCCGCCGAAAACACCCCCGGCACCTACAAGGTGAAAGTGGACGGTGACCTCGATGGCCGGGAAGGCTGGGACGGCGTGAACGGGGCTCGCCGTGCCCCGATGCTCGTCCTGCTTGATGGCCAGTCGCTGGCCAGCGTGCGCGTGATGTATGATGACGAGAATCTTTACCTCGGCTACCGCGTCAGCCATCCCGCAGGTCCGGCAAATCGTGGAAGCGAACTGCCATACTCGCCCTTCGTCAGCGGTGCCTATGTGGACTTTTCCATCGCGCCCGACTGGTCCACGCCGCAGCGGCGCGAAGTGCGCGAAGGCGACGTTCGCGTCCTCCTCGCCCGGGTCAGCAACGGAGCATCGGCGGAGACCGATTTCCACCGGGGCTTCTGGCAGAAAAAGGCGGGGGGCATCAATTCACAGACGATCACTTCACCCGCCGCGAAGGTTCACTTTGACGAGATCAGCACGGTCCCCGGCTTGCAGGTCGCCTATCAAACCGATCCCAAAAAGGATGAACGCACGGGCAACATCAGCTACACCGTCGAGGTCGCTGTTCCTCTCGCCAGCGTCGGCCTCAAGGACATTGCCGGAAAGAGCATCGGCTTCGATGTCTCGGTCGGCACCGCCAACGCCGCCGGCGATACCCGCGAACGCGCAGCGCACTGGGCCGGGCTCAGCGAAGGCCGCGTCGTCGATCGTCCCGGCAGCGCCGAACTCCTCCCGCACACTTGGGGCACGCTGAAATTCCCTCCCGCTACAAGATGAAATGAGCCGCTATAACAATTACGGAGTGCTGAATTCTCAGAATTGCGATTTCTGAATCAGAGAGTGCGACCTCCGCCACGGGACATTCCTGTTCGCGCTGCAAATGGCCGCTTTTGGCTCCCGGGAAGGCGAATTGCCTTTTCAAGGTTAAAGGAATGGCAAGAGTGGCAGTCACATTTCTGTAAATGATACTCCAATGAAATATCAATCCGTCAATCGATTGGGTGCCATCCTTTTGGCAGCGGGACTAGGTTGCTCACCGCTGGCGGGGCTGGCGCAAGCCCCGGCCGCCCCCGCGGTGAATGAAACAGCGGTCTTTCTGGGTGGTGCCGCGCTGCAGTTGATGGACCTGGTGGATCCGCCGCAGGACGGGGTGGCCCAGGTGCTGGCTCTGGAGCTGGAGGTAATGGCCGGCGAGGGCGTGCCCGAGGAACTGGCGGGCCGGAGGTTTTCCGTGCGTCTGCAGGCACCGGAGCGTCTCAAGGTGACCACGGAGTTTGAAGGCGTCGAACTGACGCTGGGCCGCAATGGTGGCGAGATGTGGGTGGATGTGCCGTCAAAGCGCTTCGGTCTCTTGGGCAAACCGGAGGTGCCCAGATTCCGTTCGGATCCGGAGAGCCTGCGGCCGGTGAAACTGGATCGCCTGGCCTTGCCCTTCCAGCGCGAGCAAATCGGGTTGTTGCCCGCATTTGTCGAAATCCAGGGAGAAGAGGCCAGCATCGAGGGCCGTGGCGTGCGGGTGATTTCAGCGGTGCCTACGCCGGCGGCGATCGAGGCGAAAGTGCTGCCGAACCTGGGACTCGAACTGACCATTCCCGATGGCGAGATGGTGCCGCTGCGGGTGGGAATCAAGACCGGCGAAGCAACCCTGCGCTTCAAGTTGTTGCAGAGCGATCTGGTGATGCCCATGCCGGAAGCGGACTACTGGGAATTGCCGCGGCGGGATGGCGATGTGGTCGAGGAGGTGGCGCTCTCGCACCTCACCGGATTTTTGTCCAACTTCGCTGAGATGTTGCAGCAGCGGATTGATCCGCTCGGTCCGGCAAGCGGCGAGCGGACGCTGGTGGCCAGCGAAGGCAGCGGGCGCCTGGAACTTCACGACGGCACGCGAGTCCTGTTTCTGACGGGAACTCCCGGGGAAATGGGCCGGCAGCACGGTGTGCTGCTGCGTGAGGAGGTGCGGGACCTGATGGCACGGGTCCTTTATGGCGTGGGCGTCGGATCTAGTTTCGCCAAGGGCGAATGGTTCTTCGGCGAGATCGAGGGAGCCCAGGCGCGCTTGCAGCCGTTCATGGAAGGCCGCCACCTGGAGGAAATGGACGCGCTGGCCGAGGCAGCCGGCCTGCACCCGCAGGAAGTGCGGTTGGCAAACATTTTCCCGGAGTTGTTCCATTGCTCGGGCTTTGCGCTCCACGGCACCGCCACGGCGGGTGGCGCGATGTATCACGGGCGCATCCTCGATTATCTCAAGGGAATGGGACTTGAGCAAAATGCGGTGGTGATGGTGATCCGGCCGGATGAAGGCCATGCGTGGGTCAATTGCGGCTACGCGGGCTTCACCGGATCGGTCACGGCAATGAATGAGAAACACGTCGCGATCGGCGAGATGGGCGGTCGCGGCGAGGGGAACTGGGATGGCAAACCGATGGCACAACTCGTGCGGGAGGCGATGGAAAAAGCATCGACCCTCGACGAGGCGGTCGAGATTTTCCGCAAGGGTCCGCGGACCTGCGAATACTACTATGTCATCTCCGATGGCAAAACCGGCCGCGCCTGCGGCATCAAGGCGACTCCCGAGCTTTTCGAGGTCGTGTGGTCGGGGGAATCCCATCCTGAACTTCCCACCGCGGTGGCGGACAGCGTGCTGCTCTCCGCGGGCGATCGCTACACGGAGTTGGTGCGGCGGGTGGAAGCGGGTCACGGGAAGTTCACGCCGGAGTCCGCGATGGAGCTGATGACGCGGCCGGTGTGCATGGGCAGCAATATCCAGTCGGTCCTTTTCGCGCCGGCCTCGCTCGACTTCTGGGTGGCGAATGCCGACTCGGAAGAGGTCGCCAGCCACACCCGCTACACTCGTTACAATTTGCGCGAGCTGCTGGATGGACCGCCCGCCAAGTGAGCCCTGCTGTTTTCTCCCGAACATCAACGTTTTCGTCACTCGCGCGAGTCCCGCCGGGTGGTCAGTTTCGGGGCGTCGTGAAATTGGCTGCCGGCATCCGTCCCCTTTACCTGTTGGCCTTGTTCCAACTGGTCGCGGGGCCGCTGGTGCTCTTCTGCGTGATGATCCTGTGCCGGCAAACCGTCCGTGAGGCCGCGGATCATGGAGTCGTCACGGCCGTTTCGAGGGCATGGAAAAGCCCCGAATTCCAAGCCGCGCTGGCGAGGGTGGAGCGTCCGGACGTTTCCAAACGGGACTGCCCGGACCGGGATCCCAAAGCGGATCCGGTGAAAGTGAAAATGCCGCCCATCGCATGGCAGGATGCGCCCGTGGTGCTCGTGAACGCCCCACGGAGAATCCCGCTGCGGGATGCCGCGCGGAGTTGGACGCCGATGCTTCCCTTGCCGCCGCCCGGCCCGCCGCCGCGGTGGGGTTGATGAGCTCCGGCCCTAGCAGGCCGACGGAAACGGGGTCGCACCGACCTCTCCGGAAACGCGGCGTCTTCGGCATCCGGCCGGGACGGACATCCGCCGTTCCTCCATGCTTTATCATCTCCACCATCTTCATTTATGAAACCAATCTCATTTCTTTCCCTTTATCTAACACTATCATACACCGCCGTCCGCGCGCAAACCGCCGCAACCCAGGAACTCGACCCGCTCATCGTCACCGGCAAGGCGGAAAGTCTCATCGGTGAGGCGGCCAGCGCTTCCAAGGGCCAGTCCAGCCAGGAGGAACTCGCCGCGCGGCCGTTCCTCAGGCGTGGCGAGCTGCTAGAGATCGTCCCCGGCGTGGTCATCACCCAGCACTCGGGCGACGGTAAGGCGAACCAGTATTTCGTCCGCGGCTTCAATCTCGATCACGGCACGGACTTCTCCATCACGATGGACGGCCAGCCGGTCAATTTCGTCACCCACGGCCACGGCCAAGGCTACGCCGACCTCAATCCGATCATCCCCGAACTGGTCGAGCAGCTCGACTATTGGAAAGGTCCGTTCTACGGCCAGCTCGGCGATCTGAGCACGGCGGGTGCGGCGAAGTTCCGCTTCTTCGACCGGCTGCCGCAAGGCATCGCGACCTTCGGCTTCGGCGAGAACCATTACTACCGCGGCCTGCTCGCGGACACGGTCGATCTATCCGACCCGGTCGTCCGCCAGGAAATGGGAAGCACGAAAAGTCCGGCGCTCGTCCCGCGGAACAACGACCGCTCCGGCCTGACCTACGCGCTGGAATACAACTACTATGACGGACCCTGGGATCGCGAAGGTGGAGCTACCCACTCCGGAGGAAATGGGTGGGGGAGGGAAGGATTAGGAAACAAAGGGGCAGATTCCAACCAGGAGCGCAGTTGAAGTAAGGGTAGCGGCCATCACTTGGAGGGCGAATCAGTGCGAGGGTGGGCCGGTGTCGGGCTTGCCGCGGAGCTTGTTGAATCCGGTGATGACGAGCAGGACGAGAGCACCGGCGATGAGGCCGCAGAGGCCGTTGAGCAGCGAGGGGGTGATCGCCGCGAGAACGGGGCCGGCGGGACCGGATCGGGAGAGGGATTCGGCGGCGTGTTCGATGGTGTGATAGAGCCAGGGGATGCCGTGGGTGATGATGCCGCCGCCGACGAGGAACATGGCGACGGTACCGGCGATGGAGAGGGTTTTCATGAGGACCGGCGCCGCCCACAGGATGCCGCGGCCGAGGCGCTGCTGGAGCGCGCCCGGGCGTTGGGTGAGATGGAGACCCGCGTCGTCGAGTTTCACGATTCCGGCGACCAGGCCGTAAACGCCGACGGTCATGATGAGGGCGATGGTGGAGAGGACGAGCACCTGGCGGGTGAAGTCCTGGCCGGCGACGGTGCCGAGGGTGATGGCGATGATCTCGGCGGAGAGGATGAAGTCGGTGCGGATGGCTCCCTTGATTTTCCGAGCCTCCGATTCGACCACGGCCTCCGGCGGGGTGGCGGCAAGGACGGCTAGTTCATCTGCGGCCTCCTCCGGGGACTTTTTTCCGCGATGGAGGAAATGGTGGACGAGTTTTTCGAAGCCTTCGTAGCAGAGGTAGAGTCCGCCGATCATCAACAGCGGGACGATCGCCCACGGGGCGAAGGCACCGATGAGCAGCGCGAGAGGAACGAGGATCAGCTTGTTGATGAACGAGCCCTTGGCCACGGCCCAGACGACAGGAAGCTCGCGCTTCGAGACGACGCCGCTGACCTGTTGGGCGTTGAGCGCGAGATCGTCGCCGAGGACCCCGGCAGTCTTGGCGGCGGCCTTTTTGGTCAGGATGGCGACGTCGTCGAGGATCGTCGCGATGTCATCGAGGAGGGTGAGGAGACTGCCGGCGGCCATGGTGGGATCCTTTGCGGAATCGGGGGAAGCTTACCAGAATTCTGTTTTGATTTCGGGAAGAGGGTTGCGAAAAGATTTGTCATCGAAGCCGCTTGAATCCGGCGTGGCGTTTGTTAGAAGTGGCCGGATGAAATTCCAGATCGACAAGCTGGTGGGTGGCGAAGTGAGCGGGGGGATGATGGCGGGTTTTCGGGAAGTGACTTCTCCCGGCGTGGGGCCGCCGATGCATGTGCATCGCGATCAGGTGGAAATTTTCCATGTGATCCGCGGCCGGCACCGCTTTGTGGTGGACGGGGTGGAAACGGTGGCGGAGCCGGGGACTTGTCTCGCGGTGCCGATCGGAGCGGCGCACACGTTCCAGAACATCGATGCCGGGGAGGGGGTGCTTCACTTCGAATTGCTTCCCGCAGGCCGCAGTGAGGAATTTTTCCGCAAGCTGGTGGCGGGGGATTTTGACCCGGAAAAGCTGGGGGAATTTTTCGGTGATCACGGGATCGACCTGGTGGGGCCGCCGCTGGGACCGGTTTGAAGTGAAGGTGGACGTCCGCCGGGCTCGGGTCCAAGGTGCGGGATGAAATCCGCATCGGTGGTTGAAGGAGCCTTGTTGGGAGACGCGATCTGTCTGGGTCCGCACTGGGTGTATGATCAGGAGGAGATCGCACGAAAGATCGGTCGGCCGGACCGGTTTCATGATCCGATTTCGCAGTATCACCCGGGAAAGAAGGCCGGGGATCTGACGCATTACGGGGACCAGCTGGCGTTGTTGGCGCGGCATTTGAGGGAGAAGGGCCGGTTCGATCTGGCGGAGTGGGCGGGAGTGTGGCGGGCGTTTTGGGAAAATCCGGAAACGATCAGCTACCGCGACGGGGCGACGCGGGAGACGCTGACCAACCTCCAGGCGGGAATTCCACCGGAGCAGGCGGGATCGGCATCGCACGATCTGGCCGGAGCTTCCCGGATCGCGGCGTTGTTTCTTTTGGATTGGCCGGAGGACGGGAGTCTATTCAAAGCGTGCCGCGAGCTGACGGAATTCACGCATCGCAACATGAAGGTGGCGTCGGTCGCGGAGTTTTTCGCGCGTGTGGTGCAGTCGGTGCAGGGCGGCGCGGGAATTCCGGAAGCGTTGGAGAGTGCGGGCGGGGCATTGGAGGACGAGCGGCTGAATGCTGGGCTGCGGGATGGCAGGGAGTCGGCCACTTCCGCGAAGCCGGATGCGGAGGCACTGGTCCGGCACGGATTGAGCTGTGACGTGGATGGCGGTTTCGCCGGCGTGTGCCACCTGCTGTTGCGCTATCCGGAGGATTCGCTGACGGCATTGGCGGAGAATGCCAAGGCTGGCGGCGACAACGCGGCGCGCGGCATGCTGCTGGGGACGGCCTATGGTGCGGCCGGAAGGCTGGAGCACCTGCCGGACGAGATCGCGGGATTCCGGGGCTGGGTCTGACGGAAGGGGGCTTCCCCCGAGAAGACGCGGCTTATCGTGCCGGTTTCCTCGCGGTGTAGACGGTGCTTGCGGATTCCTTTTCCAGCAGCGGATTGGGGAATTTGACGATGTGAGAGGTCGGGGTTTCGAAAGCAACTTCGAGATGCCTGAGGAATTTTTCGTCGGGAGGATCGTCGGACCAGAGGGCGAAGACGCCGCCGGGGTGAAGCTGATCGGCAAGGAGTCGGAGGCCGGCGGCGCTGTAGAAGCGGGCGTGGCGCGGGTGCAGGAGGTTTTGCGGGGAGTGATCGATATCGAGGAGGACGGCGTGAAATTTCCGGCGCGGCGTTTGCGGGTCGAAACCGTTTGCCGGATCGGAGGCGAGCTGGAAGAAATCGGCCTCGACGAAACGGCAGCGGGGATCCGCGGTGAGGGTAGGGCCGAGCGGGACGAGTCCCTGTTGGTGCCACTCGATGACGGCGGGGAGGGCATCGACGACGAGGAGTTCGGCAACGCGCGGGTCCTTGAGCGCGGCGACGGCGGTGTAGCCGAGCCCGAGCCCGCCTACCACGACGTCGAGCGGTCCGTTCACCTCCACGCCGGCGAGGCCTAGATCGGCAAGGGCTTCCTCGACCACGTGGAAGAGGCTCGACATTAGGAAGGCGTCACCGAGGAGGACTTCGTGGACGATCAGGTCATCGAGCATCGAGAGCCGGCGGCGGCGCAGGATGAGATCGCCGAGCGGGGTGGGGCGGAAGTCGAGTTCTTCGAAGAGGCGGTCCATGGGGGAAGGGCGGCAGAGCCGGGGAGTCGTCGCGAATATCCGCAACCCGGAGTCGGGCGGAACGTTAACGGGCGGGGGCCGCGGGCACCGGCTGGTCCTTGCGGCTGAATTCCGCGGTGTCGCTGAGATACCAGAGAAGGGCACTCCCTCCGAGGACGGCGACGAGGACGAGAAAGGTGATGAGGATGCCGAGGCAGGATTTCATGGCGGTAGATTTACAAAGGTGGCGGGACGGGGCGAGCGGGGAATTCCGAGGAGATGATCCGATTGTGCCGCACCGTTCTGTCGCGGGTTGTCTCAATCTTTTTTCACGAGCAGTGCCGCGTAGGCTCCGTCGGTGTGGTCGCGGTGGGGAAGGGCGGTGCGGGTGGCGTTGAGGGCGAATTCCGGATGATCCCGGAGGAATGCATCGACGAGCTGCTGGTTCTCCTCGGTTTCGATGGAGCAGGTGGAATAGACGATCCGTCCGCCGGGCTTGAGGCAGGGCAGGGCGTTTTCCAGGATCTTGCGTTGGGTGAGAGCGATTCGGGGGATGTCGGGGGCTTGCAGGCGCCATCGGACATCGACGCGGCGGCGGATGACGCCGGTGTTCGAGCAGGGGACGTCGAGCAGGATCGCGTCGAAGGCGGAGAGCCAGTTGGAAGGGGCGGCATGGGTCCAGTCGTGGCACTCGATCCGGGCGGCGCCGGCATGGAGGCGGGCCAGGTTTTCCTTGAGACGGGGAAGCCGTTTTTCGTTGGAATCGGTGCAGAGGAGGGTCTCGGCGGATCCCATCGCTGCGGCGATCAGAAAGGCTTTGCCCCCCGGAGCGGCGCAGGCGTCCAAGACGGATTCACCCGGTTTCGGGTCGAGCAAATCGACCGAGTGGCGGGTGGCGGGGTCTTGAATGTAGAGGGAACCGGAAGCGAGGAGAGCGGTGGGAAGGGAGCCTTCGAGAAGGTAGTAGTCCGGTGAGTGTTCGACGGGAGTGCCGGGGATGTCCGAGGGGGTGGGGGCAAGGGGATTGAGCCGGAAAAAAGTGGAGGCAGGCTGGTTGTCCCAGTCCATGAGTTCGATGACTTCGGATTTGCCGAAGGCGTGGCGCCAGCGGTTGTAGAGCCAATCGGGATGCGAGGAGGCGACGGCGGGGGGGAGATCGGGGATTTCGTCCAGAAGGCGTTTGCGGGAGAGAATGGCGCGGCGTAGAACGGCGTTGATCAGCGAACGGACGCTGGCCTTGCCGGCCTCGACGGTCTCATTAACCGCGGCGTGTTCCGGAATGCCGAGAATGAGAATCTGGCACAGCCCGACGCGGAGGATGTCGCGTGTCTCGGCGTCGATTTTCCCTTGGCGGAGGATGCCGATCCAGTGGTCGAGCAAGCGCCGGTGGCGGAGGACGCCAAAGAGGATCGCCTGCAGCAAGCCGCGGTCCGCGGCGCTCAGTTTCCGCCGCTGCGCGTGGCGCTCGATGAGGGATTCGGCGTAGTCCTGGCCCTTGGCCCAGGCGCGCAGGGCGGAGACGGCGGCTTGGCGGACATGGAAATTTTTGGCGGGCATGGTCGGGTGAAAAAATCAGTCCGCGATCACGTAATGGGAGGGTCGCGAAGGGAAGATAGGACTATTTCGCGACCGTTGGGAATGACAGCACAATTCCCCCCTCGGTAACCAATCCGCTGGCTCCGGGTATCTTCCCCTCCGAAGCCAGCGGGGGCGGGTTGGGCAAATCAGAGGGAGAGGTAAGGCCCGGGCTCGAGGGAATCCTGGCCGTGGATGATGTGATCGAGGAGCGGGATGCCGACGAGATCCTCCAGGACCCCCTTGTTGGTGATCATGGCGGTGTCGAGTTCGTCGCCGAGCTGGTTGAGGACGATGCCGGCGCAGGTGAGACCCTTGGCCCGGATGGCGGCGACCGTGAGGAGGATGTGGTTGAGCGCGCCGAGACGGTTGGCGGCGACGAGAATGACGGGCAG
This sequence comes from Verrucomicrobiales bacterium, assembly GCA_038256845.1. GTDB lineage: Bacteria > Verrucomicrobiota > Verrucomicrobiia > Verrucomicrobiales > Akkermansiaceae > Luteolibacter. Next base: position 2,752 of record JBBSJY010000096.1, on the reverse strand, counting down.
GGCGAGACCTGCGGCGAGATCGGACATGCGATAGTCCGGGGCGATGGGAACCTCCCAACCGCCGGCCCCTTCGACGAGGACGGTTCCGTGTTTCTCCGCGAGTTGCCTGAAGCCATCGATCAGGACGGAGGGATCGGTGGACCGGCCTTCGAGAAGGGCGGCGACATAGGGGGAGAGGGGTGCCGCGAAGTGGACGGGATTGATCTCGTCCAGGGGGAGCCCCCCGGAGGCGGTGGCGAGAAGGGTGGCGTCGTCACGGTCGCCGCAGGAGATGGGCTTGTAGCCGACGGCATCGCGGTCGTTTTCACGCAAGGCGGCGAGGATGAGGCGGGCGACGTAGGTTTTGCCGACGCCGGTGTCGGTGCCGGTGATGAAGAAGCTCATGCGTGAGGCGTGGCGCGAACGGGCGGCGGGGTCAAGGCGGCGGGGGTGCAAATTTCCCTTTCACACGGCGGACCGGCGTCCATGCTCCGCCCCGATGACCGCTGATTTTCTGGTGATAGGCTCCGGGATTGCCGGGCTTTCGTTTGCGTTGAGAGCGGCAAAGCACGGGTCGGTGGTGGTTCTGGCGAAAGGATCGGCATTCGAATCGAACACGGCGTGGGCCCAAGGGGGGATCGCTTCGGTTTTGCCCGAGGGGCTGCGGGACGAGGGGGATTCGGTGGAGCGCCACGTGGCCGATACCTTGGATGCCGGGGCCGGCTTGTGCGACGAGACGGTGGTGCGGGCGATCGTGGCCGGCGGAGCGGATGCGATCGAGGATCTGGCGGCGTATGGGGTGCGGTTCGATCGGACCAACGACGATTATTTGCTGGGAAGAGAGGGGGGGCACTCGCACCGGCGGATCCTCCACGCGCGGGATACGACCGGGCGGGAGATCGCAAGGGCGCTGGTGGAGGCGGCGCGGAGAACGCCCAACCTGGTCCTGCTGGAGGATCATTTCGTAATCGATCTGATCACCGCGGCCAAGATGGGAACGGTGGCGGATGACCGGGTGCTGGGGGCCTACGTTTTGGAAACGGCGAGCGGAGAGGTGAAGGTTTTCCGGTCGGACCGGGTGGTGTTGGCGGCGGGCGGCTGCGGCAAGGTCTATCTGTACACGACCAATCCGGACTCGGCGACGGGAGACGGAGTGGCTCTGGGCTGGCGGGCGGGGGCGTCGGTGGGAAACATGGAGTTCATCCAGTTCCACCCGACGTGCTTTTACAATCCGGGGGCGACCGGGCCGGAGGCGCGATCCTTCCTGGTGAGCGAGGCGGTGCGCGGCGAGGGCGGCGTGCTGATCAATTCGAAGGGTGAGGATTTCACCAAAGAGATCGATCCGCGGGGTTCGCTCGCGCCGCGGGACATCGTGGCGAGGGCGATCGACCGGGAAATCAAACGGACCGGAGCGGCATGTGTGTACCTCGACGTGACGCACAAACCGCCGGGTTTCATGCGGGAGCGGTTTCCTTACATTCACGAGACCTTGCTGAAGTTCGGGTTGGACTGTGAAACCCAGCCGATCCCGGTGGTGCCTGCGGCGCACTACCAATGCGGCGGCGTGATGACGGATGTGAACGGAAAGACGACCGTCACGGGTCTTTACGCGGTGGGCGAGTCGGCCTGCACCGGCTTGCACGGCGCGAACCGGTTGGCATCAAACTCGCTGTTGGAAGGAAACGTGGTGGGACGCCGTGCCCTGGGTGAAATGCTGCGCGTGCATCCGCTCGGGAAGTCGATGCCGCCGGCGCCGCCAATCCCGGAATGGGAGCACGGCGACACGGCGGAACCGGACGAGCTGGTGGTGATCTATCACAACTGGGACGAGCTTCGCCGCCTGATGTGGGACTACGTCTCGATCGTGCGCACCGACAACCGGCTGCGCCGTGCGGCCGCCCGGCTCCGCAATCTGAAGAAGGAGGTCAAGGAGTTCTACTGGGGACACCGGGTGAATCCGGACATTCTGGAGCTCCGGAACCTGGTCGCCGCTGCGAGCCTGATCGTGGAATGCGCGGGGATGCGGAAGGAATCCCGCGGACTGCACTTCACCCTCGATCATCCGGAGCTCGATGAACGGCGACGGCTCGACACGGTGTTGCGGAAATTCTAACAGAAACCGGGCAGGTTGTTACGGCAGCATTGATAGTACGCGGACTTCGGATATCTCCATGAGGAAGAGTCATGAGTTCTGTATATCGCTTGAAATGAGAGAATTAATTATCATCTGGGCGGGTCCCGCGATCACGTGAGAGGTCTTTCTTCCCATCGGATCGGGGCGATTCATCTTTTCGCCCTCCCCCATGAAAAGATTCAGACTACTCCTGGTTGCGGCAGGGTATGCGGCATTGCTATCGGCATCCGCGACCGCGCGTTCCAACTCCTTTTCCACCACGCTGGAGAGAATTCCTCCGGAGTTTCCACTCAGCGTCACGCTCGATGGCAGCGCCTTTGGGAACTACAGAGTGGGACTGTATGTTTTCTCCGAGTTCGATGGCTTCTGCGTGGAGCCAGAAAGTGACGTTCACGTCGGAGGTGCCGTGATCTATACCATTCAGGATCCGTCCACCCTTGAGGACCGGGATGTGATCGCCCGCTTGGTCGGCGGCTTCTGGGCTTCGGGCCGGACCGATGTGGAAGCCGCAGCGGTGCAAATGGCCATCTGGGAAACCGTTTCCGAGAACTCTTCGTCGCTCACGCTTCTGGATGGCAACGTGCGGATCAACCAGGGCGGAGCACAGGGAGACGACGGCTTGGAGGTGGCGGCGCGAGC
>JBBSJY010000095.1:0-15823 GCA_038256845.1 Verrucomicrobiales bacterium | reverse complement strand
GGAATCGGCCATCCTCGATGTCTCCGCTCCCGCCGCCGGCGGAAATGCGGGCCGGATCAACGTGGCCACCCCGCTCGGCAGCCTGGATCTCGCCGGCGCCATCCGGGCCAGCGCCGGAGCGGCTTTTGCGAAAGGCGGCTTCTCGCTCGATTCCGCCACTATCGCAGGCGGCAGCCTTGCCGCTCTCGATGCCGTTCTCAATGCCGGCCAATTCACCCGCTCCCGCGATTTCCGTTTCCGCAGCGGCGACGTCTTGGTCGATGGTGACGCCGTTTCCTCGATTTATCGGGTTTCGGCGGATCAGGGATCTATTTCCGTTACCGGCACGATTGATGCCTCCACCATAGGTCCTATAGGACGGATAGGACCTATTGGATCCATCCACCTCACCGCCCACAAGAACCTGACCCTCGAAAGCGGCTCTCTCCTCGACGCCTCCGCCGCCACTTTCGACGCTGCCGGAAAAGGCGGCTCCGTCACCCTTGAAGCCGGCGCCCATAACGATGGCATCATCGACAGCGCCGCCCGGCTCGATCTCCGCGCTGGTTCTTCCATCGACCTTTCCGTCGCCGCCCTAACCGCCACCAGTGCCAGCGAAGGGAAATTCTCCGGCAAGCTCCATCTCCGCGCGCCACGCACCGCCGCCAACGACGACGTCCGCATCGAGACCATCGCCAGTGCCATCACGGGAGCCTCCGCCATCACCGTCGAGGGCTACCGGCTCTACGATCTCACCGGCAACGGAGCGATCACCACCGCCGTCCAGAATTCCATCCGCAATGACTCCACCGCATTCCTTGGAACGGCCGGCACCACGACCGCGGGCTACACCGCCATGATGGATCGCCTCAGCGGCGGAAATTCCGCGCTCGGCCTGATCCTCACGCCCGGCGCGGAAGTCATCAACCGCAGCGGCAGCCTCACCCTCGGCTCCGCCAGTTCCACCGCCAGCGCGGATTGGGATCTCTCGTCGTTCCGCTTCGGTCCCCTCGGAGTGGCCGGAACCCTGACCTTCCGCGCCGCGGAAAACCTCGCATTCTTCAATGCCCTCAGCGACGGCTTCTCCGGCGGCAGCAGCCTTTGGCTTGCGCCGCTGGTGGGCTTCAATCCGCTGCTCCCCGCCAACTCCCAATCGTGGTCCTACCGCCTCACCGCCGGCGCCGACTTCTCCGCGGCGAATTTCCGGGAAGTCCTCGCTGCTGACCGTCTCGCTCCGGAGACCGGCCTGCTCGAACTCGGGAAAAACACCGGCGCCGCCACCGCCACCGGCGGCCAGAGCGCCACCACCGCCTCGATCATCGGAAACGCCTTCCAAGTCATCCGCACCGGCTCGGGCGACATCGACATCCACACCGGCCGCACCGTCCGCCTCCTCAATCCCTTCGCCTCGATCTACACCGCCGGAACCCAGGTGGCGGATGCCGGATCGGTCCGGGCCGCGGGCGATTTCATCGTCCCGATCCTGAACCGCAACGTCGCGCAATCCGGACTTGGGGCCGTCCAGCAAAACTACCCGGCCCAATACAGCATGGCGGGCGGAAACATCACGATCCATGCCGGTGGGAGCATCGAGCGGAAAACCCGCAACAACTCCGGCCTGATCGACGATTCCTCGCGGCAGCTTCCCAACAACTGGCTCCACCGCCGCGGCTCCCTCGGATCGGACGGAGCCTTCGGCAGCATCCGGATCGGCAGCGGGTTCACGGCCACCACCGATCCCGCCGCCTCCACTACCTGGTGGGTCGATTTCAGCAACTTCTTCCAAAGTGTCGGCGCGCTCGGTGGCGGCAATGTCACCCTCACCGCGGGCAGCGATGTCCGCAATGTGGACGCGGTGATCCCCACCAACGCCCGCGCGCCGCAGGGGACGCCGAACGCCTCCACATTTCTCGAACTCGGCGGCGGCGACCTCGTCGTCCGGGTCGGCAATGATATCAGCGGCGGTGTCTATTATGTCGAGCGGGGCAGCGGCTCGCTGGACGCCGGTGGCAGCATCACCACCAATGCCACCCGCTCCCCCTCCTTCGGTCTCACCGCGAACCTCAACAATCCCGCCGCCGCGCAATTCGACCCGCTGACCTGGATGCCGACCGCGCTCTTCCTCGGCAAGTCGAGCTTCGATGTCTCCGCCCGCGGCGACGTGCTCCTCGGGCCGGCATCCAACCCGTTTCTGCTGCCGCAGGGTGTAAACAACAAGTTTTGGTATAAGACCTATTTCTCCACCTTCGCGGAAAACGCCGGCGTTTCCGTGGCGTCGCTCGGAGGAGATATCACCTGGCGCAATTCATTGACGCTGCCGGATGGCGCCGGCCCGGAGTCGATCCTTGGCAAATGGCTGACCAGCCAGAGCCTGCTAACCAACAGCAATAACTCCACCGCATGGTCACAGCCATGGCTGCGCCTCGCGGAATCGAGCATCGTTTCGTACTCGGGACCGCTGCTTTCGCTGGCCGCGCCCAGCATCGCGATCACGGCCTTTTCCGGCAGTCTCAATCTCGCGGGAGACGCCACGCTGTTTCCCTCGCGCACCGGCCAGCTCGAGCTGCTCTCCGCCACGGGCATCTCGGCGCTTCAGCCGATCGGCCTGAGCGACAACCTGATCGCCGGACGCAGCACCCTCGTCTGGTCCGCCGCGACGCTGAATCTCTCGGATGCAAATCCCGAGTCGCTGCCATCGCCTCTCGCGCCTCTCTCCGAGGGTACCACGGTTTCCTCGAACAGCGGCAACCTGGTGGAGTTGTTCAGACCACTCGTCGCCGCATTCAGCGAGTCCGGCTCGTTCACCGGCATCAATGGCGTGATCCAAGCCAAGCAGGCGCGCCACGCGCCGGGACTGCTACACCGCGATGACGGCAAACCGGTCCGCGTCTATGCCATGGACGGTGATGTTTCGGGCCTGGGACTTTTCACGCCGAAACAAGCGCGGATCCACGCCGCCCGCGATCTGGTGGACATCACATTCTACCTCCAGAATCTGGCTGCCGCCGATCGCAGCGTCGTTTCCGCGGGCCGGGACATCATCGCCTACAATGCCTCCAGCCAGTCGCGCGTGGCTGCCACCGCCACCGGCAACGGCGTCGCGCGTAACGAGAATCCGCGCGCCGGTGATCTCCAGATCTCCGGCCCTGGAACTCTCGAAGTCCTCGCCGGCCGCAACCTCGACCTCGGCACCGGACCCAACAACGCGGACGGCACCGGCACCGGCGTCACCAGCATCGGAAACCTCCGCAATCCGTTTCTAACCGCCGCCGGAGCCGACCTCGTCGTCGCCGCCGGCATCGGCCCCGCCACCGGCCTTTCAGCGGGCGCGATGGATCTAGAAACCTTCATCAGCACCTTCGTCCTCACGCCGGACGGGCAGCTCCTCCTTGATGAAATCGCCCCGGGCATCAATTTCCCGATGGAAACGCCGGAGAGCCAGGCGCTCCTCGCGCTCGAGGTTTTCTATCGCATCCTCCGGAATGCTGGCCGCGATTCCAACAACCCGGAGAGCCCCGGTTTCAGGAACTATGACAATGGCCAGCTCGCCATCGCCACCCTCTTCGATCCCGGCATGACATGGGGAGGTGAGATCCTCACCCAGGGACGGGATGTCCGCACCCGCAGCGGCGGAAATATATCGATCGTCGCTCCCGGCGGCGGCCTGGCCATGGCCAACACCACCGTCGGCAACCCGCTGGCACCTCCGGGAATCATTACGGAATCGGGCGGCAGTGTATCCATTTTCACCGACCTCAATGTCGATATCGGCATTGGACGGATCTTCACCCTCCGCGGTGGCGATGCGATCATCTGGTCCTCCAATGGCGACATCGCGGCCGGTTCCTCGTCCCGCACGATCCAGTCCGCGCCGCCCACCCGTGTCGTGATCGATCCGCAAAGCGCCTCGGTGGAGACCGACCTTGCCGGCTTGGCGACCGGCGGCGGAATCGGTGTGCTCGCGACGGTCGCAGGCGTAGCACCCGGCGATGTCGATCTGATCGCCCCCTCCGGCATCATCGATGCCGGTGAAGGTGGCATCCGCGTTACCGGAAACATCAACCTTGCCGCTACTCAGGTGGTAAACGCCGGCAACATCGCCGCGGGCGGAACGAGCACTGGAGGCGCCGCTGCCGTGGCCGCCCCGAGCGTGGCCGCCGTTTCCGCCGCCTCGACAACCGCCGCGGCAAGCACCGCCACGACCCCCACCACCGCGCCGGAACAGGAAACTCCGTCCGAGGAGGCAGCCTCCGAAGTCCTATCGCTCTTCACTGTGGAAGTCATCGGCTACGGCGGTGCCGCGGACACTGAGGAGGAAGATGAGGATGAGGATGAGGATGAGGATGAGGATGAGGATGAGGATGAGGATGAGGATGAGGATGAGGAAAATGAAGATGAAGATGAAGATGAAGAAAATGAGGATGAGGATGAGTGAAAAAGATCCATCGATCAGGAAATGGATTGCCATCCGGAGCTTGGGCATTCCGCTTGTCCTCTGCGTTGCCCAGCTATCCCCGAGCCACGCGGAGGAGATCGCTGCAATGCCGGCGGTTCTCCATATGGAAGAGGAATCCTCCGTGTTGGTGGAGCGCGGGAATTCCTATCTCAACGGCGAAGGGAATGATAAGGATCCGGCCAAAGCCCGCGGGCTATTCCAAGCCGCGGCGGAATTCGGGTCCGCCGAGGGGAAGGGGTTGTTGGGCTTTATGCTTGCCGAAGGTCTCGGCGGACCGCGCAACGATCGAGAGGCTGTTAGATGGTTGCGCGAGGCGGCGGAATCGGGGCTCGCCAGCGCCCGCTTCAACTACGGCGGGATGCTCGAAACGGGCCGCGGCGTGCCGCGGGATATGGCGGCGGCGCTGGATTGGTATGAACAGGCGGCCGCGCAAAATTTCAGCCACGCCCGCCTGAAACTCGCGAATCGGTACTATCTCGGCGCGCCCGGGATTAGTCCCGATCATGCAAAGGCACTGCCGCATGTGAAGGCCGCCGCCGTGGCCGGAGATCCGTGGGCGCAAAATGTCCTGGGAACCATGTTCGAGTTCGGCCAGGCGACGAAGCCGGATCCCGCCCTCGCCAGGCAATGGTTCCGGCTGGCTGCCGAACAAGGCGACGCCAAGGCGCAAAGCAACCTCGGAAGAATGTTCCGCTATGGGAATCCCGACGGCAAAGACCCGGTGCTCGCCTACAAATGGCTGAAGCTCTCGGCCATGCAGGGCGAGGTCACCGCGCAAATGTTGCTCAAAGATCTCGCGCCGATCCTCACGGACCGTCAGAAGCGACAGGCGGAAGACTGCATCGCGAGCTTTGTCGGGAGAAGTTCGACCCTGCCCTCCTCCGCGACGATGGGAACGAGCGGAGTACAGTGACGGGAGTGTAACCGAGTTTCCCTTTGGATTTCACCCGGGTTCCATATCGATGTCGCGGAACGGCGCACTTCACACGCATCGCTCCATTTCCCTCACAAATAGAACAATCCATGAAACAATTATCTAAAACATTCATCGCTCTAGGGGCGGGAATCGCAATGGCCGGTTCCTCCGCGATGGCGGCATTGACCTTTAACAACGGCGATCTGATCCTCGCCTTCCAGGCCACCTCCGGGACCGGCTCGGACAAGAACGTGTTCTTCAATCTCGGATCCGGCACCGGCTTCCGGGATGGTGCGAATCAAGGTACCGTCGGTAATGTCGGCGCCACGCTTTCCTTGACCTATGGTTCGAACTGGTACGATCGCAGCGACCTGTTCTTCGGCGTCGTCGGCAATTTCAACCAGAACCCGACGAGCGGCATCGGCTCCCGTGATCCGGTGGACGGAGATCCGTCCCGCACTTTCTATCTTTCGTCCGCCACCTCAGTCCCGGGAGCCGCCTTGCTCATCCCCGGTGCCACCTACAGCAGCTCCGCTTTGGGAACGGCCGGTAACAGCGTCTCTTCCATGGAGGGGATTTTCCCCAGTCTCACGGAACTCGCTTCCGGTGCGGCCGTCCTCGACGAGACGACCCAGCCCGTCGAATGGCAGAACAGTTGGAGCAATTACAATCCGACGCCCGGCGCCTCTTTCAACACCTTCACCGGCGGCATCCAGCAAAGCTTCGGCAAAGCGGGCGATACGACATACGTGGACATCCAGCGGGTCCTCGCGACCAACACCGGAGCCAATCCTACCGGCATCGTCGGAGGTGGCACCTATGAGGGAACCATCGGCATCAGCAACACCGGCGAGATCTCCGCAATCCCCGAACCCTCCGCGAGCTTGCTGCTAGTGGCCGCGGGTGCCGCCCTATCCCTTCGCCGCCGCCGCCAGGCCGCCTGATCCTTCATCAATAACCTACCAAGCTCCAACCCAAACAACATCATGAAACTTACATCAGCACTTATCTTCAGCATCGTGGCCATGGCATCCGCCGTGTCGGCCCAAACCATCGTCACCATCACCGGTGCCACGGCATTCCGCGCCGCGGCTAACAACTCGATTCTGACGCTTCTCGGCGGACCGGGAGTGACCGAATACGCCTTCACTGGCACCCAGGGCCTCGGTGGCTCCAACCGCGTGATCTTCAAAGGAAACCTCAACGGCCAGCCCTACATCGTGGTGACTTCGTGGTCCGGCTCCACCCAAGGAATCCTTGACCTCGCCGATCAGAATCCCGTCCAGGTGCTCAAGACGGACACCGTGACCAGCACGGCGGGAACCAACGTTCCCGGCGGCGCTTCCCCGGATCCATCCGTCTTCGAAACACGGGTTCCGCGCTGGTCCTTCTCGGATGTCGATCAGCTTCTCTCCCAGCGGCCGAACGCTCCGCTCGCCGGCGGTCCTGTCGGCGTGGTGCCCTTCATGTTCATCGCCGGCGAAGGTGCCCCGGCCGGCATGACCAACATGACCGACCAGGTGCATGAGCTTCTCTGGTCCACCGGCCAGGTGAGCGCCAGCTTCTTCACCGGTGCGCCGAGCGACACCACCGTGCTCGCGACCGGGCGCAACAATGGTTCGGGAACCCGCGCCACCATCCTCGCGGAAACCCAATACGGAGCGTTCAGAAACGTGGTCCAGTTCAACGCCGCTTTCACCGGCAGCCGCACCGATCCCTATCCGACCGCCAGCTTGGGCGCGATTTCCGAGTTCGGCAACGGTGGCAACTCCAGCAACTCCGGAGTGCGCGACCTTCTCACCCGTCCCCGCACGGATCTCAGCTTCGGCGGCGAGCCGGTGGATGCTGTTTTCTGCAGCTACCTCACCGTTTCGGACGCACTCGCGGCCACCGGTTACAACCCGGTGGATGGTTCGGTCTCCGGTGGCGAAGGTGCCATCCCCATGACCTACAACGGCGTCCGCTACTCGGAAGAAAACGTGAAAAACGGCGCCTACTCCCTTTGGGGCTATCAGCAGTTTTACCTGGCTCCCGACTTCACCGCCCAGGAACTGTCCTTCGATACCGCACTCCGCACCATCATCCCCGCCAACATGGGTACGGCCGGCATTCCGATCCCGGACATGAATGTCGACCGCATCGGTGGCGACGGTGGCATTATCCAACCGCAGGGCGAGTAATCCATCCCTTCAACCCACTCTCCAGGTGCCGGCTCGATGCCGGCACCTGGTTTTGCTTTATGAATGTGTCACGCAAAATGGCCCTGGCCGTCCTTGCGGCGGTTCCGGTGGCGGCGTGGTTCGCGCTGCAATCGCCCGGTTCCGACAAAACGCCGCACGCCGCTGCCGCTCCTGTCGCAGATCCGCGAAAGGGAACCGGACAGGGGGTTGAGCGCCCCCGGACGGAACGTTCGCCAGCGGCTGCCAGCCGGCTGTCCGGCAGGAATGGGGAAGTTCGGAACGATCGTTCGGGCCCCACCGCGAGGAAAGTCGTAAGGGATGACCGCGATCGCGCGGCTCCGTTTCCCTCGACCAAGTCCGTGAGAAGATCTGGAAAAACCGCCGCCAGATCCGCCGGATGGGCGGCCCCTGACCCATATCCGCAAGCTGCGGTATGGGTGGAAAGCAGCGACCTGTCCGACCTGACTACCTCACAGCAGGAAGAAATTCAAAAGGCCGCCGAGGAATTGGTGGACGAGATCGTGCGGTCGGACCCGGATCCATCCTCAATGATCTATCAGCAATCCTGGGCTGACGCGGTGACCGCAAGCGACCGGTTGTTCCGCCAGCGTTACGGAGCCCGCGCGTGGAGCCGCCACCATATCGAAGCCCATCATCTGGCCCGAACTTCCGGGTTGGAATGATCAGTGACAGTCGGTTCAGTCTTTTTGAGGAAGGACAGGTGACGAAAGCGTCACTTAAGCCTCTTTGAGGAGTTAGGACCGCGAGCCCAATCTTACGCCATCGTCACCCGTTTACCCTATTCATTTAATAACGAGAAGCTATGAGAATCACTATCCGCCGCCTTTTGCTCAGTACCGCCGTTCTCGCGTGCGCCTCGGTCACTGCCCATGCCGAAAACTTCCTTTTCACCGATGGTGACCTGGTCATCGGAATCCAAGCTGTCAGCGGCACCGGTTCCGCCCAGAACGTTTTTTTCAACGTGGGTTCGGGAACCGCACTGCGCGACAACGGCAATCAGGGCACGCTTGGAAATATCGGTGCCACGCTCGCGACGGTGTTCGGCGCCAACTGGTACGAACGGGCCGATGTTTACTTCGGGGTCATCGGCAATCTGAACCAGAATCCGACTAGCGGCATCGGCTCACGCGCCCCCGTCAATGGGGATCCGTCACGGACCATCTATGTCTCCAGCGCCGCGGCTTCTCCCGGATCCGGATTCCTGATCCCCGCGGGAACATTCGGCAGCTCGGCCCTTGGCACCGCTGCAAATGATGTCTCTTCCATGGAGAACGTCTTCAGAAACGTGGACGACAACTCCGGGGTGATCGGCGGATTCAAGGCGGAGCCGGATGGATCGGCGATCCTCGATAGCACGGACCCGAACGCCACCGTGGCCTACAACAATAGCTGGTCGAATTTCAATCCCACTCCCGGCGCAGCATTCAGTACCTTTGCGAACATCCAGCAGACCTTTGGGAAGGGAGGCTCCGCGACCTATGTCGATGTCCAGCGAGTTCTCGCAACGAACACCGGTGCCAACCCCACAGGAGTGGTGGGTGGCGGCACCTACGTCACCACCATTGGCATTGGTATCGATGGCAGCGTCACGGCCATCACGGCCGGAACTGGCGGTGATTCCGGCTTTGCGGACTGGATCGCCCAATTCGCCGCGCAGATCCCGGTGGAAGCAGACCGCGCTCCGGCGGCCGATCCTGAACGGGACGGGTTCACCAACCTGCAGGAATTCGCATTCGGCGGCAACCCGGCCAGCGCCGGCGACAACGGCCGGCGATTCACCCGCACGTCGGACGCGACCGGAAATAGCCAGGGCGACCTGACGCTGACCGTGGAAGTCCTGTCCGGCGCGACTTTCTCCCAGTCAGGACCGGCCATGGTCGCCACGCAGGAAGGAGTGAGCTACCGGATCGAAGGTTCGGAAGATCTCGCCACCTTCGGCAGCCCGGTCAGCGAGGTGACTCCCCATCTCGGCGCCGGCACCGCAAAGGCGGGATACGAGTTCAAGACATTCCGCCTGAATGCCTCCAGCGGTCTTCCCGGCAGCGGATTCCTCCGCGCCGGGGTGACGGAGGAGTGAGTCATTCCCCATTGGCGGCCCGATTTCCCGGGACGGTTCGCAACAACCCGCTCCCGCCCCGGCGGGAGCGGGTTGTTGCGTTCCCATCATACGGGCGGCCGCTGTAGCCTCCGCCCGGAAGGAGAAGGTCAGCGGCGGTGCGGCCCGGGACGGGAGCCTGAAAGAGGCGGAGCGTCAGGTGCGGGAGGATTCTCCGGGGCTGGAGCTGCCGCGGGGGTGCGGAGGCTTTGCACGCGCTGCCGAAGGGCAACCGGCCGAAAGTTCTGCTGGCTCGTTTATTGCCCGGGCGGACGGTGGCGCCGTCCGGCTGGATCGCGGAGCGTCTCGCGATGGGCAAGGCGAATCCGGTGAGCCGCCTTGCAGGCACCGCCCGCCGGGACGCCGGGACCGGCCATGGCGAAGGAGCTTGAAGAGCGGGAGAAGACCCTGTAGGAAGCGAGGAATGAAGCCACCCGACGAGCGTCCCCGCGGCCCGCGCCGGCCCAGATGCCGACCCGCCCCAAACCACCGCGAAATGCGGGGATCGACCCCATTCATGGGCGCGCCGCTGCGCGTGTAACTGAGCGTGCCGCCTTCGTTGCTCATGGCCAGCACAAGCGACGGATAGCGCGTCTGATTCCCGATCTGTTCGGCGGCGAATTGGTCGAGCGACACCCCGTTCCGAATTCCGCCGCGGTCGGGATGCGGCGTGCCGGTGATGAAACATTTCTCCGCCACATGCCCGCCCGCGACGCCCGGATGGCGCACACCGCTGAGCACCGTGAGCTGCCCGCGATGCGCTGCGAGCCGTTCGAGATACGGAGTCACCGCGTAATCAGCGCCTGCTTTCTCCGGGAAAAAAACTCCGGCATGATTCCCATGTTCGTCTGGATGCAGACCATGCGGCGCGGCTTCGCCACCGCGGCGGCAGCGCCAAACACGGGCCGCATCGCATCGAGAAACGGCAGCGCGAAGCGTGATGCCCGCGCCGCGCAGGAAAGTGCGGCGGGAGAGATGTCGGTTGAGCGAGATGTTCATGGAGTTTAGGGAGCGATGTATTCAGGGTTTCAGGGCTTTCGCTTCGTCGAAAAGCTTGCGCGCCGGATCGTCGGTGAGCATGGCGGTTTGGAGGAAGGAGCAGTCGCGGGAAATGATGCCTTCGTAGTCGGTCGGGGTGCCGTCCCATTTCAGGATGGAATAGGCGGGTTCCGCGCCATTCACGACGCCCATGTAGAAGCCGCTGCCGTTGGGGAAAATGCCTTCGTGCTGACGCTTGAAAGTCTGCTGCTGGATGAGTGCGGCCTTGTCCTTCATGCCCGCTTTTGCGAATGCGGTGATGGTCGTCACGGTGTCCGACGGGAAGATGCAGCCGTTGCAGTAGTAGGGAAATTCGTGCGCGCCGTAGTTATGGAAGTTGTAGGCATCGGGCACGTCTTCGAGATTGCCGGGGATGCCCCAATACAGGCCGGTGTAGTTGCCGCTTTTCGCATCCATGTAGTCCACGGTTTTGCCTTTCGCAGTGTCGCGATACCCGGGGGCATCGAGCGCATCCCACAATGCCTGCATCACGTCATTGTCTCCGCGTTTGAGGCCGGTGTCTTGCTCCCAGACATTCGGCGATGCCGTAGAGCACGGTGTTCGCCTGGATGAGCGGGTTCGCATAGTCGTGACGCTTCCCGTCTTTGGCTATCCACCAGATATAGCGGTCCTTCTCCGAATCGTAGAAAGTCTTGTTGTAAGCGCGGCGCAGCCGCACTGCCCGCTGGCGGTAGTTCTTTGCCAGAGCTTCTCGCCGATGTTCTCCATCATCCTGGCCACGCCGAGGAACGATTTGTAGGCTTGTTCATTCACCAGCGCGTTTTTCCAGCCGGAGCTGATGGTGTCGCAGCCCGTCCCATTGATGCGATAGTTGCCCGTCGGCACCGTCACGATGCCGCCGCCCGCTTTGCCGGAGGCATCCAGCGGGTTTGGAAAGCAACGGTGTCATCCGCTTTGTCATCCCCCGCCGCCCCATAGTCGCGGCCGTTAAGAGATTCAGCGGCGATGCTGCTTGTTGCCAAGCCAGCCACCAATGCAAGGAAAGCGACAATAAGTTTAATAAGTTTGTTTTCTGATGGCGTGCGTTTCATGGCATCGCCGACTCAGAAAACGGCTGCTGTCATTTTCATAAAGACTGTTGAGAACGGGTGATGTGCAGACGCAAGAACCCTTTGATGAGGGGCAGATTTGGATCAGTGACGCGAAGAGTCTGAACGTTGTTTGCGGTGCCCAAGTCTTCGACAGTCGGGTTCACCAGTGCCTCCCAATTAGCCAATCCAGTTGCATTCTGGACGGCATAGACAAGATCGGTGGCTAGAACGTTTCGACGATAGGTCAGCCGCAAATGCCCATCTGGAGCGAGGCTGGCGGCCGGGAGATTGAAGGAGTCCGGAGCAGTCGGGTCCATCGCCAATGCATACTCGATCAAGTTCGAGGCACCGTCGGCGTCATTATCGGCACTCATGCTTTGCACAGAACCAAATTTCTCGATAGACCAGCCGCTGTAAACCGCGGGGTTTGTGGCGAATGTCCCGGTGACTGATGTCGCGGCAGTAATGGAAACGCTGAGTGGGTTCGCGGAACCCGTAGCGCCGTCACTCCAACTCGCCAGCTTGTAACCGTCGGCTGGAAGGGGAGTGATCTGAACGATCGTGCCTGAAGGATACGCGGCAGAGTCCGGCGCACGTGTGACGGTTCCGCTCCCGACGACGGGCGTCTGCAAAGTGAATACGGCGGGAGACGAATCCGAATCCACGGCGGATAATCCGTTCTCCACAGAGCTCACCCCAACTCCGATGACTTGCACAGTGAAGCTACCGGAACCGGTGACGTTAATTAGGTTTAGCAGATAGTTCGTAGCAGATTCAGGGACGATGCTCCCAAATGCCGCGCTTGCCCCGGAGCCCGTGATGGTAACGTCCTGCGCGGAATCGAACCCGGTCACGGCACGATCAAAGATCACGCGGTATTGCAGTGCGGAAGTGCCCGCTCCGGGAAGCGGTGTGATGGAGAGAACTTTAGGAACTGCTGTTTCGAGGGTGATCTCGTATGCGCCACGGGTGGTCACATTCAGCGGCACCTCGAGCGTGTTGTTCAAGGGGGTTGCGATAGACGAAGATACCTCCGTGGGTGCAACTAGCGCATTCATGCCAGAAAACGGGATCTCGCGAATGCGCACCCGCACTTTGCCAGCGGTGGTAAAGTCGGCGAGCTGCGACAGATTGTTAATCGTCAGCTTCGTTGTAAACGCCTGGGTTCCATCATTCCCGACGAGAAGGGTCGCGCGACCCGCCGCGTTGTCCGCCGCGCCGAATCCAGCGAGGAATCCGCCTTGGCTGACTGATATTTTCTTACCACTCATGCCGGCGTAGGAGTTGTAAACATGCCAGACCGCGCGGGGTTGGAAAGGCGACGGGGTCATGATGTTGTCGAGCCTGCCGGGGAAGAGACCGTTCGTGTTGCCATCGGCA
The DNA here is from genome assembly GCA_038256845.1 of Verrucomicrobiales bacterium. GTDB lineage: Bacteria > Verrucomicrobiota > Verrucomicrobiia > Verrucomicrobiales > Akkermansiaceae > Luteolibacter. The sequence continues at coordinate 2,706 of JBBSJY010000095.1, read as the reverse complement.
TCGTTGTCGTTCCAGCAGGCGCGGATGGCGTGGCGGATGTCGGTCTTTTCGAGTTGGCTCAGGAATTGCACCGTATTTCCGGGGCTGAGCATCAAGTTTTCACCCGGTCCCTGATATTCGTTCACGTCGATCGGGCGATCCGCGATTCCGTTGGCAGCCATAAAGCCCCGGATCATTTTCACCTGCTCGGGGATTTCTTTTGGATTCACCATTTCGTGCCAGCTGACAATGTCGGGCAGGACGCTGTCGTTAGTGACAGGGTTCCCGTCCGGGTCCTTTGCAAAGAGAAGGAACTGCTTGATCCATCCACCCCACACGGAAGGAACGGCGTTCGTCGAGAAGTAGCCAATGCTCGGACCGACGATCACTGCACCGGGATCTTTGGCGCGGATTCTCTCATAAGCGTGTTTCCAGGTTGCAAAGAACTGCGCTTGTGAGCGGCCCCAGAAATATGTGAGGTCTGGCTCATTCCAGATGTCCCATTCGATATTCCAGCCTGCGGAAGCCGGGAAGTTTGCGAGAGAGTAATCTAGCAGGGCATCGATCTTTTCATCGAGGATTTGATAGGAGGTTTTCCCATTATGTTCAGCGTCACCCGGCCACCCCCAAGAGAGATGATGGCCGAACCACATGTATTCGTCGGAAAGAACGATCTGCTGCCGCGCTCCGACCGCTTTCAGGCGATTCATATATCCGGGTGCGGAAAACCCAGAGGGTGCGCCGAGCATGTTTGGACTTCCCAGAAACGCCGGGAATCGCTGAATGCGTGGCTTGAGCGGTTCGTAGTGCGCCTGCGACGGCTGCATGTCTCCGAGTCCGTGCAGAAATCCGGTGGCTTTTTGAGTGATGAGAGACCCTTGCTCAGCAAGATCGACGGCGACTTCGTCGATCACGATTTTGGCGTCGTCCACGTAATAGCTGCTGGTCTTGTCGTCGTTGCAATACAGGTAAACGCTCAACGCAGAAGTGTTGTTGCTCACATATTTGAAACCGCCGGAGAGCTCCGACCACTCACCTGCCGCGCAGACGCGCTCTTGCAAAAGCGGACCGTAAGCGTCGGCTCCATCATTGGTCTGCTTGGTAGTCAACTGCACTTTGAGGTCCGCGTTGCCGGCGGGTTTGACCCACACGGAAACGCGATAGGTTTTTCCAGAGACCAACGTGGTGCGGAGATTGTTAATCCAGGCCCCGTGCCAGTTATCGGTGCGTCCGCTGACAAATCCTGAATAGGTGCCGCTGTGCTTTTCCGCGGTGTTGATGGCGACGCTGGCACTACCAGCGCCAGACCAACTCTCCGTGGTGCCTTTCTCGAAGTCGCCGTTCACCAGGACATTGTCCATCAACTCAAAACTTGCGTCGTCCATATAGACGTCGCGAGTCGCTGTGGCGCAATCTACATAGGCGATCAACTCCGTTGCCGTGCCCCCCGGAGAATAGGTGAAAACCCCCGAAAGCTGAGTCCAGCCGGTTGAAGATGCCAACGCAGACTGGAGAGTCGTGTAACTGCGTGGATTTGCGTCGGTCTTTGCAATGACGAGGCTCGTATTAGCGGCGGCTCCCGTTCCCAGCCGCACCCAGACTGAATAGCGATAGGATTTTCCCGGGGACACCAGAGGGAGCAGGTTTCGGTAGATCGAGTTCCAGGTGGCCGTGCGATTAGCATCAAGGCCAGAGTAGGAACCCGACCGCTTCTGCGCGGCGCTTGCTGATATTGTCCCGCCGCCAGCATTCCAGCCGGTGATACTTCCCGTACCCGTTCCTTCAAAACCTGGATTGGTCAGAAGATTCTGAGCACTGCCAACCGTAACGGCAGACATGAAGACCCAGAAAATCGCGAAAAAGATAAATCTGGAGGAAATGGAGGAAGCGGATTTCATGAGGAGTGGAGTGATGGTTCACTAATAACAGCGGCCGCCGTCCATGAAGCAGAAAATGATGTTCTTCGCCTTGGCGGAAACTGCGGTGCGGCACCGGCCTGCTGGAAAAAAGCCCATTGAACGCCAGCCATCCGAAGCCTGCGGAAGCTTGCTGGAGAAACCCGCGCCGCGTGAGCGATGGCGCGATGGAGCGGGGCCAGTGGTGGTGTTTCATGGTCATCGGCCAGCGGGTGCTTGCCAGCCGATGGCACCCATGTGGTAGCCGTCGTGGAGTTTGGATAGCCGCCATCGGTGCTCGCCCAGCAATCCACAACGCCCGGCAGCGTCGTGTGGGCCGGGGCATTGTAACCAAAAGCCAGCAACGCACCATCCGGCGCAGTGTGAAGCTGGGGACACAGCCCGCCGCCTTTCACGACGACGGCGGTGAAGTCCGGCGTCAGCGGGACAGGCTCGTCGTCCGCCCGCAATGGCACGCCGAGCGCCATGTAAAACAGAAAAATGGAGAGAAGGGTGGAGGGGAAGCTCCCCATCCTCAAACGCGTGCTCATAGTAAAAATGCCTGCCTTCATCTTCCTGTTGGAAATTATTTGTCAGTCATCGAAGGATTGTTTTTCGGGTCTCCGTCAGGTTAGCTTGCGTTTTAGGGTAGTGACGCACCTGGCATCGGCCTTGTGCTGTGTCTGTGAACGCTTTCAACATCAAGGAGTTGTTCCGGTTCGCCGGGTGCGTCGTGGGTAAGGTTCTAGTGGAAAAAGTCGGAGTGCAAGTCGCGATGCTTCGTGACGGCCGTTGCAAGCCAAGCTGTCCGGATTGCGGGGTGCCCCTCAAG
>JBBSJY010000094.1:0-15983 GCA_038256845.1 Verrucomicrobiales bacterium | reverse complement strand
TCGCCAGACGGCCATCGCGTTCCGTTTTTCGTTGTCTTCCTCACGGGGGGGCTGATGGAGCAGCAGGAGCATGTGTCCGTCCTCATTCATCAGGCGTTGTTTGCCGACCGATTCGCCGAGACGCCTGCGGATCGATTCGGGCAGATCCCAAGTCTTGGGGATGTAGGAGGCTTTTTCCATGTGGGAATGAGCCCATTTTCTGGAGGTTTCGGCAAGCGGAGTTTAGAGCATGACCCCATGGGGGAGCTCCCTTCGGTAGCCCGTGATTCCGATCAGCCGCTTGCCGATGTCCCTGGGGTAGTGCCCTGGAAGGCGCGCCGTATGTCTTTGTAGATGGAGAGAACCATCAGGCTCGCGGCGACGAGAATGAGAAGGAGGGCCAGGCCGGGCCGCCCTCTGGCAAAGCCTTCCACGCGCTGCTGCAGCGTTGGACCGGGTGCCGCAGGAAAGGCGGGTTCGACCCATCCGTTCCAGAAGTCCGGGTGGGTGTCGGGGTGCATGCCTTTGCCGAAGCGTTCTTCCTGATAGGCCATCCATCCGGCGTTGCGGTGTTGTGCGGCGGCGCGGGCAATCGGGAAGTAGGCATGAATAGGCTTTCGGTCCTCAAGGTAACGGGAGAAACCGGGGCCGATTCCTTGCCGGATGAGGGGGATTGGATGAAGGCTGTGCTTCCCGAATTGGAGGAGTTCCTTTTCTCGCAGGTAGGCGAGTTCGGCGATGGATGCCATCTTCGCGGAATCCAGAACCAAAGCGAGGGAGCGGAAGGCATCGGTGCTTTCCCATGCCGCACCTAGGTGAATCAGGCCCGTGATTCCGTCGATGTGCAGCTCATCGAGTCCGGCGAATGGAGTTTCGATCCAGTGAAATTTGCCATGGGCCAGATGGGTCTCTGGCGGGGTTTTGATCGGACTGACGCCGTCCCACAGGAGCCAGCGGATGGCCAATAGCTGATAGATCTCCCGGCCGAAATGGGCGTCGGGATTTTCCTTGATCGCTTGGGCGATGAGCTTTTCGCCCTCGCGGAGATCCGTTAGATCGCCATCACGCTTTTCCTGCGGCTGCGATACCCAGCGGTGGACGTGGAAGGTGCCGAGATTGGCAAGATAGCGGTAGCGGTGGGTTTTGGCTTCCACTTCCGGAAGGGTGTCGAGAATGGCCTTCTTTTTGGCCATCCATGCGATGGATTCGCCGGGGCGGCCGAGCCTGTCGCAGGCGACGGCGGCGTCGTCGTAAAGGGCGAGGTCGTTGGGATTTGATCGGATGTCTCTGGTAACACGATCAAGCCGCATTTGGTAATACTCTGGCGGATAGCGGTCGAACCAACCGACGATGATCCTGACGACATCGGGCCGTCCTTTGGCTTCCTCGGCGAGAGTATCGCTATCCCAGAGGCAGGCAAATGTGTGGCCGGCAAGCAGGAGGAAGAGGAGAGGAATCCGGAGCATGGGAGAGCGATATCATGCGCGGAAGAGACGGGCGAAGCGGAATGCGGGTATAAGCACAAAAAAGCCGGGGTGGGAGCCCCGGCCTTCGTGAGGGATTTTCGATGGCGGCGGACCACGGAGGAATTATTTATGCAGGACCTTGGCGACGCTGGGGGCGCGGAGGCGATGGGCTTCGGGGAGACCGCCACCGAGCAGGGGGCGGCAATAGTTCAGGAATTCGTCGGTGACGCCGTTGCCTTCAGCGTTGATGAAGTTGTCGGGCATGTGGCGGGTTTTCCCTGCGACCATGGCGATGGGGACGAGATCGTAATCGACGCTGTAGTCGAGGACGGGGCGGCGGATGACGACGGAGCCGTCGACGTTGTCCCACATGGCGTATTGCACCGCTTTTTCGCCTACTTCACGGGCTTCGCGGGCGTCGCGATCGGAGCGGACTCCCATGAAGCAGCGCTGGAGGTAACCGAAGGTGTCGGACCGGACGCGCTTGATGTTGAGGGCCTTTTTGATCGAGTCGGAAAGGAGGTCGCCGAGGGCGCCGGTGCCGGAGAGTTGCACGTTTCCATGGGAATCCCGCTCCTCGGTGCCGAGGAGCTTGGTGATCATCGGAGTGCCGTCCGCGTCGGAGATGCCTTCGGAAACGGCGATGGTGCAGAGGCCGTGCTGGGAGTAAACGCGGTCGACGTCGGCGAGGAATTTCTCGGTATCGAAGGCGCGTTCGGGCACGTAAACGAGGTGGGGTCCGTCATCGACGTATTTGCGGCCGAGCGCGGACGAGGCGGTGAGAAAGCCCGCATGGCGGCCCATCACGACGCCGATGTAGACGCCCTGCAGCGCGCGGTTGTCGAGATTCACGCCCATGAAGGCCTGGGAGACGTAGCGGGCGGCGGAGCCGAAACCCGGGCAGTGGTCGTTTTCCACAAGGTCGTTGTCGATGGTCTTGGGGATATGGATGGCGCGGAGCTCATAGTTTGCGGCTTCCGCCTGCTCGTTGACGATGCGGACGGTGTCGGACGAATCATTTCCGCCGACGTAGAAAAAGTAACGGATGTCGTGGGCGCGCATGACCTCGAACATGCGGTGGCAGTATTCCTCATCGGGCTTGTCGCGGGTGGAGAGGAGGGCGGAGGAGGGGGTGTCCGAGACCTGCTCGAGGTTGTGGGTGGTCTCGCGGGTGAGATCGACAAAGTCCTCGTCGATGATGCCGCGGACGCCGTGGACCGCTCCGTAGATGGAGGTGACCTGGCTGAATTTGCGGGCTTCGAGGGCGACGCCGACGATGCTTTGGTTGATGACGGGGGTGGGGCCGCCACCTTGGGCGACGAGAACTTTTCCTTCTAAACGGCTCATGGGGGCGGCAGATTCGGCAGGGGGCGGAGGAGAAGCAAGCCCGTACGCTCGGGCTTGGCGGTGCGTGTAGGGTGGCGGCGTGCCAGTGCTGTTTCTAACGATCGCGTGTTTGCTGTGGGGATTGAGTTTTCCTGTGATCAAGGCGCTGCAGATGGAGCAGACCTCGCGGATGCCGGAAGCGACGACGCTGTTTCTCGCGGCGTGGCTGCAGGCGGCGAGATTCGGTTTGGCGGGATTGCTGCTTGTGTGGGCGATGCGGCGGCGCGGACTGCCCACGCCGCTGGAGTGGCGGCAGGGGATGGTGATCGGATTCTGGGGTGGTCTGGGAATGGCGATCCAGGCGGACGCGCTGGCCTACACGCATGCGTCGACCTCGGCGTTTCTCACTCAGGGATACTGCGTCATCCTGCCGCTGTGGGCGGCATTGCGAAGCCGCCGGGCCCCGACCGGACGGGTGATGGCCGCGACGCTGCTGGTGATGGCGGGCAGCGCGGTATTGGCCGGATTGAGGTGGGACGATTTCCGGATCGGGCGGGGGGAAGCCGGGACGATGGTGGCGGCGTTGTTTTTCGCATTCCAGATCCTGACGCTGGAGGACAGGCGATATGCGGAGAACCGGGGGGTGCCGGTCACGTTCGTGATGTGCGCGTCGATCGTGCTGCTGTTTGTTCCCATCGCGCTGATTGCGGCGCCGCGGCCGGCTGCGATGCTGGAGGCGGGCGCCTCGATGGAGTCCTTCACGCTGGTGCTGGTGCTCTCGGTGTTTTGCTCGGTCGGGGCGTTTCTGCTGATGAACATCTGGCAGCGGCGGGTGACTGCGACGGAGGCGGGGCTGATCTATACCATGGAGCCGGTTTTCACCGCGATCTATGTGCTGTTCCTGCCCTCGTTGTTAGGAACCTACGTCGGCCAGCCTTACGCAAACGAATCGATGACGCTCACGGTGGTGACGGGTGGGGCGCTGATTGTCGGGGCGAATCTGCTGATGCGGTGGAAAGCCGCGCACCGGCCGGCGATCGCGCCGGTTCCATGAAAGTATCAATTATCGAGTCAACGATGGCGGGAAGTGGTATCCCAAGCGGGAGGAGTCCGCGGAGATCCTGCTGGATTTTTTCGGGGTGCCGGACGATTCGGCGAGACGCACGCGACCCGGAGTATGATTTCACATCGAGCGGGCTGACCAACTCGCATGCGGGGTGGGCGGCGGCCGTGAACACGCACCGCGTGAGCAAAGTCGCTTATGCGGAGCCGACATTCGGCCTCATCGAGATCGATTGGGATGCTCCGATATCCACCCTTTCGCTCCAAGCCCGGAGCGTGGCGGGAGACACGGCATTTGAAGTGCGGGTTCAGCGCGATGAATTGCGCGTTGAGAACTGATGCGGGATGAATCAGCGCGTCTTTCTCCATGCGGAGATTAACATTCCAATTCCGAGCAACAGCACCCCCGCAAGAATATAGAGCGAGAGTTTGAGATCGATGGGGGCGACCAGCGAAGCGACGAAGATGGCGAAGAGCGAGAGCAGGGTGAGAAGGCGGTTGCACATGGGAAAACTTCAGTCGGTTGGAATGCAACCTCGCCGGAGGAGGGCGGCGGGCGAGGGAAAAGTGAGGGTGGGATAAGCGGGTATGCGCGTATTGATGCTGGCGCCCGCCGAGGAATTCATGCTGGTTTCCCACAATGGAAGGTGTGCCGATCGAGGTGGAATCCGCAGGAGTGCTCCGGGCTTGTCCGTATTTGCCGGAGGCACCGATGGAGCTGGGACCTTGGGTGACACGCCGGCACGGTGAAGCGAAGGGGGCGGAATTCTATATGGATGCGCTGCGGTATTCGCAGTGGTTGTGGCAACGGGGAAAGCCGGCGCAGGCCATCCTGCAGATCAACAAGGCGTGGATGGCCGACCTGTCGGTGGAATCGGTTCTCCAGGTGGCTCCTCCACCGTATCGGGCGCTGGGGTGGATCCTGGAACGCGCTGCCGGTGGCGGGTCAGGGTTTCTGGGAAATCCGGTGCGGCATTTCCAGCATCTCGCCAGCCGGATGGGCGGGCCGCGGGCGGAGATCCGCCGGTGGCGGGCCTGGCTTTGCTTTCACCTGGCCGAGCGGGCGTTGGCGGGCGGCGGGTTTGCGCGGGATGGCGTGCAACTGGCGCGGGAAGGGCTGTGGATTCCCGGAATGCACCGCGCCCTTGACGAGCTGAAACTGCGCGGCTGGAAGGGCGAGGCGGAGAACGCGGCGCGCGCGCTTACTCAAGCGGCTCCGGCTTTTTGCCGACCAGCATCGAGGTGACGATCCCGGTCACGAGGATGCCGATGATCACCGCGAGAACGGTTAGATTGAAGGAATCGCCGAGCCACATTTTCAACCATTTGGCGGTGAGCATCTTGACGCCGACCAGCAGCAGAATGAGCGAAAGGGCGGGCTTGAGATAGCGGAAATTGGAGATCAATCCGGCCAGCGCGAAGTAGAGCGACCTCAAGCCGAGGATGGCGAAGACGTTGCTGGTGAAAACCAGGAAGGGGTCAGCCGTGATGGCGAAGATTGCTGGAATGGAATCGACCGCGAAAATCAGGTCGGTGATTTCAACCAGGATCAATGCGATCGCCAGGGGGGTGAGCATCCACTTCCCGGCAGGGGCCGCGGCGATCGCGGGATCGATTTTGGGCGCATCGCCCGGTTCCGCGGGTTCCTCCGACCAAGCTTCGCCGGCGCGGATGATGAAATGCTGGCCGTGGAAATCGCGGGTGACGGGGAAGCGTTTGCGGATCCAGCCGACGATCCGGTTATCGTCCGGATGCACTTCCTCCTCTTTCATGAAGAGCATCTTCAGGGCGGTGAAAATCAGAAACACTCCGAACAGATAAAGAATCCAATGGAAATTGTGCACCAGGGTGGCCCCGAGTCCGATCATGACGCCGCGGAGGACGAGAGCGCCGAGGATGCCCCAGAACAACACGCGGTGCTGGTAGCGGGCGGGCACTCCCAGCCCGCTGAAAACCATCGCGATGACGAAGATGTTGTCGACGCTCAGGGATTTCTCGACCACATAGCCGGTGAGGTATTTGGTCGCGGCGAGCCTGCCATCGTTGAGCGTGCCATCGAGCGGATCCAAGGCCATCCCGAGGCCGAACCAGTGACCCTGATAGGCGTGGTAGATCAGCGCTGAAAACGAGACGCCAAGCGTGATCCAGAACGCGGACCAACCGAGCGATTCCTTGAAGCCGACGACATGGGATTTCCGGTGAAATACGCCGAGATCCAGCGCGAGCATGATGAGGACGAACGCGATGAAGATCAACCATGGCCAGATCATTGCGGCGAGGATGTTGGTTGAATGGCACTGCGACGATTGAAAATTCGGCGCACCTTTAGACGGGTCAGGAGCCGAGAAGCGCGGCGGCCATGGCGCGGGCTTGCTCGCCTCCTCCGCCTAACATGCGGACGAGTTCCCGGATGCGGCCTTCTCCGGCGACCGGGTAGAGCCGCGAGCGGGTGCGTCCGCCGCTGACTTCCTTTTCCACTACGAAATGATGCGCGGCGGCGGCGGCGACCTGCGGGAAATGGGTGATGGCGACCACTTGGTGGCGGGTGCCAAGGGCTGCCATCTTGAGCCCGACCGCCCGCGCGACCTCGCCGCCGACATTGGCGTCAATTTCATCGAAAACCATCAGCGGGGTGGCGTCCTGATCGGCGAGGGCGGATTTCACGGCGAGCATGACGCGACTGATCTCGCCGGAGGAAGCGATCTGGCGGAGCGGCATCAGCGGCTCGCCAGGATTGGGGCCGAATTGGAAATCGACCGATTCGAGACCTTGCGGGCCGGGATCGGCGAGGGTCTTGAGAGGGGCTTCAAAGGATGATTGCCTGAAACCGAGGTCCTTGAGCTGGCCGCCGATATCCTTGGCGAGCTTGGGTGCGGCTTTCCGGCGGGCGGTGGCGAGGGATTTGCCGACGGAGTCGAGTTTCGCGCGGCAGGCGGCGAGTTCGCGTTCGAGTCCTTCGATTCTTTCGCCCCGGTTCTCAATGGTGTCGAGGCGGGCGGCGGCGGCGTCGCGGCGGGCGAGGACGTCGTGGAGGGTGGAACCGTATTTCCGTTTGAGCGATTCCAGCAGGTTGACGCGATCTTCGAGGCGGGCGGCTTCCGCGGGATCTATTTCGAGTTCGTCGGCATAATCGGCCAGAGTGGTGTCGAGCTCCTGGAGTTCGAGGCAGGCGGTTTCAAGGGCCGATGTCCGCTCGCGGATCGAGGGATCGAGTTTTTCGAGGTCGCGGACGAGTCTCTGGACGTCGGCGAGGCGCTCGAGGATGCCGTCGTCGCCACTCAGGGCGGTGGCGGCGGCGGCGGCGGACTCGACCAAGCGGGTGGAGTTCGAGGCGCGGCGCCAACGGTCCTCCAGTTCGGATTCGTCCTCGGGGGTGAGGGCGGCGGCGTCGATTTCCTGGACTTGGTAGCGGAGGAGGTCGAGTTCCTGCTCCGAGGCCGATTCGGCGTGGCGGAGTTCGTCGAGAGCGGCGGATTTGGCGCGCCAGGAGCGGTAGGATTCGCGGTAGGTCCCTAACAGCCCTTCGGCGCCCGCGTAGGCGTCGAGCATCGAAAGCTGGCGATCCGCGGAAAGCAGCGACTGGTGGTCGTGGGGGCCGTGGAGATCCACGAGATGCTCGCCCAGGCGCTTCAGAAGGGAAAGGGTGACAGGCGAGTCATTGATGAACTGGCGGCTGCTGGCTGCGGAAATGATGCGACGGACGATCAGCACGGAGTTGTCGCAGCGGGCGAGGCCGCCGTCTTCGAGGACGGCATTGACCTCCGAGGGATCTTTCAGTTCGAAAACCGCCTCGACGACGCAGCTTTCCTCGCCGGTCCGGATGAGTGATTTTTCCGCGCGTTCTCCGAGAACGAGCTTGAGGGCGCCGACGATGACGGATTTGCCCGCCCCGGTCTCTCCGGTCACGCCGATCAGCCCGGGTCCGAGTTCCCAGAGGAGTTCATCGACGAGCGCGAGATTGCGGATCTTGAGGAGGGTGAGCATTCGTTTTGCGGAACCGCCGGCAGTATGCAAGCCTCTCGCCGGGAAGCAATGGCGGTGGATTTTTCCTTAACTTTTCTGGGCACGGGAACTTCGGTGGGGGTGCCCGTGATCGGTTGTGATTGCGTGGTCTGCACCTCGGATGATCCCCGGAACAACCGATTGCGATCCTCGGTGGTGGTGCGGGCGGGTGAGTGGACGCTGTTGGTGGACAGCGGTCCGGACCTGCGGGCGCAGGCGCTGCGCGAGGGGCTGCGCGAGATCGATGCGGTGCTCTACACCCATGCGCATCTCGACCACGTGGCGGGGTTCGACGAGTTGCGCGCTTTTTGCTGGCGCAGGGAACAACCTTTGCCGGTGCACGCGACAGCGGAATGTCTCGGCCAATTGACCCGGATGTTTGGCTGGGCTTTCGCGCCGGAGAATCTTCACAAGGGCTACGTGAAACCGGATCCGCGGCGGGTGGACGGTCCGTTTTCTTATGGCGGTCTCAAAGTCACGCCGCTGCCGGTGGAACATGCCTCGATCGAGACGGTCGGCTACCTTTTCGAAATGCCCGGTGCGGGCGGGTTGGCGTATCTGCCCGATGTGAAGCGGATCCCGGCGGAGACGATGGGACTGATCCGCGGGGTGGACACGCTGGTTCTCGACGCGCTGCGTCCGTCGCCTCACCCGACCCATTTTCCCTGTCGGAGGCACTGGCGGCGGCGGCGGAGGCAGGCGCGCGGACGACCTGGCTGACCCACCTCGGACATGAAAGTGATCACGAGCAACTGGACCGACAGTTGCCGGACGGGGTGCGCGTCGCATGGGACGGACTGCGGGTGGCGCTGGACGGCCTTGCATGATCGGTTCATCCGGGCATGCTTCCGCGCATGAGGTTTTCGTTTCTTGGCGCGCTCTGGCTGGCGGCTGCGGCGTGGGTATGCGCTTCTCCGTTCCCGGAATCCGTCGCGATCCTTTACAATGCGGATGTCCCCGAATCGGAAGAGCTGGCCCGGTCGTACGCGGCGGCCCGTTTCGTTCCCGCTGGGAATCTGGTGGGCCTGTCGCTGCCGCAAAAGCCGGTCATATCCCGTGCGGAATACATTTCGACCCTCCAAGACCCGCTCCGCGCCGAGTTCGACAAGCGGGGATGGTGGAAGCGGGCCAAGGATCCGAACGGGGGAATTCTCCCGGTCGAGAACCGCATCCGCGTGCTGGTGACGATGCGGGGGGTGCCACTCAAAATCGCCCCGGGCCCCAAGCCGCCAGCGACCGACCCGAAAGATCCCGTTGCTTCGCGCGATGAAGCGTCAGTGGACTCGGAGCTGGCACTGTTCGGGGTCGAGGGAGTGCCGACGGCGGGGGTTCTGACCAACGTCTTCTTCGAAAGCAAAGTCGGAATCGGCGATGTGAATTTCCCGTTTCTCATTCTCACCTCGCGGATTGATTCGGCCAGTTGGGAAACTTGCGAGCGGATGATCCGGGACGCCGTCGCCACCGAGGCGACCGGTCTCTGGGGGATGGCCTACGTGGATATAGCAAACAAGTTTCCCCAAGGCGACGATTGGTTGCGGGCGATCGCAAAGGCGAATATCGCGGCTGGAATCCCGACCGTGGTCGATCGTTTCAACGACACGCTGCCCCGGCATTATCCGATGACCGCGGCGGCAATCTACTACGGCTGGTATGACGCCCACGTCAGCGGTCCGTTCGTCAACCCGCGATTCCGCTTCCGGCCCGGTGCGGTGGCGGCCCACCTTCATTCGTTCAGCGCCGACCAGCTTTCCGACGCCAGCCGCCACTGGTGCGCGCCGCTGTTGGAAAAGGGTGCCGCCGCGACGGTGGGAAATGTCTACGAGCCCTACCTGCACCTGACCCATCATTTCGAAACATTCCATCAGCGGTTGCTCGAGGGATTCACTTTGGCAGAGGCGGCGTGGATGTCGATTCCGGTGGCCTCGTGGCAGGGAGTTGTCCTCGGAGATCCGCTCTACCGGCCCTTCGAACGCTTGGATGGGACGGGGGAGATCGCCGGTGCGGACACCGACTTCCGCGCCCTGCGGGCGGCCGTTCTCCAATGGCGCGAAGAACCCGCCGAGAGACACTCGCAGATCGCCATGGCGGCGGAACGGACCGGCAGCGGTGTGTTTGAAGAAGCGTTGGGTCTGGAACTCGGTGAGTTGGGATTGGCGGCAGAGGCGGCGCAATGGTTACGCAAGGCAAGGACCCGCTACGTGACCACCGACGACCGGATGCGCCAGGACTTCCATCTCGCTGCCATCGACCGCGCGGCCAACCGCAAGGATTCCGCCATCCGCGTGCTGCGGGACGCGCAAACCCGCTACGGCCCGATCCCCGAGGCAGATGCGTTGAAGGCCTGGCTGGACATCATTGACCCGCCCCCGTCGCCCCCCGCCATTCCCGCCCTGTCCCCGCCAGGAAACCCTTGAAACACAACGGCACCGGAATGACCTACGGGTTTTTGTTAGAATCGGTGTGGCATCCGCCGCTGGCCTTTGCGGAGACGGCCTCCGCCACCTTGCCACACGAACTGGAACTCCAGGCGCTGTGGTTTTCAGGCGCTTTTGGTCGCGACTTCCGGACCACCGACGGGCGGAAAGTTCGCATCGTCCAGTTCGGCGAATGGAATCGCGGCGCGGGGCCTGATTTCACCCACGCGGCCATTGAGATCGACGGGGTTTCCCGAACCGGACCGCTTGAGCTCGATCCCGATGCCGCGGCATGGGAGGCCCATGGTCATGGCGCCAATCCCGCCTTTCGCGACGTGATCCTTCATGTGGTCTTTGGAGGAGACCGCCGTCACAACTTCACCCGCAATCTGGAGCATCGGGAAATTCCGCAGGTGGTCATCTCCGACCTCCAGCTTTCCGATGCGCTGAGCCGCCCGCCGCGCGAGGTCGCGATCGCGCTGCCCGGCCGTTGCGTGAGGCCTTTGAAAAATTTGCCGATCGGAGCGGTCGAGCGGCTTCTGGATGAGGCGGTGAGACACCGTGCTGCCGCCAAAGCCAGCCGTTTCGTCCGGATGATCGATGCCCGTGGTCGCGATGCCGCCCTGTTCCAAGCCACCGCGGAAACTCTCGGCTACCGCGGCAATGCGTTGCCGATGCGGCTGTTGTCCCAGCGCGCTCCGCTCCGGACGCTGCAAGGTCCCTCCGGTCTCGCGGAGGCCGTGCTCTTCGGCACCGCCGGCTTCCTGTCGGCGGACCTGCACGAATCGGCGCCGCCCGACACGCGGGAATACCTCCGGAAACTTTGGGACACCTGGTGGAAATACCGGTCCGACTTCGAGGTCACGCGCGACCGCGCCATCCCTTGGAAATTCCACGGCCAACGCCCGGCAAACCACCCGCACCGGCGGGTCGGCGCGCTCGCTGCGCTGGTCAACGTCTGGCCTCGTTACCGCTCCGTTGCCTATGCCAGGCCATTCGTGACGAAACCGGTCGTGGATTTTCTCCAAGGACTCGAGCACGACCTTTGGTCGCGCCGGCATACGCTCACGTCCGCTCCCGCCCGCCAACGCGTTGCCCTGTTCGGACGGTCGCAAGCGCTGGAACTTGTCGCCAATCACCTTGCACCGCTCGCGATGCACGACAATGGTATGACTTACAAAGACTTCCACCGTCTTCGCAGTTCCATGCCCAATGAGAAGGTGAAGCGCTGTGCAATCCGTCTCTTTGGCTCGATCGACGCCGCCAAACCTTGGCTCAAGCGGGTTTGTCACCACCAGGCTCTTCTCCAGATCTACCAGGATTTCTGTCTCGAAGACTTTTCGGACTGCGAGGACTGCCCGTTTCCCGAACAACTCCTGCAATGGAGATGATGGCATCATGAAAATCACGCTCAACGGATCCGCCTACGAAACCGCGGGGCCGCTCACGGTCGCCTCCCTGCTTGAGTCGTTGGGGCTCGAAGGGAAACCCGTCGTCGTCGAGTTGGACGAGGGGGCCGTGTTTCCCCGGGACTACGGCCACATCGCAGTTGCCGAAGGATCGCGTGTCGAGATCGTCGCCCTCGCCGCAGGCGGCTGACAAGGACTCTCCATTCCAAGCTGGCAAAATCCCGGATTTCAGGCACTTTTCCCTTGCCAGCCCGCGGCGGGGAATCCCATCGTCCGCCCGCGTCCGAAAGGACGGTCCAGCAAATCCGGCGTAGCTCAGCGGCAGAGCGGGTGACTGTTAATCACTAGGTCCTTGGTTCGATCCCAAGCGCCGGAGCCATTCCAAATCAGTGTGTTGCGAGTGAAAGTTGGGGGTCGGAAACCTCTCACTGAACACCGAGACTGAACACTTTTTGAGTTTTAACGGCCTGACGTTTTTTTTCCTCATTTCCTGGGGGGCAGCGTGAAGGTTTACGTTTCCCCGCACGCTACCGCGCGGGCGCGTCCGAGGGACGACGTACATGAGGGGCTTTTCTCCGCGATGAACTGGGACTGGCGATACTTGGGAGTTCTCTGGCGGCTTGAGGAAGGCTGCACGCTCCAGGAGGCCGCCGAACGGTCCGGCGTGAGCCGGCAGGCGGTCTGGAAGTATGTGCAAAGATCGCTGGAATTCCGCCAAGCCGTCAATTTGGCGCGAGAGGCCGGTAAGGCTGAAAGAATGTTCCGCCTATGGCTCCGTCACCCGTTCCGCGGCAAGCGCCCGCCGACCGGTAAGGGGCACGGTGGGAAGCCTCGGTTCTCGTATGGTAGGCGGTGATGCCTAGCTGGCGACCTCAGGCTGACTTTGACAGCATTTCGAGGATGAGCTTTCCGAATCCGAGCTGGACTGCCTTGTTGGCGAGGTACTGCGTCATCAGCTCGTTGTGGGCGTCGCCGCTGGCGAGGATGGCTTCCTGGAGGGCTTGGGGGAAATCTCCGAGCATCGCCTGCTCCGGCGTGTTGTTGTGCACCTGGGCCATCACCGAATCATTTTCCATGACCTTGTCCGCGATGGTGCGGGCATAGTTCACGAGATCCGACTCGCTGAGATCCTCCGCTGCGAAAAGCTCGTTCATCCGCTCGATGATCTGCGATAGATACTCCACCTCCTTGTTGCGGGATTTTCCGGTGCCGAATTCGCCGCCGGGCATGAGTGACTCCCCTTCCTCCTCCCGCAGCTTGAGATCCTGCTCGCGTTGTTTCTGGAGTCGATAGTGGGTCAGTTCCACGCCGCTGAGATCGATTTGATCGGGTTCCACTTCTTCCTCGCGGAGCAGTGGCGCGAGGTGGCGCGCGTAGAGGTTGAGCTTTTCGAGGTCCGGGTCGTCGAAAGCGACGATCTGGGAAATGAACTCGTAGAAGCGGCAAAACGTCCCGAGGTCCTTTTTGAAGATGTCGAGCGTGTCCTTCTGAGTCTTGGCGTCCTTGAGCCGGGGATCTGTCCCAAAGCCCAGGGTTGGACGGCGGAACGTCGGCCTACCCTGGGTAGGCATTTCGAACGATTCCAACCCCAACGGGGTTGTGTCGCGGCAGACCGCCAAGAAACACGGCCACAACCCCGTTGGGGTTGGATCAATTTCCGGTGATCTCCCCAGGGTAGCTCGTCCCTCGCAACCCCGGGCTGTGAGGCAGATCCCCGTTGGGGAAGCAAACAAATGTATCCCAACGGGATTCCGTCCCAAAGCGAAGGGTTGGCCGTATCCGGCCTACCCTGGAAAGGGTTGGTTCCAGCGAATTCCCCAACGGGGATCTGTCCCAACGCCCAGGGTTGGACGGCCGCAGGCCGGCCTACCCTGGGAATGCCGCGGTGATGCATCCAACCCCAACGGGGTTGTGTCCGGGTGCGCGCGTCGTTCCCCGGATCGACACAACCCCGTTGGGGTTGATGGTAGGCGTGGCGCAAGTCCCGGGGTAGGAATTCGTGCCTCATCCCAACCCCGGGCTGTGAGGCAGATCCCCGTTGGGGAAGCGTATCCGGGCTACCCTGGGAATCAATCCCAGACGTAACGTTCATCCCATTCCTCGCCGTGTTTCTGTAGCATGACACGGAATTCATCCTGGAAACTCCGTTGCTTGTGATGTTCCTCCTGCCCAGCAACGTAATCACGCACCGCATCGAGGTTAGAGGCGCTAACTGAAAATACGCCGTATCCCGCCTGCCACGTGAACTCACGGAGGTCTGCGGATTGCTCTTTAATCCAGATCGAAGAGGTGCGTTTGATTTCTTTGACCCAATCCGCTTGGGAAATCGTCCGGCTGTGTCGTGCGAGAATGTGGACGTGATCTTCAATGCCTCCAACCCGCACAGGCGGGCATCCAAGCTCGCGGGAGGCGGCACCAAGCCAGGCATGGGTAGCTTCGCGCAGCGAGGGATCGCGAAGGAATGGACGACGTTCTTTGGTCGAGAAGACGAGATGGAGGTAAACGGAGGAATGGGATTGGGGCATGGCGGTGCGTCATGAGTTGAAGAGACACAACCCCGTTGGGGTTGGGATGTTAGCCATACCCTACCCAGGGTAGCTCGTTCCTCGCAACCCTGGGCTTTGGGACTGATCCCCGTTGGGGAAAAAGAGGCGCGGGCGACGGGAAGACCGAGGAATTCGAGCAGGTAGCTGTCCTTGAACAGGTTGACGGCATCCGGGTGAATTTGTGTCACCAGTGGTGACGCTTTTGGCGGAGTGAGCACGGTGCGCTCGAACAAGGCTCCCTTCAATTGGCGTTCCAGCTCGCGTTTCGACCATTTTTCCCGGATGGCGAGGCGAACGTAAAACTCACGTTCCTCAGGACGCTTGGACTGGTTGAGAATGATGTGGTTGTGAGTCCAGGGCAATTGTCTCACCAGTGGTGAGACTTTTTCGTCGTCGCGGTAAGTCTCGTAGAATTGCCGCATTCTGAAGAGGTTCGGCCGGGTGAATCCGCGCAACCCGGGTTGGGTGATGGCGATGTGGCGGGCGAGTTCATCCACCACGCCATCGCCCCACTCGGCGCTGGCGATCTTGTGGCTGATGTGCTCGCCGATCTGCCAGTAGAGGTCGATCAAGGCGGTGTTGACCGCCTGATAAGCCCGCTGGCGGGCGGCGGCGATGAGTTCGAGAATCTCGCCGAAGGGGTTGGCCGGGACGGGGGTTGGGAGATTGCTCATGTGGAGTGAGAATGGGTGGTGACGGTGCGCACGGCGCGGAGGCTGTGACCGGCGGCGAGGGTTTCCTCGATGAAGGCAAGGAATCCCCCGGCGGGGTGGCAGGGAATCACGTCGAAGGGGATGAGGTCGGCCCCGGCGCGGTAATAGGCGCTGTCGGTGACTTTGGCGAAGCCGAGGCCCGTGAACCAGGCATCGATCTCCGCCGTGCTGACGGGAACGATCTCGAAGCGCGGCTGTGAGGTGACGATGGCAAGGTCGCCATTGGTCTGGTGGATGAAGCCTTCCAGCCGGTTGAGTCCGGGGACGAGCAGGTTCTGGAGGTGGAGGCGATCCAGGTATTCGAGCGGAGTGGCTTCCCAAAGGTGGAATCGACGCGCTTCCATGGCGGAGGAAACCAGTGCCAGCTCGATGCCGGGGCTGAGGCCGAAGACACCATTGCGGGTGACCTTGAGGACACGATCACCCTGTTTCAGGATTTCATGTTCCTGACCGCCGCGATCCAGAAAGGGGATGATTTCCTGCGGATTCAGCAGGAGACCCAGACGGTCTGCCCATTCACGGAGACAGGCCTCCTGCCGGGCAAGAGGGAGCGACCCAGATGAGTCTCCACTTGCTTCTTGAATTCCTCGGAGGTGATCGAGCGCCGCGAGGACAGGATCTCGCGCATCCGCTCCTCGCTGATGAGCGGACGGATCGGGGAAGTCGGCGGGAGGCTCGCTTTCACTGGCCATGAGAGTAAGTTGCCGGGAGCTGGGAAACAAGCGGGTTTTCGGGCATTACGCTCCGCTCACCTCCACCAGCAAGGCTTGGATTTCACCGGTGACTTCCGCGAGTTCGGTATCGATGGCATCGAGTGGGCGTGGCGGGCTGTAGGTGTAGAAGTGGCGGTTGAAGGGGATTTCATAACCGATGATGCCGATTTCGCCGTCCTTGTCATCGCGCTTGGATTCATCGATCCAGGCGAGCGGGACATGCGGTGTGACTTCGCGGGCGAAGTAGTCGCGGATGTCCTCGCCGAGCGGGACGTTCTCGTTGTCGCGGAGGTCGGAATTCGCCTCGGTGTTGCCCTTGGCGTCCTTGCAGATTTCCGCGTCGTCGTCATGCT
>JBBSJY010000093.1:0-16202 GCA_038256845.1 Verrucomicrobiales bacterium | reverse complement strand
TTTCCCGAAAGCCCGGTGCCCTTGAACGCCCTGCTCTCGATCCGCGCGGAGGCTCCGGACCTGACCGGATCGCTTGCTCTCGCCCGCAAGCTTTGCCTGATGGCGCCGGATTACGCGCCCTATTTTCACGTCCTGGGCCACTACGAATGGCGCTGCGGAGAGCACGGCCGGGCGGCCGCCGCCTTCGGCAGGGCAACCGCTTTGTTCAAGGACTGGATGGAAGCGAACCAGGCGACTTTCGCCGACTGTCCGGAGTGGGTGAAAGCCGAGTGTTACCGGATCGTCTCGATGGTTTCAAAGGGCGAGTTCGACGACGCCTACGCCGCCGCCAGACAGATCGCCTCCATGGAGATTCCCAAAGGTCGCGAGGGCTCCACCGGTGCGCGGCTTTTCCTCTGGGAAGCGAAGTCCCTGCCGGCGCGAGTCCTCATGCACCGCGGACTGCGGGGAAATTCGCTCGAGGCGTCCGCCTCCCTGCCCACACCGCAAGGGATGGCGGCATTGCGGGACGAGTCCCTCGCCTACTGGTGGATCGACGGCCTCCGCTTCGCTCTCGACGCCCGGCGCCAGTTGGATGCCGGCAACCTTGAGGATGCCAAGGCCTCCGCCGCCGCGCTTGCCGCCCACGGCGGAGAGATGGCGAAAACCCAGCAAAAGGCCACCTCAGGCGGCGAACGCTCCGCTTGGAATCGTGCCTTCCGTGCGCTCGAGGTCATTGCCAGCGAGCTGAGCGGCCGCATCGCTCTCGCCGGTCCGGCGGAGGGCCGTGGTTCCGCATTCAACTGGTTCCGCTCCGCCACCGACCGCCAGCGGCCCGCCAGCATGATGGCGCCGCCGATGGTTCTCACCCCGATGGCCATCCGCCTCGGTGAATACTATGTCGCGATTGAAAAGACCGAGGAAGCCATCGCCGCTTACCAGGAGGCACTCTCCACCTTTCCCAACGATATGAACGCGCTCCAAGGCCTCAAATCCGCTTACGTGGCCGCCGACAAGGCCGCCGAGGCAGCCGAAATGGAGGAACGGATCAAAACTCTGGAAGGGTCCTGACCCCCTGCGGGCAGAGAACCGGGATTTCCCACGCAATTCCAAAAAAACGGCCGCCGGGGAGTCCCTTCCCCGGCGGCTTTGAATCGTCTGGCCCACCACCCACACCCATGGGATCCGGCAGACTACTGTGCTGTTACACCCTTACAATCGGCGCGATCACTCGCGCTTTCATGGGAATAAGACCTTCAAGGTAATCGAACGTTCAAACATTCTTTAAAAAATTCCCGCAGCTCGAATTCAATCCTTCCCATCCGAATTGCGCCGGGGAAGCGCAGCGCCACGCCACATCCCCCCCGCTCCGTCGATCCGCCCCGTCCAAGGAGTGTCGCCATCTCCCCTCCCCCTCCCCCTCCCCCTCTCTTTCTTGATTCTTGATTCTGGACTCCAAGGGAACACCCTCAATGTCCCGCTCAACTCGTGCGTCATCACGACATTCACCAGCTCGCGGCCGTCCGTGCCGGATCCGACTGGATTGCGAATCCCCACTCGAGCCCGGGATTCTCAAAACCATCCAAAAGGCGGGATACGTCCGACCCACCCCGATCCAGGCGGCCGCCATTCCCAAGGCGATGCTCGGCATGGAAATCATCGGACGACTGGCGAAATTTCCGTCCTGCATGGACCCGAGTTGCAGGCAGACCTGCTCAGCTATAAGGAGACCGGAGAATGAGTGAACTGCATCAGGGCGGCGATCGCAACGCCATGGCCGAGGATTGCACCGATCTGGCGGAAGATCGCACGCTGATGGCCAACGAGCGCACCTTTGCGGGCTGGGCCCGGACCGCCCTCGCGGCCATCGGCATCGGCTTGGGGTTTCAGGCTCTTTTCCGGGAGGTGGAGCCCACCTGGGTGGCGAAACTGATCGCTTCGCTGTTCATCGCCCTGGGCGTCTACATCCTGTGGCAGGCGGAACGGCGGGCCAGTGCGGTGGTCGAGCGAATGAGCACGCACCATGTCGAGGTGCAAGGCGGCGCGAGTTTCCGCGTGATGGCGATCGTCGGCAGCACCGGGGCCGTGTTGCTCATGGCCGCGATCTGGTGGCTGGTCTGACCCGCTGCGGAAGGGAATTGCCCGAGAGCCTGGACCGATTTGGAGTAATGACCAGCAATCTGATAGGGCTGGTTGCGGTTTTCGCTCAGGCAAGTTGTGATTCGCACGCTCAAACGCAGACCGATTGGATCTTTACTTCACCGCGGGCATGCTGGGCACGTGGGGCGAATGGCACACATATCCAAAGACCGAGTTGTGGGCGAGCAAGGAGGTGCAGAGGGATCATGGAAGCGTTCGAGCGCTCGTTTACGAAAACACCGGTGTTGTTGAGATATCCCGCCGGCCCCAATGACTACCTGTATGCCGACAGCACGCCGATCGTCTCCGACGCGCGATAGAAGCGGTACAGAAGATGGGCTACGACCTCGAACTTAGCCCGGCTCGACCACTCGGTTCATCTCGTTTTCACGAACCCGATGATAGGCGGAAAGCCGATTCGGTTCGCGAACAATGGTTGCGATCAAGATACGGGCGAGCTGAGGATTGGGGATTTCGTCTCATTGGCCTTCTTCTCGTCCGCCCTGGCGGCTGAGACGGACCGGCTCGCCGGTCCGGGGTGACCCATGGCCGGCTTTTGGGCAATCCATGCGTTGCTCACCGTCGTGCGAGTCCGCAACAAGAGGCCGAGCTGCACTGCACCATGCGGGGGCCGCTTTTTTCAATCCCGCCAGAAGGAGCGTGGACGCTGATCCGCCTCTCCAGCCCGATCCGGTGCTTCCGGACGCTGACCAGCCATGGCAGCCCGAACTTGGCACTTGGAAACCGCCTCTTGTTTCCCGACGCTCCCGCGCATGCCGCAGAGCCACATCGATGTCCGCCATGTCGCCCGTCTGGCGCGTCTGGAGCTGAGCGAGGAGGAGGTCGCCACCTTCCAGCCGCAGCTCGACGCGATCCTCAGCCACGTCGCCACGCTGGCGGCGCTCGACGTGGAGGGCATCGAGCCGACGGCCCACCCGGCTCCGGTTTTCGGTCCCATGCGGGACGACACGCCGCACGAAAGCCTGCCGCGCGAGGCGGTCTTGCGGAACGCCCCGGACCAGTCCCAGAACCAGATCCGCGTGCCGAAGGTGGTCGCCGACGCCTGAGATCTTCCAACGCCTTTCCCTCTTTCCCTCCACCCATGACGCTCACCGAACTCCGCGGCCGCCTCCAATCCGGGGAAACCACGCCCGCCGCCCTGCTCCGCGATCTTTCCGTGGAAATCGCCGCCCGTGACGGCCGCACCGGGGCCTACCTCTCGCACGACCTCGACGCCGCCCTCGCCGAGGCAGAGACCGCCGATCTCTCGCTGCCGCTCGGCGGCATCCCCATCGCGATCAAGGACAACATCAACGTCCTCGGCCAGCCCTGCACCTGCGGCTCGAAATTTCTGACGGAAAACTACACTTCTCCCTACGACGCCACGGTCGTCCGCAGGCTCCGGGCCGCCGGCGCCATTCCGTTTGGCCGGATGAATCTGGACGAGTTCGCGATGGGTTCCTCCACGGAAAATTCCGCCCTCCAGACCACCCGCAATCCGCACGATCCGGATCGCATCCCCGGCGGATCCTCCGGCGGATCCGCCGCGGCCGTGGCCGACCGGACCGCCATCGCCGCGCTCGGTTCGGACACCGGCGGCTCGATCCGCCAACCGGCATCCCACTGCGGCGTGGTCGGACTCAAACCCTCCTACGGCCGCGTCTCGCGCTACGGTCTGGTCGCCTTCGCCTCGTCGCTCGACCAGATCGGCCCGCTCACCCGGTCGGTCGAAGACGCCGCCCGCATCCTGCAGGCCATCGCGGGATACGACCCGCAGGATTCCACCAGCCTCGACGTGCCGGTCCCCGACTACCTCGCCACCCTCCATGACGGTGTGCAGGGCCTCAAGCTGGGCGTCCCCCGGGAGTATTTCGGCGAAGGCATCGATCCGGGCGTCCGCCGTCAGGTCGAGACCTCCATCCGGAATCTCGCTTCCCTCGGCGCGGAAATGGTGGAGATTTCCCTGCCCCACACCGAATACGCCGTCGCAACCTACTATGTCATCGCTCCCGCGGAAGTTTCCTCGAACCTCTCCCGCTTCGATGGCATCCGCTACGGCCGTCGCGCGGCCAACCCTTCCGACATCGCCGACCTCTATCAGAAATCCCGCGAGGAGGGCTTCGGCCCCGAAGTGAAGCGGCGCATCATCCTCGGCACCTACGTGCTCTCCTCCGGCTACTACGACGCCTACTACGGCCGGGCCCAAAAAATCCGCACGCTCATCCGCCGCGATTTTGAGAAGGCCTTTGAAACGGTGGATGCCATCCTCGCTCCCGTCGCGCCAACCCCGGCCCGCAGGCTTGGCACCTTTTCCGACGACCCGCTCCACGAATACCTCTCCGACATCTTCACCCTCGCCGCCAATCTCGCCGGCATCCCCGGCATCTCCGTCCCAGCCGGCACCGTCGATTCCGATGGCGGGACCGATCTCCCCGTCGGCCTCCAGATCCTCGCCCCCCACCTCGGCGAGGCGAAACTTCTCCGGATCGCCAAGGCCGCCGAGCGTTAGGCGATCCCTCCGTCGCCCCCCACCGATCCCTCGGCACCGATCCGGCGATACGCATTCCACCATGTCCACCTGGCGCCCCATCAGCCCCGATCCCTTCTGGAAGCGCTGGCTTCCCGAATGGCTGCACGGGCCGGTCCGTCTCGCGTTTCTCCTGACCGCCTCCGGGGCCGTCATCGGCCTTGGCGTCGCATTTTTCTACTTCCTGCTGGCGATGCGATTCGACCTCGATGAAGTCGCACAGCTTCCCATCGGCACCACCTTCTACGACCGCCGCGGCAACGAGATGGCGACCGGCGGCGGCATCGGCCGGAAACTCGCCGAACGTGACGACATCCCGGACTTCCTCGTCAAGTCACTCCAGGCCCGCGAGGACGCGCGGTTCTTCGACCACTACGGAGTCGATGTCCGGGGGCTCGCGAGGGCGACGGTGAGGAACCTCAAGGACGGTGATTTCACCCAAGGCGCGTCCACCCTCACCATGCAGCTCGCGCGAAACACCTATGAAAACATGCGCGCCAAGTCGCTGCACCGCAAGTTTCTCGAAATCGCCGTCACCCTCCGCATCGAGGCCCGCTACTCGAAGGATGAGATCCTCTGCCACTATCTCAACCGGATCTATTTCGGCTCCGGCGCGGACGGTATCGAACAGGCCGCACGCACCTACTTCGGCCGGGCCGCACGCGACCTCAACGAAGGCGAGTGCGCCCTCGTGGTCGGCATCATCCGGGGGCCTCACATTTTCTCCCCGCTAAGGAACCTCGACGCCGCCCTTGAGCAACGCGACCAGACCCTCGCCCGCCTCGTCTCGATGGGCGAGATCGACGGGACCCGCCGCGACGCCATCGCCGCCCAGCCCATCCGCCTCGTGACTCCGGAGGAGCGGGTCCAGCGTTCCTACGCCCTCCAGTCCGTCGATCGCGAGCTGGACCGCATCCTCGACGACCTCGGCGTCCAATCCGGCGGGCTCGAAATCCACACCACCCTTGATGCCGGTTGGCAGGATCGTCTTGAAACCGACCTCGCCGCCGCCGTCGATGCCCTCGAACGGGAAAAATCCTGGCCGCATCCCACCCACCGCGGCCATTCGCCCGGCGAGGAGCCCGCCTATCTCCAATATGCCGCCGTCACCACCGAGACCCGCACCGGTGGCGTCCTCGCCCTCATCGGCGGGCGCGATTTCTCCCACTCCCGCTACGATCGCAGCATCCACCTGCGCCGCGACCTCGGCTCCGCTTTCGAGCCCTTTGTCGCCGCCGCCGCCGCCGAGCGCGGCAAGCTGATCCTCCCCGGCCGCCCCGTCCAGACCGGCCGCCAGATCGGTCCCGCCGAGGTCGAACGCATTGCCAAACGCTGCGGCCTCACCGGCGATTTCCTCCAGACCGAGGATCTGTTCCGCGGCTCCGTCAGTGCCTCGCCCATGCAGATGTCCATCGGTCTCGCCACTCTCGGCAACGAAGGAAAACGGCCGAAACCGTTTTTCATCCGCGAGATCCGCGATGCCTCCGGCGAAACCCTCTACCAAGCCAAATCCCACCTCACCGCCGCCCTCAGCCCCAATGCCGCGCTGGATGCCACCAGCATTCTTCACAAAACCGGCGGCACCCGCTGTTTCACCGGTGCCACCGGCTCCGAGCACGATGCCTGGGCACTCCGCCTCGGCCCGACCGGCTCCACCGCCATCTGGATCGGCTTCGACAAGCCCGCCGCCATCGCGCGCCAGCCCCGCCTCAAGGCGCTGCTGGAGGAGTTCGTCGAACGCCTCGGCAACGACTGAAATTCCGACCCGGAAAACTCCACCCTCGCTTCATTTCCCGCCGGGCGATCCATCGCTGATTCGTTCCCGCAAAGTGGGTCGCAGAGGGTGCGGACCCCCAATGCACAGCCGGCGTCTCTGGCACGCCTTTCAGAGTCCGGATCCAGGAGATCCCCAAACCCGGGGTGGTCGTCGCGATGGCTCCTCGACCCCGGGCTACCATCTGTAATCCTTTCAGGTTAAAGATTTCCGGCGTTTCATGGCGCCAGTACCCCAATGGCATCGTGCCTGGGGAAACATTCCACATGGAAGGCCTCGGAATTCCCGGTTGGCGCGCCTATCCGATCCCCGCGGCCTTCAGGCGCTTCGTTTGTTCGTCCAACAGGAAAATCGAACGTCGGAAATCGATCAGGCCCGCCAGCTTTCTGGACTCCTCGCGCGAGCGCTCATCGATGTGAAGTTCCATCTTTCCCATCAGGACGCCCGGAATCGCAGCCACCACCGCGGGATTCCCGACGCGTAGGACGATGCTCCGCAGCCGCCACCAGCGTTTGACCAGCTCGACGTGCTCGATCTCGCCGTAGGGCAGCTCGATGCACGCGATTTCCCCGTCTCCCCCGCGGAAAACGTTGCCTTTCACGCGCCAATGAAGCTCCACATGATCGGCCAGGAATCGCAGCTTCCCATGCACCTCCTCCCGGCCGAGAGGATCGGCGGCGGGCATGAAAAACCAGAGGCTGATCGGGTCGGTTTCAATCATGAGAGGATGTGGTGGGAGCACGACCAGCATCACGCGATGCGGAAAGATCTCAATTGCCAAATGTCCCGAAACCCATCCACCGCCGGATCCACGCGGCCGGGCTCCGCAACGAGGACGGCAAATGGGCGGACGAGTGTGATTTCAGATGGGCCGCTGGTCGCCGGCGGATGCGCCGCTTTCGGTTTGATTGGTTGCAATCTACAGTTCTTCCAGCCGGCACGGTCGTGCCTTCGCAGTGCGTCAGCCGGGCTTTTCCGGAAACTCACACTCCTTAACCTTGCCTAAAGGTGGCGGCTGGCAGTTTCCGCGGCGTGCGACCACCCGTCCGAACCTCCGCCCGCCTGTTGACTGCCGTGCTGCCCGCGCTGCTGGCCGGCTGCGCCTTGGGGCCGATCGCCGTGCCGACCACGGGTCCGCTGCCGGTTTCCTGGAAAAACGCCGCCGATTTCCCCGCCTCCCCGCCCGGCCGGGACCTCGCCCGCTGGTGGAAATACTTCGACGATCCCACCCTCACCCGGATCATCACCGACGGACTCGCCCACAGCCCGGACATCGCGTCCGCCACCGCCCAAGTCCGGGCCGCGCGCGCCCAGCGCACCGCCACTGCCGCCGCCCTGTTCCCATCCGTCTCGGCCTCCGGGTCATCGAATCTCGGCGTGACGGCCTTTGAAGGCTCGCGCCGCGTGACCAGCGATTCCTACTCCGCCGGTCTCAACGCCTCGTGGGAAGCCGACCTTTTCGGCAGGAACCGCAGCAACCTCGCCGCCGCCGCCGCCGAACTCGGTGCCGCCGGTGAAAACCTGAACGCCGTCCACGCCGCGCTGGCCGCGGAAATCGCCACCGCCTACACCCGCCTCCGCGCCGACCAGGCCCGCATGGTGGTGCTCGATCGGAATCTTGAGACCCGTTTGGAAACCGCCCAGCTCGCCGATTGGCGGCGGCAGGCCGGGGAAAGCGACGCGCTGGAGTCGATCCAAGCCGCCGGCAGCCTCGAACAGGCGCGGGCCTCGGTGCCAGCGCTACGCCAGTCGATCGGCGAGACCCGCAATCTCCTCGCCCGCCTCACCGGCCGCGAGCCCGGCGCGCTCGACGCCCTCCTTTCATCCACCGGCAGGGGCATCCCCGATCCTCCGCGCCGGCTCGCCGTCGGCATCCCCGCCGACACCATCCGCCAGCGCCCGGACGTCCGCATCGCCGGCTACCGGCTTCTCGCGTCGGCCGCACGCACCCGCGCCGCCGAGGCCGAGCGATTCCCGTCGCTCGGGCTATCCGGATCGTTCGGGATCAACGCGCTGGGCGCCGCCAAGCTGTTCAGCCCGCAAGCCGCCAGCGCCGGCCTGGTGGCGGGCCTCGCCGGGCCGATCTTCGACGCCGGCCGGATCCGCGCCAACATCGAGGCCAACGACGCGGCCACCGAACAAGCGCTGCAAAACTACCGCGCCACCGTCCTGCTCGCGTTGTCCGAGGTCGAGGACGCGCTGATCGCCGTGCGCCGCTCGACCGAGCGACTCGCCACTTTGGAAAAGGCCACCGAACTCGCCCGCGAGGCCGACGAGCTGGCCCGCCAGCGCTACGAGGCCGGCGAGATCGATTTCCTCCAG
Organism: Verrucomicrobiales bacterium; assembly: GCA_038256845.1. Classification (GTDB taxonomy): domain Bacteria; phylum Verrucomicrobiota; class Verrucomicrobiia; order Verrucomicrobiales; family Akkermansiaceae; genus Luteolibacter. The sequence goes on along the minus strand of JBBSJY010000093.1, from coordinate 7,461 downwards.
GTGCTCGATTCGCAGCGCACGCTCCTCGGCTCCGAGGAAAGCCTGCTCGCCGCGCGCACCGACCGCACCACCGCCTACATCCGGCTCTATCAAGCGCTCGGCGGCGGCTGGTAAAAACTCAATCTAACATTCCATATCTCAAACATGAGCAAGCCCCGCCCCAAAGCCGACGAAGACCTCGCGGAAATCGTCAACAGCGCCGCCTCCCGCCCGTTTCGGAAATGGCTGATCGTCGTGATCGTCCTGGTCGCAATCGGCGGCACCGCCTGGTCACTCGTTTCCCGGAACAAAACCGGCCCCGCCGAGCCCGAGTTTGTCACCAGCCCGGTCGAGCGCGGAGATATCTCATTGATCGTCACCGCCGCCGGAAATCTCGCGCCGACCAATCAGATCATCGTTGGCAGCGAACTCTCCGGCACGGTCAGCGAAATCTACGTCGATACCAACGACCCGGTAAAAAAGGACCAGCCGCTGCTCCTGCTAGATACCTCCAAGCTAGACCAGCAAACCGACCGCAGCCGCGCCTCGCTGCTCGCCGCCCGGGCCCGGGTCAGCCAGGCCGAGGCGACTCTTATGGAAAGCAAGGCCGCGCTGGCCCGCCAGGAGGAACTGCTCGAAATCAGCGGCGGCAAGACTCCCTCGCGCGCCACCATGGAAACCTCCCGCGCCACCGTCAGCCGGGCCCAGGCCGACCTCGAAAGCGCGCAGGCCACTGTCGCCGGCGCGGAGGCGGAGGTGCGGTCCTTCGAAAGCGATCTCGAAAAAGCGCTGATCCGCTCGCCCGTCGATGGCATGGTTCTCGCCCGTTCGATCGAAGTCGGGCAAACGGTCGCCGCCTCGTTCACCGCCCCCACGCTTTTCACCATCGCCGAGAACCTGAAGAAAATGGAGCTGCTGGTATCGGTTTCGGAAGCGGACATCGGCCGCATCGAGCCAGGCCAGACCGCCACCTTCAGCGTCGATGCATGGACCGGCCGGGACTACACCGCCACCGTCACGAAAGTCGCCTTTGGTTCCGAGAACGCCACCGCCGGCGCGGGCGGGGCCGCCGCCGCGCCAGCCTCCGGCGTCGTCACCTACAGCACCGAACTCGAGGTCGCCAATGAAGACCTATCCCTGCGCCCCGGCATGACCGCCACCGTCGATATCTCGATCATCAGCCGGAAAGATATCATCGTCGTCCCCAATACCGCGCTGCGTTTCGACCCGGTCGCCGCGGCCGCGATCGGCAAGCCGGACGAAACCAAGCAGACCCTCGTCGAAAGCCTGTCGCCGGGGCGACGCTGGCGCGGCTTGGATCGGCCCAAACCCGGCTCCAGCTCCAGCGACCCGAACGTCTGGATCCTGCGCGACGGCCAGCCTTTCGAAATCAAGGTCAAGCCCGGCATCACCGACGGCCGGGTCACCGAAATTCTCGACGACTCCCTCAGCCCTGACATGCCGCTCATCGTCAGCATCAAGCCCGTCACCGCCAAATGACCGCGGAACCGCTCATCGAGTTGCGCGCGCTGACCAAAACCTACGGCAGCGGCGCCGCCACGTTCAAAGCGTTGCGCGGGGTGGATCTCACCATCCGCCAAGGCGAGTTCGTGGCGGTGATGGGCCCCAGCGGATCGGGGAAATCCACGCTGATGAATCTTCTCGGCTGCCTCGATACGCCAAGCTCCGGCTCCTACCGCTTCAAGAACATCGCGGTGGAAACCCTCAACAAGGACCAGCGCTCGCTGATCCGCCGCCACGCGCTCGGCTTCATCTTCCAAGGCTTCAACCTGCTCGCCCGGACCTCCGCGCTCGAAAACGTCGAACTTCCGCTGCTTTACCGCGGCTACTCGCGGAAAGAGCGCCACCAGCTCGCGCGAGAAGCGCTGGCGAGCGTCGGCCTGCCCGACAAGGAACGCAACACCCCGGCGGAACTCTCCGGCGGCCAGCAGCAGCGGGTCGCCATCGCCCGCGCGATCGTCACCCGGCCGGACACGCTTTTCGCCGACGAGCCGACCGGCAACCTCGACACCAAAACCACCGGCGAGATCATGGAACTGCTCCACCGGCTCAACTCGGACCGCGGCATCTCGATCATCATGGTCACCCACGAGGACGAGGTCGCGTCCCACGCCAAACGCATCATCCACGTGCGCGACGGACTCATCTCCGACGATCACAAGAACAACCACGCGAACGCCGGCGAGGCATCCCGTTAGAATATCATGCTCCTCAACGCCCTGCTCATCGCGATCCGGGAGATCCGCCGCAATCTGACCCGCTCGTTCCTCACCGTCGTCGGCATCGTCATCGGCGTCGCCGCGGTGGTCACCATGGTCACCCTCGGCCACGGCGCGACCCAGACGATCAAGGACCAGATTTCCAAAATGGGCAGCAACCTGCTGATCCTCCGCCCCGGCCAGGGCTGGGGTTCGCGGGGAGCGCCGCAGTTCTCGATCGACGATGTCGAAGCCGTGCGCGACCAGGTGCCCGGCATCGCCGGAATCGCACCCTTCGTCGCCACCAATGTCCCGGCGGTCTATCAGGAAAACAACCGCAATACCGACGTCCAGGGCACCACCGCCAACTACTTCGAAATCGGCAATTGGGAGATCTCCTTCGGCAGTGCGTTCACCGACGAAGACGTCGAGGAAGCCACGCCGGTCTGCGTGATCGGCGAAACAATTCGCAAGGAGCTGTTCGGCGAAGGAGTCGATCCCATCGGCTCGAAGATCCGCTTGGGAAACATGTCTGCCGAGGTGATCGGGGTCACCGCCCCCAAGGGTCAGGGAGGATTTGGCGACGACATGGATGACAACATCCTGGTGCCCTACACCACCATCGTGCGCCGCCTCACCGGCCGCCAGGGCGGGCAGTTCCTCAACCAGATGATGATCTCCGGCCAGGACGGCTACCCCGGTGCGAACATCGTCGCCGATGTCGGTGCCCTGATGCGCGAACGCCGCGACGTCGGCGCGAACGAGGAGGACAACTTCAACGTTTTCGACTCCCAGCAGCTCGCCGAGGTGATCAGCTCCAGCACCAAGGTCATGACCTCGCTGCTCGGCGCGGTCGCCGGCGTCAGCCTGCTGGTCGGCGGCATCGGGATCATGAACATCATGCTGGTTTCGGTCACCGAGCGGACCCGTGAAATCGGCATCCGCCTCGCCATCGGAGCGCGCGCCCGCGAGGTGTTGCTCCAGTTCCTGGTCGAGGCCGTCACACTGTCCTGCATCGGCGGCATCGCCGGCATCATCCTCGCCTACGGGCTTTGCGTCGCATTGGTCAAAGTCGTCGGCGCGCCGTTCATCTTCGATCCGAAGATCAACCTCATCGCCTTTTTCTTCTCCGCCGCGATCGGGATCCTGTTCGGCTTCATGCCGGCCCGCCGCGCCGCCAAGCTCGACCCGATCGACGCCCTCCGTCATGAGTAGTTTGCTGCCATGAGATTGCTCGTCGTCGAAGATGACCCGTTGCTCCGCCACAGCCTCCGCGAAGGGCTGCGGGAGGAAAATTACGCCACCGACACCGCCGCCGACGGCGTGGAAGGGCTGGCCATGGCGCTGGAAATCGACTTCGACGCGATCGTCCTCGATGGCATGTTGCCCGAGCTCGACGGCTGGGAATTTCTCGTCCGGCTGCGCGAGCGGAAAGCCACGCCGGTGCTGATGTTGACCGCCCGCGATGCCATCCCCGACCGCGTCCGCGGCCTCGATTCCGGGGCGGATGACTATCTAACAAAACCCTTCGATTTCGACGAACTCCTTGCCCGCCTGCGTGCCCTGATCCGCCGCGACCGCGGCCAGGGCAGCAGCCGCATCGCCCTCAGCGGCGCCACGCTCGACCTCGCTTCCAAGACTCTCTTCACCGGCGACACCCCGGTCCCTCTCACCCCGCGCGAATACGCCCTGGTCGAATACCTCGCGCTCCACCGCGGCGTCGTCATCACCCGCAGCGAACTCTATGAACATCTGTTCGACGAGGACGACGACACCCTTTCCAATCTCCTCGACGTCCACGTGTCGAACATCCGCAAAAAACTCGGCCCGGCCTTCATCACCACCCGCCGCGGCCACGGCTATTGCATCGAATGAAGCCGCCCTTCCGATCGATCCGCTGGCGGCTGCTGTTATGGCATTCGCTGATTTCGCTGACACTGGTGGGCGCCGTCGCGCTGCTCGCCAACCGTCTGGCCACGCGCGACCGGATGGAGCGGATCAACCACGACCTGACCAACCACGAGCGCTCGTTTTTCCGCAGCGTCTTCATGCGTCCGGATGGCGACAAGAACGGCCGCCCGCCCTCGCTCGATGAAATCCGCGCCCGGCTGCTGGCCGTCGGCGATCCCGCCGTCGCTCCGCCGGAGTTCCGCGATCTCTTCAAATCCGATCCCGCAGGCACCTTCATCGCCGTGTGGGATGCGGACGGCGAACCGTTGTTTATTTCCCCGAACGCCCCAGTCGGTCTGACGAAACCGGGGCAGGTTCCGGAGAACGGCACCCGCTTCGTCGATCGCGGCACGTTCCGCGAACACCACCGGGCTCACCCCTCCGGCACGGTCACCGTCGTCGGGCGGGATATATCGAGCGAACTCGCCGCCCTCAACCGCTTCCGGATCCTGCTCGGCCTCGGCGGCGCCTCGATCCTGCTCGCCGCGCTCGCCGGCGGTTGGTGGCTCGCCGGCCGCGCGCTCAAACCGATCGATGCGATCTCCCACACCGCCTCGCGGATCGCCGCCGGCAACCTCGACGAACGCATCGCCCTCGCCGACCGTGACAGCGAGCTCGACCAACTCGCCCGCGTCCTCAACGACACCTTCGACCGTCTCGCCGCTGCGATCGAGCTCCAGAAACGCTTCACCACCGACGCCTCCCACGAGCTCCGCACCCCGCTGACGATCATCCTCACCGAAACCCAGCGCGCCCTGAAATCCGAGCGCGAGCCCGCCCAATACCAGCAGTTCCTCGCCCACTGCCAGACCGCCGCGCAGCGCATGCGCGGCATCGTCGATTCGCTGCTGGTGCTCGCCCGCCAGGACCTCGCCGAGCTCCAGCACCAGCCCATTCCCTGCGACCTCGCCCCACTCTCCGAGCAACTCGCCGCCCGCATGGCTCCGATTGCCGCCGAGCGCTCGTCCGCGATCCACCTCGACCTCCGACCCGCGCCCGTCAGCAGCCACCCCGAGTTTCTCGATGCGCTGGTGGAGAACCTGCTTTCCAACGCCCTTTCCCACCCCCCGCCCGGCACGGCCGTCACCCTCCGCACCTTCGCCCGCAATGGTGAGGCCGTTCTCGAAGTCCACGATGACGGCCCCGGCATCAACCCCGGGCACCTGCCGAAACTCTTCGACCGCTTTTACCGTGCCGATTCCGCCCGCGGCCAATCGGCCGGCCACAGCGGCCTCGGCCTCGCCATCAGCCGCTCCATCGCCACCTCCCTCGGCGGCCGCATCGAAGTGGAAAGCACCCCCGCCGCCGGCACCACCTTCCGATTCAGCCTGCCGCTCCGCCTGGCAACGGCCAAACCGGTCCAACCGAACCCGGGTTGAGTGTCAGGTCTATGGGCCATCTTTCCAGCACTTCAGGATCACCTGAATTTTCGAATCATCGGTCGCTCAGCTCCTTGCCGGGCTCGTCGGCGGAGCATTGCTGATGATAGCCGTGGCATTATGTGTCGGAGTATCACTTCCTTTTCCATGGGCACGGCGGCGAACCTGGAAAGATACGTGCAATCCTTCTCGTCCGACGCCCGCGAGATCTTCGAGCATTTCAAGTTCTCCGAGTTCATCCATCAGTTGGACGCGGCGAACCTTCTCTATCTGGTCGTCCAGCGTTTCGCCTCGTGGGATCTCTCGCCCAAGGCCATCGACAATTACCACATGGGCCTTGTCTTCGAGGAGTTGATCCGGAAATTCGCGGAATCCTCCAATGAAACCGCCGGGGAGCATTTCACGCCGCGTGACATCGTGCGGCTGACTACCGCGCTCGTCTTCATGGAAGACGACGCGGTCCTCACCCGTCCCGGCATCGTGCGCTCGATTTACGATCCCACCGGCGGCACGGGCGGGATGATCTCCAGCGGCATGGAATACGTCCACGAGCTGAACTCCAAGGCCCGCCTCGCGCCCTTCGGCCAGGAGCTGAACCCGGAATCCTACGCCATTTGCAAGGCGGACATGCTCATCAAGGGGCTGGATGTTTCCAAGATCCGCCTCGGCAACACCCTCTCAGACGACCAGCTCGCAGGCATGTTCTTCGACTACATGCTCAGCAATCCGCCCTTCGGCGTGGACTGGAAGAAGATCCAGAAGATCATCAACGACGAGCATTCGCAAAAAGGCTACGACGGGCGTTTCGGCCCCGGCCTGCCGCGTGTGTCGGACGGATCGCTGTTGTTCCTGCTCCACCTCGTTTCCAAGATGCGACCGCTCCAGAAGGGCAAGGACGGCACCATGGAGGGCGGCTCGCGCATCGGCATCATCCTCAATGGCTCGCCGCTCTTCACCGGTGGCGCGGGTTCCGGCGAGTCGGAAATCCGCCGCTACCTTCTGGAAAACGACCTGGTGGAAGCCATCGTCGCGCTGCCGACGGACATGTTCTACAACACCGGCATCGCCACCTACATCTGGGTTCTCTCCAACCACAAGCCGGACCACCGCAAGGGCCTCGTCCAGCTCATCCACGCCGTCGATTGCGGCGAGAAGATGCGGAAAAGCCTCGGTTCCAAGCGCAAGCAACTCTCCGAGGATCACATCACCGGCATCACCCGTCTATTCGGTTCCGCCGCCGCGCACGAACCGGCACCCGGCGATCTCCCGCTCCGCTCCAAACTCTTTCCCACCACCGCCTTCGGTTACCGCCGCATCACCGTCGAGCGCCCGCTCCAACTCCGCTTCGAGTCGCAGAACCCGGAAAAACGCGCCGCCCTCATCGCGGACTCCGCCTGGGAAAAACTCGACCCCGACGAACAAGGTCTCTTCCTGGAGGTGCTCGATACCCTCAAAAACTTCTACCTTTCCCGCACCGCGTTCCTGAAGGATTTCAAGGCTGCTCTCAAACCCACCAGCTTCACACTCTCCACAGCCGTCACCAAACTCCTCATCAAGCATCTCGGCGAGCATGACGACGACGCGGAAATCTGCAAGGACGCCAAGGGCAACACCGAGGCGAATTCCGACCTCCGCGACAACGAGAACGTCCCGCTCGGCGAGGACATCCGCGACTACTTCGCCCGCGAGGTAACGCCGCATGTGCCGCTCGCCTGGATCGATGAATCCAAGCGCGATGACAAGGACGGCGAAATCGGCATCATCGGTTATGAAATCCCCTTCAACCGCCACTTCTACACCTACAGCCCGCCTCGCCCACTCGATGCCATCGATACCGAACTCGCGGAAGTCACCGGTGAAATCCAAGCCTTGCTGGTGGAGGTGAGCGGAGCGTAATGCCCGAAAACCCGCTTGTTTCCCAGCTCCCGGCAACT
>JBBSJY010000092.1:0-16575 GCA_038256845.1 Verrucomicrobiales bacterium | reverse complement strand
CGGGTGCAGTAGCGGCAGTAGGAGGCGCAGCGGTCGGTGACGAGAAACAGGACGCGGTCGGGATAGCGGTGGACGAGGCCCGGGACCGGCATGTGCGAGTCCTCGCCGCAGGGGTCGGCCATTTCTTCTGGCGCGTTCCAGCCTTCCTCAATGCGAGGGATCACCTGGCGGCGGATCGGGCAATCCGGATTATCGCGGTCGATGAGATTGAAGAAGTGCGGGGTGATCGACATCGCCAGCTTGGTGCCAGCGAGGAGGACGCCTGCGCGCTCCTCATCGGTGAGGTTGAGGCGGGCTTCGAGATCGGCGAGGGAATCGACGCGGTTGCGGAGCTGCCAGCGGTGGTCACTCCATTTTTCCATCACTTCGGCAGGCCAATATCCGGGGGCGTGGGAAATGAAGGATGGGTCGGTGTCGGAAGAGCGCATGGAGGGGAAGTGGGGTTGCGGCAGACGCAAAGGCGTTGGGAGGCCCGGGATTTTCGGCGGGGGGCGAGAATCCGCAACGGCTTATTCCGGCGGGGTGGCACATCTGCGGATCAGCTCGATCAGCCGACCTGTGGAAGCGGCGACCGTTGCGGCGGAGGGTGTTATGTCATCCGCCTCGTCGGGGGCCAGCATTGCGCGGGTTGCGACCCGCACGGCCGGCAGGTCCATTTCAAACAGGATGCTGGCCAAGTCGGTATCGTCGTCGAGGCAGACGACCTCCGCGCCGTAGATCTCCCCCAGGCCCTGCGCGAGACCCAGCGGGCGGGCGGAGACGTCGCGGGAGCTCAACCAGAGCGTGTCGCCCGCGCCCATCGCCTCGACGGTAAGAATGATGGGGTTGCCCTCGGCCGATCCGGCAAGGCGGGCAAGCTTCGCCGCGGCATCGACCACCGGAGCTTCCGGGTCGTTTGCGTGGGGTAGAAATGCGAAGTGAATCGCGGCGGCGGGTTTGTCGTTCGCGACCGCCTGGGCGGCGGCGATGGTTGACACCAAGCCGCTGGCGTTCGCCTCGCCGCCGACCGACCCGGGCGGGCTGTCATAGGAGGTGACGACCCACACGGCGGGCAGTGACTTCGAGGTTCCTTCCAGAGTTGCGATCAGCAGCGGCCACGCGGCGGGGCCTTGCTCGCGGCGGATGGCGTAACCGGTATTCGAAGGTCCCAGCGTGCCCTCGATCATCGAAGCGACGCGGTTCAGGTTGCCCTCCGCCTGGGGGGATGACGAGTTCCGTTCGCCGATCAGCTCGACGATTTTTCCCAGGTCGTCCGCCAGGACGGACTCCGAGACGGCCCGGGCGAAACGCGCCTGGCTTTCCCGTTCCATCTTTTCCTCGTGGACGAAATAATACCAAAGCGCTCCCACTCCGGAGATTACCAGCCACGCGGGCAAGAGGACCAGTAGGACGGCCACCCGGCGTGGCCGCCGCGGCGACGCCGGTTCCGGGGGAATTCCGTCGGTAGGGATTTGCATCACGTCCGATTCAAAGCCCCTCACGGGTGTTTTCCGACTCCGCTGCCGCCGCCGCTTCCTCGTCGGATTCCGTCTCGACTTCGATTTCCTTTCTCCAACGTTGCGAGATCCATGGCCGGATCAGGCCATAAAACAGATAGGCGCTGAACAGGATCACCGGCATCACGTAGCGGAATTGCACCGTGATGATCAGCACCACCACGGCGATGACGATGGCGCCGAGATTGCCGCGGGTGCGCCAATCGACCTTCTTGAAACTCGGGTAGCGCACATCGCTGATCATCAGCCAGGAAAGTCCGAGCATCGCCCCGGCGAGCACATATCTCCAAGCGTCGAGCAGGCGGTCGTTCTCATGGAAATCGATGATCAGGAAAGTCAGCGAGGCGATGAAACCGGCGGCCATCGGGATCGGAAGGCCGCGGAAATCGTGGGAATCGCCGGGTTTCTTGGGCAGCCGTGCGAGGCAATTGAACTTGGCCAGCCGCATCGCTCCGCAAACCAGATAGATCAGAGCGATGGCCCAGCCGATATTGCCGAGCGGGAAGAGGACCGCCTGGGAAAGGAGCATGGCCGGCGCCATGCCGAACGAGATGATGTCCGCCAGTGAATCGAATTCCTGACCAAACGGCGACTCCCGCCCGCCGAGCCGGGCCAGCCGACCATCCAGAAGGTCGAAGATGCAGGAGGCGAAAATCAGGAGGATCGCATATTGATAGTAGGGCCGCACCAACTCGTAATATTCCTTGGCGGGCAGCCGCGTTTCGCCGGAGATTTTCGCGACTTCAAGCAGGCCGCTGTGAATCATCAGGACCGCGAAAAATCCGCAGGCCAGATTCAACGCCGTCATCAGGTTCGGCAGGAAATAGATGCGGGGTTCGTCCGGGTCGCGTAGTTTCGCCATGCGGCTTCCAACCTTTCACGGGAGGGGCCGGGAAAACAGCGGAAAAAATTCGCGTCGTGCGATGTGGGAATTCGCCGCTAGGTTCCCCGCGTGCCTGATTCCGAAATCACCACCGACACTCCGATGGGTGCGATCATCGAGAAACTGCCGGGCGCGCGCAGGGCGATTTTCGCCCGCTACCACCTCGGCGGCTGCCAGAGCTGCGCGTTTTCCATGGAAGAAAGCCTCGCGCAACTTTGCGGGCGCTCGGAGCTACCGGCGGACGAGGTCCTGCAACACCTCCTCGACAGCCATGCCCACGATTCCGCGATGCTGATGGAGCCCGCCGAAGCAAAGGGAAAGCTCGAGGGTGCCCGCCTGATCGACGTCCGCACGCGCGAGGAGCACGAGGCCGTCGCAATCGCCGGCTCCGAGTTTTTCACCCAGGATCTCCAGCAGCAGATCTTCGCGGCGGATCCTGCCGCGCTGATTCTTCTCTACGATCACACCGGCCGGAACGTCCTCGATCAGGTGGCTTGGTTCCGGGGTCACGGCCTCCACCAAACCTACGGCCTCCGCGGCGGCATCGATGCCTGGAGCCGCGAAATCGATCCCGGTCTCCAGCGCTATCGCCTTGAGATCGAATGACCGCCATGAGGAGCGAGAAGGAAAAGATGCTCTCCGGAGAGTTGTATCATGCGGGCGACCCGCAACTGGCGGCGGAAAGGCGGCGGGCGCGGGAATTGTGCGGGGCGCTCCAGGACTCGGAGGAGGAGGGGCGCGGCCGGATCATCCGGGAGCTCTTCGGCAGCACGGGCGAGGGCGTTTGGATCGAGCCGCCGTTTTACTGCGACTATGGCACGAACATCACGCTCGGCCGGAATGTCTTTTTCAATTTCAACTGCGTGGTCCTCGATCCCGCGCCCATCACGATCGGCGACAACGTTTTTTTCGGCCCGGCGGTCCAGATCTACACGGCGACCCATCCTCTCCACGCGGACGAACGCAGGACGGGATTGGAATACGCCAAGGACATCCGCATCGGCTCCGACGTCTGGATTGGGGGTGGGGTGATCATTTGCCCCGGAGTCCGGATCGGTGAGGGAAGTGTCATCGGTGCCGGCAGTGTGGTCACCCGGGACATCCCGGACGGAGTGGTGGCCGCGGGGAACCCCTGCCGCGTCTTGCGTAGGGCCGATGGCACGTCGGACGAAGGAATGGACGCGACCAGGGATGGAAACTGAGTGGTTGCCCGACCCGTGAGGATTCGGCAAGCTCCCCATCGCTTCCTATGAAAAACCTCCACCCATCCCGCCGTCGTGTTGCTCCGTCCCTCCTGGCGTTTGCCGCCATCCTCACTTTACCTGCGATGATCCGCGCGCAAGAAGCCAACTACGACGAAACGAAAGTTCCCGATCACACCTTGCCCGATCCGCTACGGTTTGAGGACGGGCGGAAGGTCGAAACTCCGGAACAATGGCGGGAGCGGCGCGAGGAACTGCTCGGCTTGTTTTCAGAACATGTGTACGGAAGGGTTCCGGAAATGGCGGAGGGAGCCCGCCTCGCCGCCGAAGTGATAAAGGAGATCCCCGACTTCCTCAATGGCGCGGCGGTCCTGCGGGAGGTGAGGTTGAGCTTCCCGGACCATCCGGACGCGACAGCGCTGGACCTTTTGCTGGTCACCCCCGCCGGAGCCGACGGCCCGGTTCCGGTTTTCCTGGGACTCAGCTTTTTCGGAAACCATACCGTCCATCCCGACCCGCGGATCACCCTGAATCCGCGTTGGATGCGTGAGGGCGGGGACGGCGTGGAAAACAACCGCGCCACCGACGCGGCGCGCGGGACGGCGAGCGGGAGGTGGCCGCTGGAAATGATCATAGGCAGAGGCTACGGCCTCGCCACGCTTTACTGCGGCGATATCGATCCCGACTTTGACGATGGATTCAAGAACGGCATCCATGAGGTATTCGGGGAACCGGAGCCGGGCCAGTGGGGGACCATCGCGTCGTGGTCGTGGGGCCTCAGCCGCGCCTTGGACTATCTGGCAGATCATAAGCAGGTGGATGGGAAAAAGGTCGCGGTGATCGGCCATTCGCGGCTTGGGAAAGCCTCCCTTTGGGCAGGGGCGCGGGACGAGCGCTTCGCGATCGTCATATCTAACAACTCGGGCTGCGGCGGGGCGGCTCTCAGCCGCAGGGCATTCGGCGAGACGGTCGGGCGCATCAACACGAGCTTTCCCCACTGGTTCAACGACCGCTTCAAGAAATACAACGAAAACGAGGCGGCGCTGCCGGTCGATCAGCACCAGCTCATCGCCTTGGCCGCCCCGCGGCCGGTATATGTGGCGAGCGCGAGCGACGACAGTTGGGCCGACCCGCGCGGCGAGTTCCTCGCCGCGAAACATGCCGGGCCGGTGTATGCCCTGTTAGGCGAGGAAGGGCTCGGTGTGGAAGACATGCCGGAGGTCGGAGAAGCGAAAGGCGGCCACATCGGCTATCATCTGCGAAAAGGCGGCCACGGCATCGAGGCATGGGACTGGGAGCGCTACCTCGACTTCGCCGACCGGCATTTCAAGTGAGTTCCATGGACCGGGATTTGATCGATGCGCTGCGCGATCCCTCGGTGTTTCGGGAGCGGCCGGATCGGGTTGAAATCGTGCAGACGCATCTCTCCGTCGTCTGCCTTGCCGGCGAACTGGCGTACAAGCTGAAGAAGCCGATCCGGCTGCCCTTCGCGGATTTTTCCACCGTCGGGAAACGCCGTCATTTTTGCGAGGAGGAGGTTCGTCTGAACCGCCGCCTCTGCCCTGCGGTCTATCTCGGGGTGGTGACACTGAATCGGGATGATCGGGGGAATCTCGCATTTGAAGGGGAGGGCGAGATCGTCGATCATGCGGTGAAAATGCGCCGGCTGCCGGCGGGACGCATGCTCGATGTCCTGCTGGGTGAGGGCGCTGTCTCGGTGGATGACATCGATGTGATCGCCGAGAGGATGGCGGCCTTCCATGCGACCTCGGACCGGGGTTCCCGGACCATGGCACTCGGCGCGCCGGAGAAGCTGCGGGCCTTTGCGCTCGCCAACTTCGAGGAAACGCGGGACGCCGCGGCACCGGGCAGGATTTTCGCGCCCGATCTTCACGCGTCGCTGGCAAGGAGGACGGAGGCGGATTTCAAGCGGATTCTGCCGCAACTGAGGGAGCGCGCGGCGACCGGTCATGTGGTGGACGGCCACGGCGATCTCCATGCCCGCAACATCTGTTTGACCGACCCGCTGGCGATTTACGATTGCATCGAGTTCGAGCCGGCCATGCGCTGCGGAGATGTCGCGGTCGATCATGCGTTTCTCGCGATGGACCTACGTTTCCGGAACCACGCCGGGCTTGCGGAGGCGTATCTTTCGTCGGTGGTGAAGCGGAGCAATGACGCGGCGATGCGGGAGCTGATGCCGGCCATGATGAGGTATCGTGCGGTCGTGCGGGCGAAGGTCTCGGCCATCGCGGCGGACGAGCCCGAACTCAGAGCGGAAGAGCGAAGCAGTTCAAAGGATGTCGCGCAGCGGTATCTGCGTCTGGCCGCCGCCTTGGCGGTCGAAGAGGACGGACCGTGGTGGCTCATGTGCTGCGGCTTGCCGGCGACGGGGAAATCGCGTCTCGCCGCCGCGCTCCGGATGGCTTCGGGTGGAGCTTGGGGCCTCCTTGCAAGCGATCGCATCCGGAAGGAATTGGCCGGAGTCAATCCGGAGGAATCGCTTCCGGAACAGTTCTATACTGCCGAATTTTCAGAACGCACCTATGCGGAGGTCCGGCGGCGGGCAGCGGCGCACAATGCCCCGCTCGTGGTTCTGGATGCCAACTTCCGGAGTCACGAGGAGCGTGCCCTCACCATCGGGGCGGCCCGGCAGCGGGGGGCGAAAGCCGTCATCCTGCATGTCCATGCCGATGAGAATGTAGTCATATCACGACTCCGCGAGAGGGCTGCCGACCCCAGCGCCGAGAGCGATGCCGACGAGCGGGTTTTCCGCAAACTCCAAGCCAGCTTCGAGCCGCCGCGGGTCGGCGAGGCGGAGGGTCTCCTCGATCTTTCGGGGGTGCGAGCGGCGGAAGAAGCGGTGGACGAAATTCTTGCCGCCTTGATGGATCATCGCCTGGGGCTGCTTGCCATCCAATCCTGAATCGGGCGGCACATCCGTGGAAGCCTTGTCATGGGGGGGAATGTGATCTAGCGGATGGATCGCAGATATGAACAAGGAACTATCAAACGAGTGGGCGGTCGGGGTGATCGGGGGCAGCGGGCTTTATGAAATCGAGGGGCTGGAGGATGTGGGGCGGCACCGGGTGGAAACTCCGTTTGGCGAGCCATCGGATGCGGTGGTGGAGGGTCGGCTGGGGGGACGGCGGGTGTGTTTCCTGCCCCGGCACGGAGTGGGGCACCGGATCCTGCCAACCGAAATCAATCACCGGGCGAACATCTGGGCGCTGCGCTCGCTGGGAGTGCGCTGGGTGATCTCGGTGACGGCGGTGGGAAGCCTGCGGGAGGAGATGGCACCGCGGGACATCGTGGTGCCGCACCAGTTGATCGACCGCACGGGAACGGCGGGGAGGCACACGTTTTTCGGAAACGGGATCGCGGCACATGTGGGATTCGCAGATCCCTACAGCGAGGGGATGCGGAAGGTCCTGCTGGAGAGCGCACGGGAACTGGCGCCCAAGGTGCATGACGGGGCGACCTTCATGACGATGAACGGCCCGGCGTTTTCCACGCGGGCGGAAGCCGCGATGCACCGGGCGATGGGCGCGGACTTGATCGGGATGACCAACGCGCCGGAGACGAGGCTTTGCCGTGAGGCGGAAATTGCGTGCGCGGCGCTGGCGCTGGTGACGGATTACGACTGTTGGAAAGAGGACGCGGCGGCGGTGGAGGTGGCGGAAGTGATCGAAAACCTGCACGCGAACAGCTCGCTGGCGAAGGAGGTGGTGAAGGCCGCCATCGCGCGGGTCCCGGCGGTGGCGGATTGGCCGGAGCACCGGGCGCTGGACGGCGCGATCATGACGGCGCGGGAGCTGTGGCCGGATGAGACCGTGGAGAGATTGGGCGTGATTTCGGAGCGGTTCCGAGAAGGTGGAAGAAGTGCCAAGTGATCAGTGGGGGAGATGTGGGCATGCGAGGCGAGGGGATCGGAGATGTTTTATGAAAAGAAAAGGCGCAGGGTGGAGCCTGCGCCTTGGGGTTTGCTAGGAAAAGCGGGGTGGGGTGGCCTTCAGGGTTCAGAGATCGAAGCTGGTGTCGGGCTTTTCGAGATCAAGTTCCTTGATCCAGATGTTGCGGTAGAGGATTTCGTGGCCTTCGGCCTGGAGCTTGAGGGGGCCGGGGACGTCGGTGATGCCTTTGCCGCCGTCGTTGCCGCCATCGAGTCCGGAGTTTTCACCGCCCCAGACCTGGTTGATGGATTGGTTTTCGTGCACCTTTTCGCCGTTGAAATACATGGTGACCATGGCCTTCTCGGCGCGTTTGCCGTCCTCGAAGCGGGCGGCGCGGAAGACGATGTCGTAGGAGTTCCATTTTCCGATGCCGGCGTAGGCGTCGTAGGGGGCGTCGGTTTCGTTGATGACGGCGCCCATGCCGTGCTTGGTTTTGTCGCCGTCCTTGATCTGGATTTCGTAGCGGTTCTGGAGATAGACGCCGCTGTTGCCGCCGGCGGCGGAGACGAAAAATTCGATGTGGAGGCGGAAGTCGCGGTATTCCTCCTGGGTGATGATATCGGCGGCACCGTATTTGCCGCCGGCGGCAGCGGGGTCGTGGGTCATCATGACGGTGCCTTCGCCGGCCGGGTCATCGACGATCTTCCATTTGATGGGAAGTGCGGAGTCGAAGCGCGGGCCTTTCCAGTAGGTCCACTTTCCATCGAGCGTTTCGCGGGAGCCGTCGAAGAGGACTTCGGCGCCTTCGTCGGGTTTGGCGCCGACCTGTGCGGCGAGGGGAATCGAGGTAGCGGCGAAAAGGAGCGGAATGAGGGTTTTCATGGTGGGGCGATTACGGCGGAGGAGGGAGGGAGCTGTCAACCGGCGGGTTGTGCGGATTTTGCGATTCGCGAGGCGGGCAATGAGGTTGACCCATTCGTGCGGCGGGCTTACGGGATGGGCGCAACCCCTTTGAACATCATGGACCTGAGCACGACGGCATACGGAACCTGGAGCGGCGGACGCTTCATGCACTTTGGAGAAACCCTGAGCGAGGAGCGTTTCATCGGCTGCATCGAGACGGCGTATGAGGCGGGCGTGCGGACCTTCGTGACTTCGGATGTTTACGGAAACGGCAAGGCGGACGATCTGTTGGGCGTGGCCCTCAAGGGCGTGGACCGCGGCACTTACTGCCTGGTGGGGATGATCGGGCACGATTTTTACGAGGGGCAACGGCAGGGAAGCCGCGGATATCCGCGGTTTACGGATCCGGAGCTGCGGGGGCCGGAGGGCTACGCGTCCTTCGTGCAGACGGCGACGGGGAAATCGTTGGAGCGCTGCGGAACCGATCATTTCGACCTGCTGATGCTGCACAACCCGGACGAGACCGGCTACACGAGCGAGGCACTGTGGCAGGCGATGGGCAGGGCGAAGGACGAGGGGATGACCACGCGGCTGGGGATCGCGCCGGGGCCGGCGAACGGGTTCACGCTGGATCTGGTGGGGGCGCTGGAGCGTTTCGGCGAGGTGATCGATTGGGCGATGCTGATCTTGAATCCGCTGGAGCCGTGGCCGGTGGGCCTGTCCCTGCCAGCCTGCGAGAAGCACGGGGTCAAAGTGCTGACACGGGTGGTGGATTACGGCGGGGTGTTTCATGATGACCTGGGCGAGGGACATGTCTTCAAGCCCGGCGATCACCGGACCTACCGGCCGGAGGGCTGGGTGGAGCACGGGACGGAAAAGGCGAACCGGATGCGGCCGATCGGGGAGAAGCACGGGCTGACATTGCTGCAGCTCGCGTGCATCTGGAACCTGAGCCAGCGGCCGGTGGAGAGCGTGGTGCCGACTTTCATCCAGGAGTCCGGAGAAAACGCGCGGCCGATCGAGGACAAGATCCGCGAGTTCGGGGAACTGCCGGACGTCAGGTTTTCCGAAGACGAGGTCGAGGCGATCCGGCAAATCGGCGACAACACGGGCTGTATGAGTTTGAAAGGAGCGAGCAAGCGTCATGAAACGAGCGAACGGCCGGACGAATGGCCGATGCGGGACGATCTTCTGGAGCTGGCCGGCCGCTATGGCCTTGGCGAAAGCTGGTAGGTTGCCAGCGCGGCCCTTGCGGCTATGATGGCCGGGTGAGGGACCTCCGGATCGCGGTTTTATGGATACTGGCAGCGGCACTGTCCGCCGGCCAGGAAGCGTCGATCGACACCCCGCCGCAGGACCGGAATCTCTCCGCACTCACGGGGGTGGCGGACCCGCTGGCTGCGGCGATGGATGAGGTTGACCGATTGCTGGAGGAGATGGAGGCCACCCCATCGGCCGCTCGGAAGGCCGAATTGGCGACTCGGATCGAAGCGGAGCGCGAGCGGGTCCGCCAGTTGCGCGGGAATTTCCGGGAGATCGTCGGCGGCTCGGAATCCGCCGGCTATGTCGAAACGGAGGAAGTCGAGCGGACGCTCCAGGACCAGTTTTCCGATCTGTTGGATCCGCTGGTGGGCGCGTTGCGGGAGCCTACTGCCAAGCTGCGCGAGATGGAGGAGACGCGGAAGGACCTGGCCGTCTGGGAGGATCGCTTCCGGAAGGCCGAGCGGGTGATCGAACGGATCGACGATCTGCTGGGGCGCTCGGAGGATGCCCGGGTCCAGAGCGAGCTTCGGTCGACTCGCCGCCTGTGGGAGGGCCGGCGCTCGGATGCCGTCGGGCAGGTGGAGGTGCTGAGATTGCAGATCGATGAACGGGAGGCCACGACGCCTTCTTTCTGGGAGTCGATCTCCGGAGGTTTCCGGGATTTCTGGCGGACCCGCGGGCTGAATCTGCTGCTCGCGGTGGTGATCGGGGTGGCGGCGTATTTGCTGGTGAAGAAGGCGTACGCGTTGTTGCGGCGGACCAATCCGGTTTTGCGGAACGACAAGCATCTGGTGAGCCGCGCCTCGGCGATCCTTTCGCTCGCGGCCGCGGTGATCGCGGCGGTGGTGGCGGTGATGATGGTGTTCTACGTGCGCGGGGACTGGCTGCTGCTGACATTGATGATCGTGCTGCTGATCGCGACCGCGTGGGCGGGGAAGACGGCTCTCCCTCCCTATATCGAGCAGATCCGGATGTTGCTGAACATCGGATCGGTGAGGGAGGGGGAGCGCATATTGTATCGAGAGCTTCCGTGGGAGGTGACAAAATTGGGATTTTATACGATCTTCACCAATCCGGCGCTGGATGGGGGGAGATTGAGAGTGCCGCTGAAGGATGTGATGGGGATGATCTCGCGGCAGCCCGATGCGAAGGAGCCGTGGTTTCCAACCCAAGATGACGATTGGGCGGTGCTGGCGGACGGCACCTATGGCAAGGTGATCCGCCAGACGCCCGAACAGGTGGTGATGTTGAAACTGGGAGGGAGTTTGAAAACCTATCCGACCGCCGAGTTTCTCGAACAGATGCCGGAGAATCTTTCGCACGGCTTCCGCGTGACGTCAGTCTTCGGGATCGACTATGCCTATCAGGAGAAAGCGACGGGAGCCGTTGTCGAGATTTTCATATCCGCGCTCACCACGGCGATGGTCGGGGAATTCGGGCGAGAGGCGGTGCGATCGGTGAAGGTGGAATTTTCGGCAGCTAACAGCTCGTCATTGGATTACACGGTTCTGGCGGACTTCAGCGGAGATTTGGGACACCGGTTCAAATTTATCGAACGGATGATCCAGCGGGTGTGCGTGGATGTGTGCAACGAGCAGGGCTGGGTCATTCCGTTCACGCAGATCACCGTCAACCGCGCGGCGGAAGGATGAGTCATTCTCCCGCGTCGGGATATGAGCCGAGCAGCTTGACCAGGGAGCAGTGCTGGCTGAGTTCCTTCAGTGCGTCGGATACCTTGGAATCGTCGCAATGGCCGGCGAGATCGACATAAAAGATATATTCCCAGTCCTTTTGCTTGGAGGGCCGGGATTCGATCTTCGACATGTTGATATGGAATTGATCGAAGGATTTGAGCGCATTGACAAGTGCTCCCGGCCGGTCGTGGATGGCGAAAAGGATCGAGGTGCGGTCGTTGCCGGTGGGCGGGCAGGTTTTCTCCCCGATGACCAGAAAGCGGGTGGTATTGGTGGCCCGGTCCTGGATCGATGGTTCCAACAGGGTGAGTTGATACATTTCCGCGGCAAGCGCGCCGCCCAGAGCCGCCGCGCCTTGGGAGGCGTTTTCACGGGCAAGTTGCGCGGCCTTGGTGGTGGAGGATACCTCGACCAGGTCGGCGTGCGGGAAGTTTTTCAAAATCCACGACCGGCATTGGCCGAAAACCTGGGGGTGGGAGTAAAGGGTTTTGATCTGATCGCGCGGAATCGAGGCCATCAGGCCGTTCTCGATGCGGAGCAGGATCTGCGCACAGATGTGCAGCGGCGAATCGACGAAGAGGTCGAGTGTGTGCGAGACAGCGCCTTCGGTGGAGTTCTCGATCGGAACCACCCCGTAATTGGCGGCACGGCGGGCGACCTGATCAAAGACATCGGAGAAATTCGGCTGGGACGAATAATTGACGGAGTGGCCGAATTTCTTGATTGCCGCCTGATGGGTCCAGGTGCCTTCCGGGCCGAGGTAGGCGATCTTCAGGTCGTCCTCCAGCGCGAGCGCGGCGGACATGATCTCGCGGTAGATGGCGCGGATGGAGGTTTCCGGAAGCCGGCCGCGGTTCATCTCGACAAGGCGTCTCAGGAGGGCCTCCTCGCGTTCCGGGGCGTAGATCTGGAGGCCGTCACGCTTTTTTACGAGACCGACCTGGTGGACGAGTTCGGCGCGGCGTGAAAGAAGATCGAGAAGATCGTGATCGATGGCGTCGATCTGGGTGCGGATGTCGTCGAGGTTCACGTGGAAGTGGGAGGGAAGGTGAAAGGGATCAGGCTTCGGTGGCTTCATCGGAAGGAGAATCCCCGGCCTCGTTGGCAGCGGCCGCAGCAGGAATACCGGAGGAATGGAGGGACAATTGTTCGGACTCCGGCGACGGCGGGGGGGCCTCCGAAGGGGGTTCGGGGAGCTTCACCTTGCGGAGCTCGCCCGCGTTCGGCAGGTCATCGATCGATCGGATGCCGAAATGTTCGAAGAACAGGTCGGTCGTTTCGTAAAGCAGCGGACGTCCGGGAAGTTCGGCGCGTCCGCCGATTCGGATGAGATCGCGGTCCAGGAGCTTCTGGATCATGCCGTCGCAGGCGACGCCGCGGACGGCCTCGATGGCGGCCTTGGTGATCGGCTGGCGATAGGCGATGATGGCGAGCGTTTCCATGGCGGGGCCGCTCATCCGCTCCGGCTTGCGGCCGGGGAAAAGCTGCCGCACAAATTCGCCGAACTCCATTCGGGTGAAGACTTTCCAGCCTTTAGGACGTTCGAGGATGGTGAAGGCCCGGCCGCTCTCCGAATAGCCGCGGTTCAGGTCGCCGATCACGGTGACGATTTCCTCCGCGGAAGTGGCGGCCAACCCGGCAAGCCAGTCTGGGAGCGGGTCCGGGCTTTTTCCCTCCTCGGTCTCGCGCACCCGGACGTCATCCGCTTCCGCCACACGGGCACGGACCAGCTTGGCGATCTCATCGGGAGCGAGGGGGTTCTGGGAGGCGATGAGAAGGGCTTCGACGATGGCGCTGAGCTGCATGGCGGGGCCGCAGCGTAGGGATCGCACGGGGCAATTCAAGCCCGCTGCCGGATTGGGACCGACGGGATTTATTTTGCGAAGAATGAATTTTCGTCTTGCTGGCCTGTGCCGCCGGGGCTAACCCACCGCGCTCTTCGTGACTCCACGGGATTCATGTCCCGGGGAAGAAAGATTTGTTCCATCCGTCAACCCCTTCCGCCCATGGCCGAAAAGAAAAGTTCCACCGAATCCGCCCCGGAAAATGGCGCGGCCCAGCCAGCAAAGAAACCCGCCGCGAAGAAGCCGGCGGCAAAGAAACCGGCAGCTGCCAAGAAGGCGACGGCAAAAGCCGCCTCCACCGGGAAGTCGCAAAAAGTCATCTCCCGGGAATCTGCGGGGAACGGTCAGGCGGCGAATCTTGCTGAGAAGAATGCGGACGCACAGCCCGCAAAGCCATCGGCTCCTCCGGCCAGGCCGATGAGTGCCTCGAAGAAACCGCTGGCAGCCAAGTCGAAGTCATCGGTGGTGAACTTTCCCGCTCCTCCCGCGCCGGTGAAGCCTCCTTTCGTGCCGCCCAGACCGGCGGGCGGCGCGGATACGGTCGCTCCCGGAACCAATGGCAGCCATAGTGCCGGTTTCATCCAGAAACAGCGCCAGAGACTTCTTGATCTCCGTGACGACCTGGTGGATGCGATGTCCGGGATGACCCGCGATACCATTCGCAACGCGCCGGAAGGCAGTGAGGCGTCCGGTAGCGGCATGCACCAGGGAGACGCGGGTAGCGATGCCTACGACCGTGACTTCGCACTCTCGGTTCTGGCCAAAGAGCAGGATGCGCTTTATGAAATCGAGCAGGCACTGCGCCGGATTCAGATGGGCAGCTACGGCATCTGTGAGATGTCATCCAGGAAAATCCCGCAGGCGCGGCTGGAAGCCATCCCTTTCGCCCGACTGACTGTCGAATGCCAGGCCCAATGGGAGAAGGAATACGGCAACCGCCGCTTCCGTCCGTCCAATGAAGTGGGCTTCAGCGGCGGAAAACATGTCGATGACGAGGATTCCGATTCGGTTTCCCTTGACGAAGACGACGATTGAAGCAAGCTCCGCCTCCCCAAGTTTCAAATCATGCCACGCGAGATCATCATTCTTGAATGCACCGAGGCCAAGGCCGAGGGCAAACCGACTTCACGCTACGTCACCACGCGTAACAAGAAGAGCCTTCGTACCCCGGGACGCCTGGAGAAAGTGAAATTCAACCACTTTCTCAAGCGCCGCACCCTTCACCGCGAACTCCGCTAATTTTCCCCATGTCCGAGCCAAAGACCATCCAGCGCCGCATCAATTTTCGCAAGGCCAACCGCATGATGCCGCGTCGGCGTCATGACATCCCCGCCGATCAGGTTCTTCCGACCAATCCCGAACTTCTGACGAAATTCACCACCGAGACGGGCAAGATCCTTCCCCGCCGCGTGACGGGGGTTTCCGCCAAGCTTCATCGCAAAATCACCAATGCGATCAAGCAATCCCGCGCGATCAATTTGCTGCCTTAACTTGCCGCAGTCACCACCCCTTTCAGAGGAGCCTGTCCGCGGAAATCGGACCGGCTCTTTTTGTGTATCCCCGACCATGCATCTCCCCGCAATCATGCCGGAGCTCCGCGACACGCAGAACGAGCCTGACGAACGGCAGATCCCCATCGACCGGGTGGGGGTCAAGGGATTGCGATTCCCCGTGGAGGTTCGCGACAAGACCGGAGCCGCCCAGCGGACGGTGGCGACCGTTGCCCTGGCGGTTGATCTTCCCGCGCATCTCAAGGGCACCCATATGAGTCGGTTTGTGGAAGCGCTCCACGCGGCGGGCGGAAAGCTGGACGTGGGAAATGTGGCGCAACTGCCGCGTGAGCTGTTGGCGCGGCTTGCGGCGAGCCGGGCGCATGTGACCTACCAGTTCCCCTATTTCATTTCGAAATCCGCCCCTGTTTCCGGTCTCTCGGGATATGTCGATTACGAGGTGACTTTCGAAATTGACGCGAATGTGGATGGGGGCAGCGATTTCGTCCTGACGGTTGCCGTACCCGTCGCCACGCTGTGCCCTTGTTCAAAGGCCATCAGCGAGCGGGGAGCGCACAACCAGCGTGGGACGGTCACGCTATCCGTCCGTGCCACGGATCCGCCGTGGATCGAAGATCTGATCGCGTTGGTCGAGCGTTCCGCCAGCTGCGAGCTTTACAGCATATTGAAGCGACCGGACGAGAAAGCGGTCACGGAACGGGCTTACGACAACCCCGTTTTTGTGGAGGACCTGGTCCGGAACGTGGCGGCATTCGCGGAGGCTGACAAGAGGATCGAGGGGTTTCGCGTCGAGGCGGAGAACTATGAATCCATCCACAATCACAGCGCGTATGCCCTGATCGAGAAGGCATTTGTTCGTGTTTGATTGTCGCGCGAACTTGACCGGGCGCTGAGGGTGATGTAGATGCTGGCGCGGCATGGGTGTTTCCAGCCGGTCAACCGATCCGACCTCCATGCGATATTTTTCTCCTTCGTTGATTGGCCTGCCTAGCGTTGCGGTTGGGCTATGTTGCATTACATGCTCGCCATTGGATCCACCGCCGCCACCCCAGCCTCGCAAGGCCGATCGGGTGATGTATCAATGGTATGACGATGGCGGACCTGGCGCGGTGAAAGTAGTTATCCGGTTGGGCGAGCAAATTGCGGAGTTCAAGCGCGATGGCAGAGACATCGGCTGGTGCTACGTGGCAACGGGGAAGGAGGGGCACAACACGAAACCGGGCACCTACAGCATCACGGAGAAGATCGTCGACAAGCATTCAAACCGTTACGGTTGGATGGAAAACGAATATGGCGAAGTGGTGGATAGCGATGCGAGATATGATGATTCCGTGCCGGAGGGTTTGAGCTATGTGCCGGCGCCGATGCCCTACTGGATGCGCCTCACCTCCTATGGAATCGGAATGCATGCCGGTCCCATCCCGGAGCCCGGCGTAGCGGTGTCCCATGGTTGCATCCGCTTGCCAAAAGAGTTTGCTCCGGTCCTTTTTGACTCGGTGAGAGTCGGGACTCCCGTGACGATCACCCGTTAGGCTGGCGACTCCCAATGGAAAACCCGCCCGGCGGAGATTCTCCGGACGGGTTGTTGATGCGTCTTCGGCCTATACTGCCGCGCGTCATGATTTGCGAAATGGCGAAGCCGCAAAGGGGGCCGATCTCCGAGCGGTCCGGCGCGTGGCGCGAGAATGAGAAAGCGAATGTGCGGCGCGCTGGCTCCATTCATTCGCGGATCATTCGCATCCCACGCGCCGGACACCCCGGAGGTGAGTCCCTGCCATCCTCGCAGGGCGACGAATGAACGATCCCGTTTTCACAAAACCTCGCGCGCGGCAGTATGGAGCCCGGACCGTGGGACCTCTTATGGCCGGACGGGGACGTAGAGTTCG
>JBBSJY010000091.1:0-16725 GCA_038256845.1 Verrucomicrobiales bacterium | reverse complement strand
GGCGGTTGCGCTTTCGCGATGGGCTTTCTGAGACGCAACGACGAGCTTTTGCAAAGCGGGCGAAGGCTTGAGGCGGATCGGCTCGTCATTCCATGGCAGACCGGCTTCCTTGGCCTTGGCGATGGCTTCGATCAAAACGTCGCGAGTCGCATCCGCTGATAATGTTTCCTTGGTCGCAGCAGAGCCGCCAAGAATTTCCCACTCGGGAGAAACTCCATCATCAAGGATCAAATCGCAGCGCGAACGGAGATGCCAGCCACGCTCCGTGTTAAGCGCCGCCGCATGCAGTGCAATGGCCGCGAGCACGGCATGAGCAAAGGACGATTGATCTTTTCCACCCACGGGGAAGTGGAGTTGACGCAACGCGGCGAAGGAAACGGTGGTGGATTGTTGGATGTAATCCACCGTAACTCCTCCATGAGGAAGCTTCTCGGACCCGCCTTCCCAAGGCACACTGCTGTGATTCAGCTCGGATGGCTTCTTCAGATTTTTGCGATTCTTGGCGATGAGTCCCCACATTTCATCCTTCGTTTCTTTGAGAATCTTTTCAGGATCGATTGCTCCTGCGATATTGAGAGGGTCAATTCGGGTTCCGGAACGGGCGGCTTGCTCCGCATTGATTCCCACCACCTCGCTAACAACGCAGCGCGTGTATTTTTCGCCGAGACCGCCGGAAACTCCGGTCGAGTCCCAACTGCCGAAAAGAAGGCTAGCCGGAGAGACTTGGAAAATTGCCGTGGCGTCCTTGGCATTGGAGTTGGTGACCTTCTGGCCAAGCGCCGTGAGAGGGAAATGTTTGCCGTCCTCGCTCAGGGAGTCCCTCAAGATCGCGTCAAAAATCCGATGCGGAGCCTCGAAGCAGGTGATTTTCCCGATCTCTTTCACCAAGCCCTCGACCTGCGAGAAATCGGTTTCCAAGTGGGGAAGCTTGAGTTTCCCGGACCGGATATCCGCGAGCAATGCATCTTCCATCCGGTTCGCCTGGCTCTGGACGCTGTCGAGAATGGCGCAGGAAACCGATTGGTCGTAGCCTGGAATGCGGCGATTGGAAAGTTGGTATTTCCCTCCGGCAACGGTGCAGGGGAAGACGATCTCCCCCTGCCCATAGAGCGGCTGGAGGCGAAGGCGGAGGCGCAGCCCGGCGGCGGACTGGACGGCTTGGTGTAGGTCAGTGTGGTTCATGCGGATGTATGATTGGTGGCTGAGGATTGGTTGGCGAGAAAATTTTTGTGAATATAGGAAGGGTTAAAGGGAAGGATATTGATTGACGAGGGAATGTTTGCGGTGAAGCTTCGTGCCGTGAGATTCGTGATCGACACATCGGCGCTGGTGGCGCTTTCGGGAATCGGGCGGTTGGATTTGCTGCGGGCGCGGTGTGGGATAGTGGCGGTGCCGTTGGCGGTGCGAAGGGAGGTGGTGGATCAAGGGGGAGGGTGGCGTGAGGCGGCGGCGGGGCAGGTTGAGATTTTGAGCGGAGAATGGTTGGAAACCGTCGAGGTGGAGGACTCCCGTGCCCTGAGTCTGAGGACGGTGCTTGGAGCGGGTGAGGCGGAGTGCCTTGAATTCGCGAGAGTTGCGCGGATAGGCGCGGTTTTGGACGATCAAGCCGCGCGGCGAGAGGCTCAGCGGCTGAAGTTGGAGTTTTTCGGCAGCCTTGCGGTTTTGGCATGGAGCAAAGAGCAAGGGCTTGTTCAGAGTGTGAGGCCGCTGGTGGTGGGGATGCGGCGGAACGGGATTCTTCTTTCCGAGTTGCTGGTGGCGGTTTCTTTGGCGAAACTCGATGAATGATGGCGAAGATCGCAGATTTCCCGGTGGCGGCCCTGCCGCAGGTGCCAGCGGGTTCCATTGAAGTTGAATGATGGACGGGTGGTAAGGCAGATGCCTCCCGATTTCCGCGCCCCGGTTCGCCGGGGCGCGGTCGCATTGAAACTTGCCACATGAATTCGTCGAAAGTAGTTTCTTCCCGTGCAAGTGACCTTGGAAATTCCGGACTCGGTAATTGCTTCGGCTGCGATGAGCGCGGCGGATCTGACTCTTGAATTGAAGAAGGAACTCGCGCTGTCCCTGTATGGGCGCGGAGTCTTGTCGGCAGGCAAGGCGGCGGAGTTGGCTGAGGCGAGCCGGATGGATTTCGAAGCTTTGCTGGCCGAACGGCGGATCGAGCGGCCGCTGTCGGCGGAGGACTTTGAGCATGAGATGCAGGCGGGAAAGTAGCCGGGCGCGGACGGCGATGCCGCACAGGCGCTTCACCCGGTTTTCTCCGGTCCCGTTCCAGGCGCGTAGGATGTGGTGGAGACCCGTTCATCGGTTGCGCGGAGGAGATGGGGGAGGCGGCGGATTTGGCGGGGGCATCGCGGATGGAGTTTTAGGGGTGGCTGGGGGAGAGGAAGATCGTGCGCCGTTTACGGAGGAGGATCTTCGGAACGAGTTGGAACGGGAGTGACCGCCGGGCGGCGGACGGGAGTTGGAGGATGGGGGGGAGGGGTTTTGATGGGGGATTGGCTTGGCGGTTTCAAACCGCCGCCACGGGT
Organism: Verrucomicrobiales bacterium; assembly: GCA_038256845.1. Taxonomy (GTDB): domain Bacteria; phylum Verrucomicrobiota; class Verrucomicrobiia; order Verrucomicrobiales; family Akkermansiaceae; genus Luteolibacter. The sequence continues at coordinate 14,194 of JBBSJY010000091.1, read as the reverse complement.
GCTGTGGTCGCTTTTGCGGGATCTCGGAGGACGCGTCAAGAAAACGTTTGGGAAAAAAATAACGATGCATCTTTTTGACGGGATCGTTGCCCGTCGGAAGTGAGCCCCCCGGAATCTCGAATGCGGTTCAGACGTCGCGGAGGAACACGCGGGCGGCGACGCGGAGCCAGTCGCCATGCCATTCTTTGGATTCGAGGCGGGCGAAGAGGAGCTTTCCGGCGTCCATCAGGCGAGCGAGGATTTCGTTTCGGTCGCGGGGGACGTAGCCGAGTTTGTCGCCGTTTTTGGTGATGATGAGGATGGCGAAGGAATCGTGCGTGTTTTGAGCTTCGCGCCGCAGCACGAGCGCATCGCCGCCGCTGAGGGAGGGTTCGATTTCCCGGACGGGGACGTGGGAGGTGCCGGCGACGTGGGTTTCGATGAGGTAAATTTCCTTGGCGAAGGGTGCCGCGAGCCCGCCGCCGGTCTGCAGGTGGGCGTGGAGCAGTGCGAGCTGGTTTTGCTCGGTGGGGGTGAGGGCGAAATCGCTCATGGCGTCAATGGTCGAGGAGCTGGTTGAGCCATTGCTTGCGCTCGTCGCGCAGGGCCGCCGCGGCTGCGATGCGTTGGTCGAGTTCCGCTTGGCGCGCGGCGGTGGCGGCGGGATCGTCCAGAACGGGCGATTGGTCGAACGGCCACTCTTTGCGGCGGGCGGCGAGGGTGGTGAGGAGCTGTTCGAGCTGGCCGCGGAGCTGTTCGAGCAGCGAGCGGAGGGCTTCCAGCGATCCGGGTGGCGGAGCGGAAGGCGCATCGCTGCTGAGGATTTCAAGGGCTTGCAGCTCGGAAAGGTTGCGCTCCCCGTATGCGGTGCTGACGCGGTGCCAGAGTTCGGCCGCCGCGGTCGATTGGGAGGGGTTCAAATCGGGATGGAGCCGGCGCGCTAGGGTGCGGTAAAGATCGCGCAGGGCGTGGAAGGTGGCGGGGTCGAGCAAGTCGTCGAGCACGCCGCGGAGCTTGAGGAGGCCGGTGGCTTCGGCATCGAGCTTCGCCTGCCACTCGGCGAATTCCTTTTCGAGGGTTTCGTGAATGATGCCGTAGTCGATGTCGCGGCCGGAGTTGATCTCCGCCTGCACCAGCCCGATTTCGCGCTTCAGGCGGGCGGCCTCGATTTCCAGGCGCTGGAGCCGGATGAGGCGGTCGCCGAAAGCCGCGGCGTAGCGGGCGATCGCCACCGGCCGGGAGTCGGCGAGCGCGTGGGTGTCGGTGAGAACCGCGGCGATTTGCGAGCGGAGGGCCTCGCGTTTTTCGATCAGGCGGCTCCAATCAGGGTGCGGGGCCGGCGGGGAGGAGGACATGCCGCGATTGAATGATAGGCCCGGGAAACTGGCCAGACTCCAGATTCCGGAGGTCGGAGGTCGGAGGCGGGCGGCACGGGAGGTGGCCGCGTGGGAGAGGGAAGAGCTGTCGTTGGGCTGGGCATGGCGGTTGCAAACCGCCGCCACGGGTGGCAGCCGCGGGAAATGGCTTTATGCGAGTTTCGCCGAGCTTGAGAGGACGCGGTTGCGGGCGTCGGAGAGCTTGCGGGCGACTGCCTGGGCAATCTTGCGCGCTTGGATCGCCAGTGCTCCTCCGGGATCGGGCAGACCGTGCGTCCTCGACCAGATGGAGTGGGTCAGGAAGTGGGAATGGAGAAAGCAGCGGGCTTCCTCGGGCGTGGCGAGGCCGAAAATTCCCGCGTAGAACTGTGGCTTCGGGTCCTGACCCGGTTCGCGGCTGTGGACCATTTCCAAGGCGAGTTCACAGGAACGTTGGAGGCGGTCTGGATCTTTGGATTCAAGGTGGCGGAGATAGCCGGCGGCAGTGTCGCGCAGACGGCCGCGGACGATCCATGTTTGATTGATGCGTCGGACCGTCGCGACCGCCTCGGCGGCATCGGACGAAGAAAAGGTGGGTTTCATGATCATTACTGGAGAGGGTTGCCATCCCGAGGGATTGGGCGGTTGTATAGAGTGTAACGAAACTGCGGAGGATTTTCTTCGAAATTCCGCAAGACCGGAACACTACGCCCGGGTTTTGACAGGACGGCCCGGATGGATAAGGTCGCCGCGTCAACCCCTTTCACCCATGAGCGAACACACGATTGAGAAGCACACATTCCAGGCCGAGATCCAGCAATTGCTCGATCTGGTGGTCCACTCCCTCTACACGGACAAGGAGATTTTCCTGCGGGAGCTGATTTCCAACGCGTCGGACTCGATGGAAAAGCTCCGCCACATCGAGGCGACGGAGAAGGACGTCCACCAGCCGACGCTGCCGATGGAGATCCACATCACCACGGACAAGGAGGCGAAGACGCTCACGATTTCCGACCACGGGATCGGCATGACCCGGGAGGAGCTGGTGGAGAATCTGGGCACCATCGCCCATTCGGGCACGAAGGCTTTTCTCCAATCGATGAAGGAAAGCGGCAGCTCGCCGGGCAACATGATCGGCCAATTTGGCGTGGGATTTTACTCCGCATTCATGGTATCCGACGAGGTGAAGGTGCATTCGCGGAGCTGGCGCGCGGAGGGCGAGGAGCTGGTCTGGAAAAGCGACGGGAAAAGCGGCTACGAGATCGAGGACTCGCCCGGCCAGGAGCGCGGGGTGAAGGTCGTGATGCATCTGAAGGAGGAGCACGCGGAGTATGCCGAGGAAACGCGGATCAAGCATCTCATTGAGACTTATAGCAATTTCGTCGGCTTTCCGATCCTGCTGAATGGCAAGCGTGTCAACGAGGTCGAGGCGCTCTGGCTGAAGAACAAGTCGGAGATCGATGAGGAGCAATACAAGGCGTTCTATCAGTTCGCGTGCAAGGCGTTTGATGAGCCGGCCTATCGCCTTCATTTCAGTGCGGACGCCCCGATCACGATCAACGCGCTGGTGTTTGCCCCTTCGGAAAATCCGGAGCGGATGGGGTTTGGAAAAGCGGATGCAGGCGTCGCGCTTTACAGCCGGAAAGTGCTGATCGATCCGAGTCCGAAGGGGCTGCTGCCGGAGTGGATGCGCTTCATGAAGGGCGTGGTGGATAGCGCGGATCTGCCGTTGAACATTTCACGGGAATCGATGCAGGACAGCGCGCTGGTGAGGAAGCTGGGCGCGGTGATCAGCAAGCGAGTGATCCGGATGTTCGAGAAGGAATCCGAGGCGGATCCGGAGAAATACCGGGCGTTCTACAAGAAATTCGACCGTTACTTCAAGGAAGGGATCGCGACGGATTATGCGAACAAGGATGCTTTGGCGAAGTTGCTTCGCTTCGAGTCATCGATGACGGACGCGGGCGCGGTTTGCGGATTCGCGGACTATGTTTCACGGATGAAGGACGGGCAGGAATCCATCTATTATCTCGTGGGCGGAAGCCGCGAGCAGATCGAGAGCAGTCCATATATCGAGGCGTTCAAGGCGCGCGGGCTGGAAGTGGTCTATTTCACTGATCCGGTGGATGAATATGTGGTGGAGTCGCTTGGGGAATTCGATGGCAAGAAGCTGGTTTCGATCCGTCATGGTGGGGTGGATCTGGAAGACGCGGAGGCGGATGGCGAGGCGCTTTCCGAGGAAAAGACGACCGAACTTTGCGAGTTTCTGAAAGAGGAATTCGGGGATCGGGTGACGGCGGTCTCCAGCGGCAAGCGGCTGGTCGGCAGCCCGGTGATCGCGCTGGTGCCGCAGGATGGGATGAGTCCGCAGATGCGCCAGATGATGAAGGCGATGGATGAGAACTTCAAAGACGAGGTGAAGGTGGAGATTGAGATCAATCCGCGCCATGCCCTGGTGAAGAAGTTATCGGAGACGAAGGATACGAATCCGGAGCTGGCGAAGCTGGTGGCCTTGCAACTTCTGGACAACTCGCTGATCGCGGCGGGTTTGTTGGAAGATGCGCGGGATACGGTGAGCCGGATGAACACGCTGATGGAAAAGGCGATGGGATGAGGGTTCACCGCAAAGGCGCGGAGGTCGCGAAGGAACGCAAAGCAAGACATGATGGAAAAGGGGCTGTGGCTTCGGCCACCGCCCGGATTCTCATGGTTTTCATTCTCGGGCTGCTCGCGGGCTGTGCCGGGGGTGGCGGGATCGAGCGGGTGCGGGATGTGGTTTTCACGCCGCCGGATTGGCCGGTGGCGGTGCCGGGGGATGTGTATCGGCCGGTTGGTGAAGAACTTACACCGGCGGTGTTGCTGGTCCACGGCGGCGGATGGACGGGCGGCGACACGCGATGGCACATGAACCGGATCGCGCGGAAGCTGGCGCGGAGCGGGTATTTCGTGCTGAACGTGACGTATCGGCAGGCTCCGGATTGGACGTATCCGGCGCCGGTGGAGGATCTGCGGGAAGCGCTGAAGTGGCTGTGGCGGAATGCGGAGGCGGAGAGGATCGATGTGTCGAGGATCGCGGTGTTCGGTTATTCGGCAGGCGGGTATTTGGGAGCGATGGTCGGGCTGGACGGGGATTCGGGTGTCAGGGCGATCGTTGCGGGTGCGGCACCATCGGATCTGACGTTTTACCGCGATGGCGATCTGGTCGCGCAGTTTCTCGGGGCGAGATATCACGAAGCGCCCGCGCTGTTTCATGATGCTTCGCCGGTAAATCATGTGACAACAAAAAGCCCGCCGGTTTTCCTCTATCACGGAGAGGAGGACGAGTTGGTGAAACTGGAGCATACGCTGGCAATGGTCGCGGCCCTGGAAGTGAAAGGGGTGCCGCACAAGGTGTTCTGGATTCCCGGGCGCGGGCACATCGGAGCGTTTCTCAGGCCGGCGGGTTCGGTCGATGCGGCGATCGAATTTCTGGACAGGTATTTGAGATGACCGATGGCGATCCGGTCATCCATGCGGGATGTAACTGGCGCAGCGGGATTTGAGTAGATTGACCAGAGCCGGCTCCATGTAGTCGAAATCGTCGGGGATGTTGAGGACGACGATGCGTTTGCCTTTCAAATGCCGGGCGAACTTCCGGTTGAGGCGGGTGCGATGGGCTTTCTCCATCACCAGGATCAGATCCGCCCATTCGAGTTGTTCCGGCGAGAGCGGGACCACCGCGTCATGATTGAGGCCGGCGGAATCCACTTCGACCATGGCGTGATCGGCGAAGACGGTTTCCGCGGTCGGGCTCCGCAGCTTGTTTTGGGAGCAGATGAAGAGGAGGCGTTGCGGGAACATGCGCGGGGCGTTGAAGCGGGTCTTGCGGGGACGCGAGGCGTTGCTAGAAAGGGGCGTGGCCCAGTCGAGCGATGTCCGCGAGGTTTTGCAGTACATTCCCCAATTCCGGGGGAAGATTTTTTTCGTATTGATCGAGGCCGGGCTGTTGCCGGAGCCGGCGGTGGCGGAAACCTTGCTGGATCTGGCGGTGCTGGAGGACCTGGGGGTGAAGCTGGTGCTCGGGGTGCTGGGCGGGGACTTGAAGGATTTGTATGATTGGACGCTGGAATGCGAGATCATGGCGGCGCGGGTGAAGCGGCCGATCACCGATCCGGAGGCGGTGCGGGAGGTGAAGGACATTCTCGCCCGGGGACAATCGGCGGTAATTGATGCCTCGGCGACGGGTCCGCTGGATCTGCCGGTGGTGGATTTCGCGAAAGGGGTGGGCGTGGCGAAGATCATCGCGCTGCTGGAGGAGGCGATTCTGATCGATGGCGCGCCGGCGCATGCGATCCGGGCGGTGGAGGCGGAATCGCTGGCGGAGCGGACCGACGCCCCGGGGGCGGCGCTTTTGATGGCGGCGGCGGAGGCGTGCCGGCGCGGCGTGCCGCGGGTGCATGTGCTGAACGGACGGCGCCACGGGGTGCTGGTGGACGAACTTTTTTCCAACGAGGGTGTCGGCACGATGGTCCATGCGGACAGCTACCGGGTGATCCGTGAGCTGCGGGAGGAGGACATTCCGGAACTGCTGGGAATGATCGGGCGCTCGGTGCGGCGGACGAAGCTGGTGGCGCGGACGTATGAGGACATCGAGGCGAAGATCGGGGACTTCCGGGTGCTGGCGATCGATGACAACGTGGTGGGATGCGTGGCGTTGCATGAATATCGGCAGGAGGGCTGCGCGGAGGTGGCCTGCCTGTATGTGAAACAAGCGCACGAGGGGCGGGGGTATGGCATCGAACTGGTGCGACATGCGGAGGAAATGGCGCGCGAGCGGGGGATTCCGCGGGTGTTCGCGCTGACGAACCGTGCGGCGGATTTTTTCTCGAAACGGCTGGGCTACCGCCCGGCGACGATCGATGATCTCCCGAAGGAGCGGAGGCGGCAGTTCGAAGAGAGCGGTCGCGACTCGCTGGTTTTCTCACTTGATCTGAACAAACCCCTATGAAACTCAAATTCTGCGGTGCGGCAGGCACGACCACCGGATCCCAACATCTGCTGGAGGTGAATGGCAAACGGATCCTGCTGGATTGCGGGCTCTATCAGGGCAGCCGGAAGGATGCCTATGATATCAACTGCTGCTTCCCGCATTACGATCCGGCGGCGGTGGATGTGGTGATACTTTCGCACGCGCATATCGACCACAGCGGCAATTTGCCCAATCTAACAAAGAACGGTTTCAAGGGAAACATCTACTCGACTCATGCGACCCGGGATCTCTGCCAGATCATGCTGGCGGACTCCGCGCGGATCCAGGAGGGCGATATCGAATGGCTGAACAAGCACCGGAAGCGGAAGGGGCTTGAGCCGGCGGTGCCGCTTTACACGGAGCAGGACGCGGAGCGCTGCCTGCGGCAATTCGTGACGGTGAGCTACGACCGGCCGATGCTGGTGGCGGACGGGGTGACGATGACTTTCGTGGATGCGGGGCATATCATCGGCAGCGCGCAGGTGTTGTTGGAAATCCGGGATCAGGCGGACGGGAAGACGAAGCGCTTTTTGTTTTCGGGAGATGTCGGGCGGGGTGGCAATGAGGTTTTGCGCGATCCGGTGGCGGTGCCGGAAGTGGATTTCCTGCTGATGGAAAGCACGTACGGTGGCCGTCAACACGAGGCCCCGCCAGGGATGGGGGCCCATTTCGCGCGGATCGTCCGCGAGGCGATCGATCGGGGCGGAAAGATATTGATTCCGGCCTTCGCGGTGGAACGGACGCAGCAGGTGCTGTTCGTGCTGCATGAACTTTTCACGGCAGGGGAAATCCCGGAGGTGCCTGTTTTCGTGGACAGTCCGCTGGCGGTGAGCGCGACGGAGATTTACCGACTGCATCCGGATGCATTCAATCAGGAGGTCTATGAGACCTTGTTTGAGCGGCAGAATCCGTTCGGGTTCGATCATCTGACGCTGGTGAGGTCGGTGACTGGCTCAAAGGCGCTGAACAAGGTCGAAGGCGTTGCAATCATCATTTCCGCGTCGGGAATGTGCGAGGCGGGGAGGATCTTGCATCATTTGAAGAACAACATCGGCGACCCTCGGACGACGGTATTGTTTGTGGGCTACTGCGCGGACAACACGCTGGGCCGGCGGATTCGGGACGGCGAGAGGGAGGTGCCGATTCTGGGCGAGCGATACAAGGTGCGGGCGAAGATCGAGATCGTGGATTCGTTCTCGGGACACGCCGACCATTCGGAGTTGCTGGATTATTTCGACCGCACCGGCGGGCGGAAAACCCGCGTGTGGCTGGTCCACGGGGAGCCCGACAAGGCCGAGGCCCTGAGGGTGGACCTGGCGGCACGTCACTCGGGCAGCGTCGAAGTGGCGGTGCTGGGTGAGGAGGTGGAGTTCTAGATGATCCTGGTTTGATCGGAAACCTCGCGGCGGGAAGCCGCGGGCGCCCGCAGGACGGCATTCGCCGACCCATGACGGGATGGAAAACCATCGGCCGGTCTGCTAGGATGGGACATGAAAATCGCGATTGGTTCCGACCATGCCGGGTTCCGCTACAAGCAGGACATCATCGCCCACCTTGCGCCCGCCCACGAGGTGACCGACTTCGGCACCCACTCCGAAGATCCCGTGGACTATCCGGCGTTCATCCGGCCGGTGGCGGAGGCGGTGGCCGGGGGGAAATTCGACCGCGGGATTGTCCTCGGCGGCTCGGGCAATGGCGAGGCGATCGCCGCGAACCGCGTCCCGGGCATCCGCTGCGGGCTTTGCTGGAATTTGGTATCGGCGAAACTCACGCGGCTCCACAACGACGCTAACATGATCGCCCTGGGCGAACGTATGATGGATTTGCGGATGGCGCTGGCGATCGTCGAAGTCTTTCTAACCACCCCCTTCGAAGGCGGACGCCACCATGCCCGCATCCGTCAGATCGACGGCTGACGAGGCGTCGCATGACCCTGCGATCGGCGCCCCATCGGACCCGGGGAATTGGAGGTTGCGGGAAAAGCGGCATCCCTCAGTCTCGGCGTCAATTGCATCCATGAGCGTGACTTTTCTCCACACCGCCGATTGGCAAGTCGGCAAGCCGTTCGCTTCGGTGCGGGACGATACCAAGCGCCACCGGCTCCAACAGGAACGTCTGCATGCCGTCCGTCGGATTTCGGAATTTGTCGCGGAGTCCCATGCGGATTTCGTTCTTGTGGCCGGTGATTTGTTCGACTCGACCCACCCGACCAAGTCCACCGTCTCAGCCGTCTGCGGCGCGATCGGCAGTCTGAAAGTTCCGGTGTTCGCCATTCCCGGCAACCATGATCACGCGGGTCCGGGCAGCATCTGGGAGCAGGAATTCTTCCAGCGCGAGCAAAGAGAGCTCGCTCCCAATCTCCGGGTCCTGCTGAGCGCGGAGCCGCTGGTGCTCGACAAGGCGGTTATTTTTCCGGCCCCGTTGCTGCGCCGACACGAGCCGGGCGATCCGACCGCCTGGATCCGCTCGGCCGCCGAAGATCCGGCGCTGCCGGATGATCTTCCGCGGATCGTCCTCGCCCATGGCAGCGTTCAGGGCTTCGGGTCGATGGATGACGACGAGGCCGACGCCTCGCCGGCCGTCAACTGGATCGACCTCTCGAAACTCCCGATGGATGGCCTCGAATACATCGCCTTGGGCGATTGGCACGGGACCAAGCAGGTCGGCGCGAAGGCCTGGTACTGCGGCACCCCTGAAATCGATCGTTTCCCGAAGGGCGAGGGCAACGATCCGGGAAACCTCCTCAAGGTCACGCTGACCCGCCGGAGCGCGCCGCAAGTTGAGAAAATCCCCAGCGGCCGCCTGCTCTGGAGGGAACTCGCGTTCCGATTTTCCGACGATGCCTCGCTGGATCTCCTCGGCGCCCGTCTGGACGAAATTTTCGGTCAGCGGGGAGACGGGCATCTGCTTTTGCTCACCCTCGAAGGATCCTTGGGTATCGAGGCTTCCGACCGTCTCGAATCGCTTCTCGAATCTTGGGAATCCCGCCTCATCCGTCTGAAACTTGACCAGCGTGTCACGATCGCCCCCACGGATCAGGAGATCGCCGAACTCACCCGGAGGGCCGGAGATCCGCTGATCGCCACCGTCGCCAGCCAGCTCGTTTCCCAACTGGATGGGGAAGGCGAGGACGCCGCCATTGCGCGCCTCGCCCTCCGCGAACTCCATGCCGCTGTTTCCTTGAATCCCTGAAAGCGGGTTAACCGATCCATTCGCGAATTTCCCGATGCGCCTTCTCTCGCTCCACGTCCGCAACTACCGTGTCCACCAGGATATTTCCCTCACCTTCGATCCGTCGCGAAACCTGATCGGCGGGCCCAACGAATCCGGCAAGAGCACGCTCGCGGAAGCCATTCATCGCACGCTTTTCCTCCGTGCCAAAACCGGCGGGGGCCTGCGGAAGGAGATGATTTCAACCCATCTCGGTGGCGACCCGGAAATCTCCTTGGGTTTCGAAGCGTGCGGCCACCGCTGGGAGATCCAGAAACGATTCGCCGGGCCCAAGGGCAGCGCCCGCCTCACCCACTCCGACGGCAGCAGCTTTCGCGATGACGAAGCGGAAACCAGGCTCGCCGAGATTCTCCGTTGCGACACCCAGGGCGGTCGGCTCAGCGCCAGCCAGCTTCCGCTGGTCTGGTCGCACCTCTGGGTTTGGCAGGGCAGTTCGGGCGAGGATCCCGCCGCCCACGCGAGGGCGCACAAGGATACCTTGGTCCAGCGCCTCCAGCAGGAAGGAGTCGCCGCGGTGATGCAGTCCGCCACCGACCAGCGGGTCCGCGAGCGCGTTGGCACCGCCTATGCGGAACTCTTCACGGCTACGGGAAAACCGAAGGCAGGCTCCAAGCCCGAGATCGCACGGCTGCAACTTGAGGAAGCCGAAGCCGCCCTCCTGCGAGCCCGGGAAACCGGTAGTCGGCTGGAACAGGCCGTCATCGATCACACTCGCGCCGAAAGGGAGATCGCAGATGCCGACACCGCGCTTCCCTCGCTCCGGGCCGGGCGCGGTGGCACCGAAGCGAAACTCACCCAGGCCGGCGAACTGAAACGCATGGAGGAGGTCCACCTCCGCGCCTTGGAATCCGCATCCCTGGTCCTCAATCAGGCCGCCGCTGCCGATACCAAGATCCGCGGTTTCCATCAGCAGGCGGCCGGCGCCCGCGAGGGACTCGATCCCGCCGAAAAGAAGCAGGCATCACTGGCGGCCGAGGAACAAAACGCCCGATCAACCAGTGAGACTGCGGCGATCGCCCAACGCCAGTCCGCCGATGCCCTCCGGAAATGCCGCTTCCACCAGGATCTAGCCATCGCCGTTTCCACCGCCTTCGAGAAATCGGAAACCCACCAGCGACTCGCCGCCCGTCATGCCGAGGCGGAGGTCATTCGCGACGATCTGAACATCCTGCGCGGCAAACTTTCCCAGCTCCCCCCGCTCGCTGCCAAGGAATTGGCAAAGTTCCGCCAGCTCGAACGCGAAACCGCCCAAGCCACCACGAGCCTGGAAGCGATGGCCACCGGGATCGAGCTGGTCGCTTCCAATACCACCGTCACCCTCGACGAAAAAGCTCTGGCTGCCGGCGATTTCCAGATTCTCACGGACACCGGTGACCTTGTGATCGGCAACCATGCCCGCCTCCGAATCCGACCCGGCGGCGGCGGTTCTTTGGCAGACGCCCGCGCCCGCCACGACTCCGCGCGACGCGCGTGGTCCGATGCTCTCGACCATCACGCCCTCCGCGACCTCGATCACGCCGCCACGGTTTTCGAACAACGTCAAAGCCTCGAACAACAGATTGCCCAGTGTGAAACCCGCTGGAAAGCGCTGGGTGGGGAAGCCCTCGCCATCGAACTGGCTGCCGCAAAGGCTGCGCTGGATGCCGCGGAAGCGGAGGTCCGGCGGCGGAAGGAGATTCTCGGCTCCGGGGATTCTGCCACTCCCGGAAATGCCGTGGCCGCCCGTGATCTGCTGGCCGCCTCCGGGGACAATCTCGCCGCGGCGGAAACGGCGGAAGCCTCAGCCCGCCGCAGTGCCGAGCACACCCGCGCCGCTCTCGAAGCCGCCAGCCAGGCGCTCCAGCGTCATTGCGACCTCATCGCCACCTCGCGCCAAGACCTCCGCGATCTCGAAACCAGCATCAAAGTTCTGGAAGAAAACCACGGCGATGTTGCAGCCAGACAGCTCTCACTCGCGCGCGCCCGGGAGGCCGAGCAACAGGCGGCCACCCGGCTTGCCGCCAGCCGCCGTGATCTCTCCGCCCTTGCCCCCGAAACCCTCTCCGCCGACCTCGACCGGTTTACCCGTGCCATCGGCAGGCAGGAAGCCGCCCGGCGCGAAGCCGAAGACCGCCGGCTCACCGCGCGAACCCACCTGATTCTCGATGGCAGCAGCGATCCCGGGGCGGAACACAGTCATGCTCTCGCACGTTGCCAGGCCGCGCGCGAATTACACGCTTCCGAACAGCGCCGCGCCAAAGCCATCGAAAAACTCCACCAGTTGTTCTCGTCCTCGCGGGAAGCGATCGACCGGTCCCTGGTCCAGCCTCTAACCGACCGCATCTCCGGCTATCTCCGATGTCTTTTCGGTCCCGGTGCCGGAATTCGCGTCAATCTATCAGAAGGGGGAATCGAAGGCCTCGAACTCATCCGCACGGGCGATCCGGCATTCGGCTTTGCGAGCCTCAGCGGCGGAGCCAGGGAACAAGTCGCCGCCGCCGTCCGGCTCGCAATGGCCGAAATTCTAGCAGCGGAACACGACGGTTGCCTTCCCGTCCTCTTTGATGACGCGTTTGCCTACACGGATCCGGAACGCACCCAATCACTGCAACGCATGCTCAACCTGGCCGCGCTGCGCGGCCTCCAGGTGATCGTCCTCACCTGCACTCCGAACGATTATTCCGCTTTCGGAGCCAGCGAGATTCGCATGGGTGGATGACCCGTTTCCTCATTCCGGGGCTGCGGCGGAGCCTGACGGCGGCATCGGCATTTTTGCGGATGGGTCATTTCTGGAAGCTTGCTTGGGATCTGGCGGTTGGGAAAGATCGGTCGATGAAACGCAGAAGACTCCTCTTACTCGGCTTCGCGGCAGCGACGCTATCGATCATCCCTGCCACCGGCGACGATGCGCTGGTGGATCCCGGCGTGCCGCTGCCCGATCAGGGCAGGATCCTTTTCCTGGGCGACAGCATCACGCACGCGGGCGGTTATATGGCGTATGTGGAGACATTCGTGCGGCTGGCGGAACCCGGCAAGGACCGAGTGTTCATCAATGCCGGATTGCCGAGCGAAACGGTCTCGGGGCTATCGGAGGAAGGTCATGCCGATGGGAAATTCCCAAGGCCGGATCTGCATGAGCGGCTCGACCGGGTGCTGAAGGCGGTGCGGCCCGAGGTGGTCTTTGCCTGTTATGGCATGAACGATGCGATCTATCAGCCGCTCGATGTGGAACGTTTCCGGGCGTTTCGCGAGGGGATTCTGAGACTGCGGGAAAAAGTGAAAGCTGCGGGCGCGGAGATCATTCATCTCACCCCGGCGGCTTATGATGCGGTGCCGGTGGGAAGCGATCCGGCGAACTATGACAAGGTCCTGAGGCAATACGGCGAGTGGTTGATCGAGGGGCGCAAGGAGGGTTGGCAGGTGATCGACGTTCACGGGGCGATGAACGCGGCGCTTAAGGAGCAGCGGAAGGGCGACGGCGCGTTCACTTTTGCCAAGGATGGAGTGCATCCGGACGACGCCGGACACCGGGTGATGGCGCGGGCGGTTTTGGCCGGGCTGGGTTTGGAAGCTCCGCCGGAGATCATCAGGTCTTCACAGGAACAGGCGCTTTTCGATCTGGTGGCGGAGCGCCAGCTCGTAAGGCGCGACGCCTGGCTGAGCGAGGCGAAGCACCTGCGTCCGGGGATCCAGGATGGACTGCCGGTCGCGAAGGCCGAAGCGAAAGCCGCGGGGCTGGGGGAGCGGATCGAGAAGCTGCTGGCGGAGATCGCCCCCCGCGAGTGATGGCGGGACAGGTGTCCGATCTTTGCGGCGGCTTTCCGTTTGCGTGGCTTTGGAGGTGGCAATTGGTTGGGGGTTGATGAAAACGCGACTTTTCGACCGCCGAAATGCCATGAAACTGGGTGCCGCCGCATCCCTCGCTCCGTTCTTCCGCGTCCGAGCGCAAGAGACGGACGGTGGGAACACCAGACGCCTTGGCGTCGCCCTGCTGGGTCTCGGCGACTACGCGACGAAGCAGCTCGGCCCCGCGCTCAAGGAGACCCGCAACGCCCGCTTGACCGGGATTGTGACCGGGTCGCCGGAGAAGATCCCGGCCTGGCAGAAGGAGTATGATGTCCCGGATGGAAATGTTTACAATTACGAGAACATGGATTTGATCGCCGACAACGATGAGATCGATATCATCTATGTCGTCACGCCAACCGGAAAACACCGCGACTTCGCGATCCGCGCGGCAAAGACAGGTAAGCATGTGATCTGCGAAAAGCCGATGGCGCCGACCGTGGAGGATTGTACGATGATGATCGATGCGGCGAAGGAAGCTGGAGTGACCTTGCAAATTGGATATCGTCTTCATTGGGTTGGTCGAGCTACGGCCGGTCGGGCAACTACATCCGCGCGGAGGTGGAGAAGGGGACCTTGGAAATCGAACCCGCGTATGGCTACAGCGGCCAGAAGGGCAAGAAGCCGGAAGGTCCCATGGAGTTTCAGCATGTGAACCAGCAGGCCCGCCAGATTGACGGACAGGTCGCGGCAATCCTCGCGGGCGAGCCGGGCAAGGTGCCGGGTGAAATGGGTCGCCGGGACATCCGGGTGATTCGCGGCATCATGGAGGCGGCGGATCATGGGGAAGCCTACG
>JBBSJY010000090.1:0-16765 GCA_038256845.1 Verrucomicrobiales bacterium | reverse complement strand
CTATACTGCCGCGCGCGAGGTTTTGTGAAAAACGGGATCGTTCATTCGTCGCCCTGCGATGATGGCAGGGACGCACCTCCGGGGCGTCCGGCGCGTGGGATGCGAATGATCCGCGAATGATCCGCGAATGAATGGAGCCAGCGCGCCGCACATTCGCTTTTTCATTCTCGCGCCACGCGCCGGACCGCTCGGAGATCGGTCCCTGCCTTTGCGGCTTCCCCATTTCACAAATCATGACGCGCGGCAGTATAGCTGCCGTCCTGCCAACCGGATCTCAGGGCATCCGGCGTAATGCGGTGGTCCGCAATAAAATGGGAGATCTCGGAACCACGGATATCCGTTCTCACCGGCTACCCGAACGTCCGCTGCGACTCGGTGGATTCCCCGATCCGGCCGCGTGTGGCGTGGATCGTAATGGTCTGTCCGATTGGTCTGTTCGATTGGTCTTGCCAACTCAGGATCGGCGATCAGCATCGGCGTCCGTTTTTCTTTCCTCTGTCAGGCGGTTGGTGCCCCGGTGCCTGGCAGTTTCATTCCTCGGGGCAAATGTCAGAAGGAAAACGAACCAACAACACAACCCCAAACCAAACACTATGAGTTACGCAGTTGCGGAACCCACCAACCAGGAGCTGAGCGACCTGATCGATTCGAAATTCCGCGAATTCCGCGAAGGATCGATCGTCAAGGGCACCATCCTGGAAATCCGTCCCCAAGTCGTCCTGGTCGATATCGGCTACAAATCCGAAGGAGCCATCCCCTCGAACGAGTTCGAGGACGAGGAAATCGAAGTCGGCGATGAAATCGAGGTCCTCCTCGAAAAACTCGAGAACGATGAAGGCATGGTCGTCCTCTCGAAAGAAAAGGCCGCCCACAAACAAAACTGGGAAAAGATCGTCAAGGTCTTCCAGGAAGGCGGACTCGTCCGCGGCAAGGTCAAGTCCGTCGTCAAGGGCGGTCTCACCGTCAACGTCGGCGTCGAGGCATTCCTCCCCGGCTCGCAGGTGGACATCATCCCGCCGAAGGACCTCAACGAATACGTCGGCAACGTTTACGAGTTTAAAATCGTCAAGGTTAACGACGAACGGAAGAACATCGTCCTTTCCCGCCGCGAAGTCATCGAAGCCGAGCGCTCCGAGCTCCGCCAGCAGTTCCTCCAAACCGTCAAGGTCGGCGACAAGGTTACCGGCGCGGTCAAGAACATCACCGATTTCGGCGCCTTCGTCGATCTCCAGGGTATGGATGGCCTTCTCCACATCACCGACATGTCGTGGGGCCGCATCAACCATCCTTCCGAACTGCTCCACATCGGCCAGTCCGTGGATGTCGTCATCCTCGACGTGGACCGCGAGAAAGAACGCGTTTCGCTCGGCCTCAAGCAGATGTCCGACAATCCTTGGGAAGACATCGAGCGGAAGTATCCGATCGGTCAGAACGTCAAAGGCCGCGTCACCAAGCTCCTCCCCTATGGCGCATTCGTGGAAATCGAGCGCGGCGTCGAAGGACTCGTCCACGTTTCCGAACTCTCATGGGTCAAGCGAATCACGCGTCCCAGCGACGTCCTCGAAATCGGCCAGGAAATTTCCGCGGTTGTCCTCGGCATCAGCATCGACGAGCAGAAGATTTCGCTTGGCGTCCGCCAGCTCGACTCGAACCCATGGGACGAGATCGAACTCCGCTACCCGGTCGGCGCGACCATCAACGGCCCGGTCCGCAACCTCACCGCCTACGGTGCGTTCGTGGAACTCGAGGAAGGCATTGACGGCATGATCCACGTTTCGGACATGTCGTGGACCCGCAAGATCAACCACCCGTCCGAAGTTCTCAAAAAGGGCGACGAAGTGGAAGCGATCGTGCTGGCCATCGACAAGGCGAACCAGCGGGTGTCGCTCGGCGTCAAACAGACCGAAGACGATCCATGGAGCCTCATCGACAACCGCTTCAAGGTTGGCGACTTGGTGAAAGGCACGGTCGCAAAAATCGCCTCATTCGGAGCGTTTGTCAGCCTTGATGGTGATATCGACGGCCTCATCCACATCTCGCAGCTCAGCGAAGACCATGTGGAGAAGGTCAAGGACATCATCAAGGTGGGCGACGGGATCGAAGCCCGCGTGATCAAGGTCGACAAGGTCGAGCGCCGCATCGGCCTCTCGATCAAGGCCGTTGGCTACTCGGACGAGCAGCTCAAGAAGGAGAGCGCCAGCTTCGAAAGCCTCCGCCCGTCTTCCGAGATGGTCGGCCTCGAACAAGCGTTCAATCTCGCCGCAGCCGCCTCCGAAGAGTGGAGCCCAGGCGACGAGGATTAATCCTGAAATCCAATCCAAAAGCCGGACGGGATTCCCGTCCGGCTTTTTTATTGGGCCGGGTTGCGGCGGAGAACCGGGGCCGGCACTAAGAAAAACCGGCCGGGAGCAAGTCCCGGCCGGTTTCTAAATCAAAATCGCGGCGACCGGTGATCGCCGCCACATTCAGTCATTGATATCGAGAGCGGCATACTCGCCGTCTTTGCGGCGATACACGATCGTCAGGCAATCGCGGCGTGCGCTCTTATAGAGGACGAAGGGGCGGTCCGAGAGTTCGAGCTGCATGATGGCATCCTCCTTGTACATCGTCCGGATCGAGTAATTTTCGGGATGGATGATGAAAGGCACCGGATCGACATCGGAGTCTTCGGGGTGGTCCAGGGCCTCCTCGTTGAAGAACCGCTCTTCGAGATGGCGGATCGACTCGTTGCGGTGGGGACGGTGCTTCTTCATCAGCCGCGTCTTGTGCTTGCGCATCCGGCGGGCGATCTTGTCGATCGTTTCGTCGAGCGCGACATACATGTCCTTCCCTTCGGTGTGCGCCTCGATGGTGATGTGGTTGGCGCAGAAGAGAATGATCTCGGCAATCTGCCGGTTTTTCTGAACGTCCAGAATGGCCTTCGCTTCGATGATGCGCGGGTAGTCGAGGTGAAGTCCCTCGATCTTCTTTTGCGCGTAGTCGCGCAGGGCATCAGTCACTTGCTCGTGCCGGACCGTGACGGTGATCGGCAAATTGACGTTGGCGGTTTGCATGGTTCGTATGGGTAGTTTGAGGTGAAATGGATGGCAGTTTCATCTGCCTTATCCATCCGACAGCATGAGCCACGTCCCTCCGGAAAGCCATGATCTTCTTTGAAAAATCGAGGATTTTGCCGCGCATCGGAGGCACCCCCGGGCCTTCCAAATTGACTCTCCTAGCGGGGGCGGGTCAGCTCCTCGAACGTGGCACCCGGCGAGCTTACTCCCGAAGCTTCCCGCTCAAGGGTATTGTATTGTTCCTGGAAATCGTCGGCGGGCGACTCGGCCGTTCCGCTGATCGCAAGCTTCATCCA
Source organism: Verrucomicrobiales bacterium (assembly GCA_038256845.1). Lineage (GTDB taxonomy): Bacteria > Verrucomicrobiota > Verrucomicrobiia > Verrucomicrobiales > Akkermansiaceae > Luteolibacter. The sequence continues at coordinate 13,413 of JBBSJY010000090.1, read as the reverse complement.
ACGGAATCCCTCGCGGGACCCGCCGAAAAGAGCTGCCAAGCGGCGACTGGGAGCACCAGCGACGATCCCTTCTGTCAAACCCACCTCGATAACACCGCTCAGAAGTCCGCTGCGATCCATCGCGATATCACCCTTGACTGCCATGCGGCCTCTCGTCAGCAACGACAGATCCGCGAGGCGAACCACTCCTGCGGCCCGGCGAATCGTCCCACTCGCATCACTTGAGAAAACCGGACGTTCGAACCAATCGTCGTTCAGGCTCTGCGCGAGGCCGAAGAGAAACGGAAATTGCTTCATTTCCATCCCCGAGTCCAGCGAACCGGTGAAGGAAAGGGACAAGGTGGCTGCCGGATTCGGCCCGGGGGCAAACGAGAGTGAATTCGATTGCGCCTCCGGATCGGTATCTATCCGCCCGGAGATCAGATTGCCGAGCACCGGACCCACGATGCCCGCCATCGGGAACGAACTGGCGGTAAGCTTGAGGGTCGACGGGCGGTCCGGGTCGAAGGGTTGCACGGTGCCGACCAGATCGAGCTGCCCGCGCCGATCGGACTCGGAGGAGAGCTTCAGACCCACGATCCCGATTTCCCCACCCCGAAATTCAATCAGGCCCCGATCCACCTGCAGTGTCGGCCACCCTTCGAAGGCGAGGTCTCCGCGATGGAGGCGGAGCTGCGGATGTCCGCTGACGGTGGTTGCGTAGAATGACGCTTCCGTCCCGGTCAGACGGCCGGAACCTTCTGTGGGATCACCGAAGAAAACGTCGAGTTTGTTGACTCCGTAGCGGTTGAACCTGAGGGTTGGTTCCCCCTCGGAACCTTCGCCCGGTCCGGGCGGTTTCCCTTGGGGAGCGTAAAGTCGCAGGACTCCATCGCTGGCGGTCACATCCTCGCCCGTGAACGTCTTCCCAAGAAAGCTCGATGGACGAATCTCGGCCTTCAACACTCTCAGCTTCAGATCTCCAAGTATATGACCTTCCGGCCAATCAAGACTCATGCTGTCGGCATAGGCATTGGTGGGATTCATTCGGAATAGCTGAAGATCCACCGACGCCCCTGTTGCGGCCGCCACTTTCTTCACCAGTGAATTGCGGTAAGGCACGCTGTTCGCGAATACGATTCCGCCTCCGATCGCCAGCCCGGCAAGAATCAGCAACACCAAAATCCCGGAAATCTGGAAAATCAGGGCGCGACGACTCCGCCGGGCCTCTTCTTTCTTCGGCTGCGAACTTCGACGTTTGCGCTTGCGCACCCGGATGGCGGCGGTCCCGTCATCGCGGATGACCAACTCTCCCGCGCTTGAGGGTTCTTCCGGAGCTCTGGATTTCAGACGCTCCATCATTTCGTCGATCGAATATTTTTCCGGGTCGCTCTCTGGGGATGCCATTGGATAAATTGGAATTGCGGCCGGGGCGAGATCAGGGCTCGTTGATGCGGCGTCCGGTGGGATCCACCAACTCGACATTCACGAGAAAAATGACAGCTGTGGAAACCGGGCGATAAGCCTGGGACTGAAACAGCCGTCCGACCACGGGAAGATCCCCCAGAATCGGAGTCTTGTCCTCCACTTTCTCGATACTGTCGCGCATCAGGCCGGCGATGGCGATCGTGGCTCCGTCCGCGACCGTCACGCTGGTAGTCGCCCGTTGGACACTGAATACCGGCATGAGGATTGCGTTCCGCGTGATTTCCACCTGCTGGGTGAGCAGCCCGCCTCCAGGCCCCACTCCTTGGGTGGTGGAATTGATCGGACTGCCATAGTTCACGAATCCATCGAAATCCGTAAGGGTCGGGTTCAACGTCACCTCGACGAATCGCTTGTTCGCGTCTGCGACCGGGAGAATCTCCAAGGTCAATCCGACGTCCTTTTTCTCGAAAGCGGTGGGAGTCGCCGGGGTCACGGGGAATGACCCGCCCCCTCCGCCCAGCCCGCCATCATCCGTGCTGTTGGGAAGTTCGGGGGGCTCGTATTCCGTAGGGAAAATGAATTCACGGACCAAGAAGATGGAGGAAGACTGGCCGTTGCGGGTGACCACGGAGGGTTGTGACATGATGTCGGTCCCCTTCTTCTGGTCAAGGCCCCGCATGAGCGCCTGGATGGTGCTGTTATCGAGCAGGCCGTTGACGCCCACGATGCCGGGCGCCCGGGAAGACCCCTCCCCCGCGCCCGTGTTGTTTTCAAAGATCCGGGCATCGATCGAGTCGGAGCTGATCGCTCCCGTACCACTGCGGTTGCCGGCGGTAACCGGGTTGCCGGAGACGCCCTGCACAGGAACAATATCGCCAAGGTCTCCGCCATTTCCACGGGTCCCTCCCCCGATCAACATCTGGTCACCGCTGAAGGAAAAGTTATCGAGCAACCAATCGAAGCCGAGTTCCTTCAGATTGTTCTGCTCGGTCCGGATAATGGTAACGCGGACTACCACCATCACCGGCTCCGCCTGGGTAATGGTCTCGATGATCCGGGCGATGGTATCCTGATTGGTAATGGTATTGACCACCCTCAGGGAGTTGGTGGTCTTGTTGTAAGTGGCACTGGCACCTTCCGGAAACGGCACGGTCTGGGACAGCGCTTCCTGCGCGCTCATCTGCCGGGCCAGCAATCCGCCGCCGCCGGCTGGTTCCGCGAACGGATCATCCGCGGCGCCATCCGCCCCTGTGGTCCCGCTGGTTAGCTCGTCGATGAAGCCGGGCGGAACCTTGTAGGTGCGGCTGATCATTTCCTCATTTCCAAAACCCTGCGGGCGGATGATTACCGCGAAATCGTCCGTCCTGAACGACGTCCGGGTCAGGTCCGTGATATAACGCAGGACCTGCGAGAGAGGAACATCGCTGATTTGCAGGTCGAAGCGGCTGCTGCGGATCCGCGTGGCTGCCTCGGAGGAGGGATCTCCGAGGTCGACCGCGAAATTCACTCCCTTCCGGGCGGGATCCGTTTCGATCGTGTCGAGCTCGAGCGCCCTTACGCGGAGCAAATCGAGCGCCTCTTCAAGCGAGGCCTGTTCAAGCCGGATGGAGGGGATGATGATGCGGTCGAGCTTGTTGGCGATCGGGATGAATCCGCTGCCTTCCGCGCCGGATCCATCACCGAGCAGGGAGGAATCGATTTCCGCCGCGGGAAGCTCCAGTTCCCACGCCGCACCCACCTGGCCCAGCATTTCCGCGCGGGTATGATCTTGAGCGGAACGGTAATAACCGGTTTTCGCGGCTGCCACCCGCTCCATGCCGCGGCGGGCGGCGGAGTTCGTGGGATCGATCCGCAGGACCTCTTCGTAAAGGGACTTCGATTTGTTGAAATCGCCAAGATTGTAGGCGCCTTCCGCCGTGTAGAGCAGCCTCCGGACGGCATCCACGTTGCGGGCGTGCTCGGCAGTGAGTCCCGGATTGTTCCGGATCGGATCATCGAGTTCCGCTCGGAATGCCTTCGCACCCGCATGATCGGGGACGACGCCGGGTGCCAAGGCCGAATCGACGGCGACTTTGGCACCCGCAAGATCGCCCTGGCGGACAAGAATCCGGGCATGTTCCACGGAAGCTTGGGCAAAACGATCCCCTGCCGCGGCGCGGAGTTCGGCAGAGAGCGGGGCGTTGGGGATCAGATCCCGCGCGCCGGCGTAGGCCTCGACGGCTTCCTTGTAACGGGCGGCCCGGTAAGCCTCGTCCCCCATTTTAAGCAGTTCCCGGGCTTCATCGACGGCAACCGTCCGGCGGGCGCGTTCGCGCTCCGCCAGGCCGCCGGTGCCAAGCGTTTCGCCCGCGACAAGCGGGGCGATTAGACAAGCGGTGGCCATCAAAGTGGCGCGGCCGGTGCGGAGATAGGTGGGTTTGAGAGGCTCCATACGCAGGTTTCCCGCGATCTATAGTGGGCCGCCCCCGCCAGCGTAAGCGCAAAATCCGGGAAACGTCACCTTTTTGCCACCCATCGGAATTCCAGTTGCACGGCGAAGGGTGCCCGCCTGGGTCGGGACCGCGGCGCGAACTGGGGAAAGTGGCGGCAAAACGCCTCGTGCATCATTCGAAAAACGGGCCGTAACGTGTTCATCGGAGGCGTGTTTATCTGAACATCTTACGGAGTCAAGCGGCTTTCCCGCAGTTCAGGATCGACCCGTTCCGCTGGAGCTGCTTTAAACGGACACAATGACCTTCCGCGCTTCAGGATGGCTCGCAATCTCTGCCGCCGCAGGGTTGTTCGGACTTCTCGGCTACCATCACGGCCATCGGGAGTTCATCGGGGAAAGGACGTCTAAAATCACAGCCCCGCCCTCACGACTCCTGCCCCGGGTGAAGAATGATCGGGCTGCGGCAATCGTCCGACTGAGAGAATTAGCAGGAAGTTCGGCGCTTTCCGCTGCGGCGAGGTCAGAATCATGGAGAATCATCCGCGGACTTTCTACCGCAGAAGTCAGGCAGGCGATTGATTCCCTCACGGCGGGGTTGGACGCGCCATCCGCCTCCACGCAGGCAGCGATGCTTCACTTCCGGTGGGCGCAGCTCGATCCCGAAGCGGCGCTAGAATCCGCGAAGGCCTATCCGGACGAAAGGTCCCGTCATGCCGTCTGCCGCGCCGCACTGACGGCCTGGATGAACCACGACCCGGAAGCGGCCTTCCGCTGGGCGGACGCCTCAGACACGGCCCCCCCAGGTGCCCACCTGATGATGGCCCGGCTGCTGGCCAACCTGCCTCCCGTCGAAGCCTTAAAGAAAGCATCTTCCTATGGTGAGGACGTCAGGGAATTCACCCTCCGCAGGCTGGCTTCGGACATGAGCCGGACGGCGGAAGACCGCGCGGCCTTCCTTGCGGAACTCGAACGCGCCGGAGGAAACGAGAGGGAAACCGGCGAGCTGGCGCTGTTGCAAAGCTGGGGGCTGGCCGAGCCGGCGGCCGCCCTCGACCACCTTTCGGAACTGCCACCGGCAGCAGGGAACGAACAGGTCCGGGCGAGAATTCTCAGCGAGTGGGCGAGGCGGGATCCCGCCACGGCTTTCGCCCGGCTGGCGGATCGGCCGGACGAATTGCCTCCGGACCAGCGAACGGGCCTTTATCTCCGCTGGCTGGGGAAAGCCGAAGACGATTTGGCGGCACCTCTCGACCTTTTTGAAAAGCAGCCGGCGGGATTCCACGAGTCCGTCATGAAAAGGCTTCTGATAGAGGCCGCAAACGAGGGATGGAGCCCCTCCGGCACCTCTTCCCTGCTGGCAAGGCAGGACTTGGCCGCGCTCCGATCCCATTTCTCCCGCTGGTCCACTTCCGCTCCACAGGAGGCGGAGAGTTGGCTCAAATCCTTGGAACCCGATCTCCGGGAAAGCGTCCTTTCTGGCAATTCAAATGAAAATCCTTAGATCCAACGGCAGCCGCCTCGCGGTAATCGGCCTCGCCGCCATCCTTCTGGCCGGCTGGGGCGGGCGGAGCCTCGGGCGGAGTGCCGCCCGCAGCGAGATCGCCAGCCGCGGTCCCGCCGGACAGACGCCGCCACCGGCGCTGCGGCAAGAAAGGCGACCGACACCTCGCGGATCCACCGGAACCGCCGGAACCACCGCAAGGCTCCATTCGATTTGGAAGGCGTCCGCGGATCCCGCTTTCGATTTCGAACTGAAAGCGGAAACCGACCGCCTGCTTGCCCGCATGTCGTCTGATGAAATCGCGGAGTTTCTCCGCGGCATGACGTTGGAAAGCGAACCGCAATGGGACCTTTACGAACTGCGGCGCGACATCGTCCTGGACTGGGTCGGATCGGACGGTGTGGCAGCTCTCAACTTTCTGGGCGACAGCGAGCTGGATCAGCATCTGGCGACCATCGCCTTCATGAGCTGGGCCGCCGACTCGCCCGATGAGGCATTTGCGGGATTGCGCGACAGCCAGCTCTCGCCCGGCTTGCAGAAAAGGAACGAAAACCTGCTGTTGAACGCGTTGATCACGGTCGCCGAAACGGATCCCGAGCGGGCGTTTCAGGAAATTTCCCATCTCGCGCCTGAGGACTCGATTCGACACCTTTCCGTCTGGGCGGGATGTTACGGCCACGATCCGGCGATGCGGGAAAAGCTGTTGGCGCGGGCCGCGGCGGGCGGGCGGCCGGAGGATCTGGTGAACGTACGGAGCCACATCATGGCCAACTGGGGCTCCAGGGAACCTGCCGAGGCGCTTGCCTATCTCGACGCTTTGGAACTCACGGAGATCCAGCGGCAGCATCTGGAAGCCGCTTTGGCCAAGGGAAAAGGCCGCACCGAGCCGCATGCGGCGCTGGATGACTGGCGGGAACGGAACGCGTCCGCAGCCGAGCTTCCACCGGCCATTCCCGAAACCGTTTCCACCTGGATGCTCAACCATCCGAATCATGCAACCCGTTGGCTGGAGACCCTTCCCGATGACTCCGCGCGCGATCTATTCTATGAAAGCAGCATCCGCCCGCTGATTCACTCCGGTGGATTTCAAAAGGCGGCGGAAATGGCGGACGCGATCCGGTCCCCGGAACTGCGGGCGCGGGCTGTGCGGACGCTCGGGAAATTGTGGTCGGTTCAAAGCCCGGAAGATGCGGCCGCCTGGAGAGCGGGGCTGTCGAAGGAATGATCACGAAATCTCCAAAGCCGCCCGCGCGGATTCTGCGTCACGGGCGATTTGCAGGCGGAGTTCCTCCAAGGATCCGAAACGGGCTTCGGAGCGGAGAAATTTGCGGAACTCGACCTCCAGCTCTTGTCCATAAAGGTCGCCCGCGAAGTCGAAGAGGTGGACTTCGAGCGCCCGGCTGTTTCCGTCGATGGTCGGCCGCACGCCCAGATTCGCCACGCCGTGGTGCCAAGGGCCATCCTCCGCGCGCGCTTTCACCGCCCACACCCCGTCCGGCGGGAGCTGGGAGTCGGCGGTGGCCACGTTTGCCGTGGGAAATCCAATCGTGCGGCCGAGCTTCCGGCCTTCGACGACGGCTCCCGTCACCGAATAAGGGCGGCCGATCCACCGGGCCGCGATATCGAGATTGCCCTCGCGGATCGCCTGACGGATGCGGGTGCTGCTGATCCGCTCGCCATCCGAAATGACCGGCGGCACCGCGATCAGGCGGAAGCCGTCGGTGGCAGCCCGATTCGCGAGAAAACCGACATCCCCCGCGCGGTGGCGGCCGAAACGCCAATCCTCGCCCACCACGATGGTTCGCACCGGGGCGGTCAGCAGCCTGTCCATGAACTCCCCCGCGTCCGTGGCCGCGAGTTCTTGATCGAAATTCAGCGGAACAAACAGATCGATGCCCAATTCCGCCATGATCTTCGCCTTGTGGGCCAGAGTGGCGAGAAGCGCGGAGGGAGCTTTTTGCGGGGCGATCACCCGGATCGGGTGGGGATCGAATGTGAGCACGCCTCCGATTCCTCCATCATGCCCAGCCGCCCGCACGGCTTCCAAGACGACCGACTGATGCCCGCGATGCACCCCATCGAAGACCCCCAGCGCCAAGTGCAGCGGGCGGCCGAGCGTTGCCAGATCTTCGATGCGGTTCTTGATCAACACGTCCCTGCGATAACGGCTGCCGGGCACCGCATCAAGCGCCCCGCATGAGGGAAATTTCCGCCAGCGAGATCATCGCCTTGAGCAAGTCCTCGCGCGGAGCGGTTTTCAGATCGGCCACCGTCACGGCGCGCTCCAGCGTGAATTTCCCCGAGCGAGTCCGCCGCAGCGCGCTGAGATGACCGCCGCAGCCGAGCTTTTCCCCGATGTCGTGGGCGTACGTGCGGACGTAAAAGCCCTTCGAGCAGTTCACGATGAAATCGATTTCCGGCAGAGCGATCCGCGTGACCTGATGCGAGGTGATGTAAACCGGCCGCAGCGCGCGTTCGACCACCTGCCCCTTCCGCGCCAGCTTGTACAGCGGCACGCCGTCCTTCTTGATCGCGGAAACCATCGGCGGCATCTGCTCGAATTCGCCGTCGTAGGCCTTGAACGCCTCCTCGATTTGCTCCGGTGAAAGCTCCGGGACCGGCTTTTCCTCCAACACCTCGCCCTGCCGGTCCTGCGTGCTGGTGACGGCGCCGAGCGTGAGCGATCCATGGTATTCCTTGTCCTCGCTCATCAGCAGATCCTGGATTTTTGTGGCCCGCCCGACCACGAGCATCAGCAGCCCGGTGGCCATCGGATCCAGGGTTCCACAATGACCGATCTTCTTCGTATTCAGGGAACGGCGGGCGATCGCGACGACGTCGTGCGAAGTCATATCTTCCGCTTTATCGATTAACAGGACGCCGCTTGGGCCGTTCAAATCCGTGGGATTGGCTTTCATATGGTCGGGGAAAATCAACGTCCGGTGGCCTCGATCTGGCGGGTGAGCGCTGCCAGGACCCGCGGTTTGGCGTCTTCGAGCGGCCCGGCCATGCGGATGCCCGCGGCAAGCGCGTGACCTCCGCCGCCGAACTCCATCGCAACCTGGCAGACATCGATCCGCCGGTCTTTCGAGCGCATGGAAACGCGGATCTTGCCATCGGGCAGTTCTTCAAAGAAAGCCGCCACCTGCACGCCCCGGATGGCGCGGATGATGTCGATCAGGCCCTCGCTGTCGTCGGGAGTGAGGTTCAGATCGATCCGCGTCCGGTCGAGCATCTGCCAGTGGGCGAGCTTGCCGCCGGCCGATCGCTCCAGCGTGTTGAGCAACGCCCGCATCAGTTCGATGCGCCGGTACGGGTTGTTATCGTAGGTGTCGGAATTGATCTTTCCCACGTCCAGACCCTGACGGATCAGATCGGCGGCCATTTCGTAGGTTTCCGCGGTCGTGGAGGGATACTGGAACGATCCGGTATCGGTGGAAACGGCGACGTAGATGGCATCCCGGGATTCAGGGGGCAGCGGAAGATCCAACGCCCGGATGAGGCGATAGAGGATTTGGCCGGTCGCGGGGCTGGTGGCATCGATCAGATTCAGATCTCCATAGCCGGGGTTGGAAACGTGGTGGTCGATGTTGAGCCAGAGGCCGGCCCGGGAGGCGGCGGCGAGCGAACGCTCTCCAAGGCGCGGCTTGTTGCCGGTATCCAGCGCGATGGCGACCTCCACATCCAACGGCAGCTCCGGAGGAACGCTGATCCGGTCGGAACCCGCCATGAATTCCAGGTTTTCGGGCAGGCCGTCGTCATTGATTAAATACACCGTCTTGCCCGCAGCCATCAGGGAAAACCCGAGGGCGATCTGGGATCCGATGGCGTCGCCATCGGGACGGACGTGGCTGAGGATCACAAACGACTGATGCTGGCGGAGAATTTCGCCGAGCTGCTCGAAGGTGGCGTTTTCCAACTGTTGTGTGTTTTCGCTCATGGGGTGGAACCGCGGCGCGGGGGGCGGATTCTTCCCGGCAACCCCCCGCGCGCAAGAATAAACGGCCCCGCGTTTGCCCGAACGGGACCCCAATTTTCTCGATGAGACCCATTCGAATTCCTTCACCCTCTGGAAATCCCAAGGCTTACCCCAAACTCCCACCCCGGAGCAGATCGCCGAGCTGGAGGAAGCCTCGAAACTGCACGAAGTGAGCGAGCCACCCGACTACACCGTCGCGCAAGGCCGCGGCACCTTGTCCACCCGGCTCGCCCGCCAGGGCGTCACCCTCACCGAACCGGAGTGGGAGTGACACGGTGGGGGATTGGCGCTTGCCCCTCCCTCCGCCGCCTGAACATCGTCAGCCCGCGCGATGAAGGAACAGATCGAGGAACTCGAACGCTGGGGAGCGGATGTGATCTTCGGTCGCGCCAAAGGCTTCCGCGCGGCGCTCATGCGCTTCCTCATGAGCGCCCTCTCCGGCATTTTCCGCCTCATCGTCCAGCTCCGCCTGCGGCTTTACCGGACCGGCTGGCGCCGCCAGGCCCACCTCGGCACTCTTGTCGTCTCCATCGGCAACATCACTGTCGGCGGCACCGGTAAAACCCCCGTCGTCGAGCTCCTCGCCCGCTCCCTGCGCGACCGCGGCCGCAAGGTCGCCATCCTCTCCCGCGGCTACAAAAGCCGCAAACTCGACAAGCCCCAGAACTGGACCGACGCCCGTGGAAACCGCATCCCGGGCGAACGCATGCCCAAGGTCGTCTCCACCGGCAGCCAGCTCCTTCTCGATTCGAAGTTCGCCGGCGACGAGCCCTACATGCTCGCCCGCAATCTCGATGGTGTCGCCGTCGTCGTGGACAAAAACCGCGTCAAAGGCGGCCGCTTCGCCATCACCCAGCTCGGCGCCGACACCCTCCTTCTCGACGACGGCATGCAATACCTCGACCTCGCCCACGCCCTCGACATCGTTCTCGTCGACGCCCGCTCGCCCTTCGGCACCCGGGCCCTCCTCCCCCGCGGCACCCTCCGCGAGCCCCCGGCAAACCTCCGCCGCGCCAGCTACATCTTCATCACCAAGTGCGACGGCAGTTCCAACAAGGATCTCATCCGCAACCTCCGCCGCCACAACCGCACCGCCGGCATTTTGGAATGCACCCACGGGCCCATCCATCTTGAGAACGTCTTCACCGGCGAGCGCCAGCCCCTCGGCTTTCTCAGCGGGAAATGGACCGCTGCCATCAGCGGCATCGCCGTCCCCGAAAACTTCGAGGGCGCCTTGGAAAAACTCGGTGCCAAGGTCGAGATTCGCCGCCGATTCTCCGACCACCACCGCTTCTCCCGCCGCGAGATCGACAAGTTCATGCAGCGCTGCGTCGAGCGCGACATGGAACTCATCGTCACCACCGAGAAGGATGCCGTCCGTTTCCCCCGGCCCGCCTCCATCGACGTCCCCCTCTACTTCCTCCGCATCCAGGTCGAGATCCTCAAAGGCCACGAAGTCTGGGACGATCTCATCGACCGCCTCGCCGGCCCGCCCCTCGTCGCCGCCCAGCCCATCCTCCGCCACCGCCACGCCTACAGCCAGTGATGACCCGCCCGCCCCGCAAAACCCAGCACATGCACCTCCGGCAACATCGCCCGCTTTCCTAACAAATCTCCCGCCAGGAGAAAAGCCCGCCCATCCGCCGCCGCCTCCCGATAGGAATGCACGACCTGGCTAATAAAGCCTGTTCGTTAATAGAATATGGTAAATATCTTACTAGCCGCCATTGCTTTCGCCGTTGCCTTGGTAATACCATTGCTAGTACTCCGTAGGCGGCACCAATTTTATGCTCTTGGTCGTAGGATATACATCGTTGGATCCATGACGTTTTTCGTTTCTTCGGCGGCCTTCCTGACCGCAAGAATCGTCGTAATAGAGCCGTCAGGAACTGGGTCAGGGGATGCGCCAATGTCACCAATCGGGGATGCTACCGGGGTAGATATCACGTTGTTCTTCGTGGGTCTCGTATCGATTCTTGTGTTTATCATGTCCGCTTATACCCGCTGCACATCGTCGCAAACGAGGTGCACCTAATCGATGCAGAAAGCGAACAAGGCGGAGCAGGCGACGCCGAGGAAGCCGTCTGGTTGAATTCTAGGTTTACATCGGCGCGCCATTCCTTTGACGTTGCTTGACGGGAGATTTACCTGCATCTACTCGCCACACGTGATCCATCCATGGCCGCAGCTGGGGTCGAAGCAATGCCATTGATGGTGATTCATGATCGCAAGTCCGGTATCATATGGCCGACAGAGCAGTCCGATAAGGAGTTTACATCCTTCTGGCTGGCTGCGTGGCAGACCATCCGTCGTTCGAACCCTGAACTCCCCAAAGCACCTGACTAATACACGTGCCATTTTAAATTCGGGCTTGCTGCACGCCGCCGGATGACCTAAGACCCTAGCATCAAAAATTTCCGCACGAAATGAGGAACGAAGCCGACAAACGTTACGAAGAATTATCGAAGCAATTCAAGCTCCTCGCGGAGGAGCGTCGCCAATCGGAGCCGATCATTCTGTCTCGGGATTACAACTTTAGAACTGCCGCAGGCCCGGTCCAACTCAGCGCATGTTTCGAAGGGAAGAGGGATTTGATTCTCATTCACAATATGGGGGTGTGTTGCTCGTGGTGCACGATGTGGGCGGACGCTTTCAATGGTGTCCATGCTCACCTTAGAGATCGCGCCGGACTTCTTTTGGTGTCCCCCGATAGCCCTGAGGTGGTTGAGGACTTTGCAAGGGCCAGAGGTTGGAAGTTTCCGGTGGCGTCTGGCAAGGGTTCCGGATTTACCGATGCCTTGGACTTCGGCACTGACGACGAACCTTGGCCGGGATTCTCAACGTTTTATAGAAATGACAGGGACCAGATCGAGTGGATCAGCGCAGAATGCTTTGGGGACTTTGATTTGTTTTCACCGGTCTGGCATATGATTGGACGCCTGAAGCACGGCGTTGGTGACTGGGAGCCGAAGATCACCTATGCTTCCAAGGACTGACCATCCGGGGAACCGGCGCCCGGGCTCCGGATGGGCGCTCCCGGCTGCCGCTACCGCGGGGCTTTGATGACGTGGTACCAGGCTTTGTCTCCGAGGAGGGGTTTTCCCGCGGCGGTGCGCACGGCGGAGAGATCGATGAGGTGGAGGAAACCTTCTTTCAAGGGGCCGCAGCCGAGGGTGAGGGTGAGGCCGTCGGCGAGGACGGTGGCGCTTGCGACGGGGATTTCCTCTTCGTCCACTTTGGGCGAGCCGTAGCCGGCGTGGTAACGGTAGGTATGGCGCCGGATGGCGATGCCGGGTAGGGTGGCGGGATCGATGGCTTCGGTGAAGCGGAGGGCGAAGCCCTGGGGAAGGGCTTTGAGGCGATCGACGGCGGGGAAGTTTTTGCCGTTCCACATGATCCGGGTGATACCGCTCGATCCGGCCCATGAGAGAGCGGTTTTGCCGACGTAGAGGGAGCCGTCCGGGGCGAAGGCGAGGCGGTGATTGCCATTGCCGAGGGGCGAACCGTTTAGAAAGGGCAGGAGAGCGACCTGATGGGTGCCCTCCACCTCGTCATCGAGGACGCGGACGAGGGTGGGCTGGTTCATTTCCCCGATGATCGTCTGGCCGACGAGGGTTTCCGGGAGGGCTCCGGCGGGGACGGCGATGGGCTGGGTGGGGGAATTGGCGAGCTCGCCCTGGGCGAAGTAACCGGCGGGCTGGTGGTGGAGGATGTCTAGCTCCTTGGCGGAAATGTCGAGCGGGTCGCGGCCGTCCCAGTCGTTTTGCCAAACGAGGGAAGCGGGATTGCCGTGGAAGCCGCCTTTTTTCACGGAGTAGAGCGGGCTGGTGGCGCGCCAATCGCCCTGATTGTCGGTGACGAGAAGGCGGCCCGCGGCATCGAAGCCGATTCCATCAGGCGAGCGGAAGCCGCTGGCGTAGGGTTCCATTTCCTTCCCGTCCGGGGAAACGCGGAGGACCCAGCCGCGGTAGGGGACGCGGGAATACATGCGGCCGGCCTTGCCCTTGATGGCGTTCCAATCGGACGGCGCGGTCATTTCCTCGCGGGTGAGGCGGCCGATGGAAGTGAAATTACCGCGGATCTCGGGGAGGATGG
>JBBSJY010000089.1:0-16879 GCA_038256845.1 Verrucomicrobiales bacterium | reverse complement strand
GCGAGAATGAAACCGCTGATGCTTCCTTCGCGCACGTATTCGTAATCGTGGCGGGCGACATGCCCACTCGTGGCAGGTATGGGCAGGCGGGTTTCCGATAGAAGCTGTTTGGCGAATTCATCGAGGCAAACCAGCGGCCGGTTGTCGCCCGGGTGGCCTTTGATGGACTTCAAGCACATCTTCCATGGCGGCTAACGCAGGCGGAGACGCAACACGCTGCCGGGACTCATTCCGACGACCCGGCAGATCGCTTCGTCGGCCAGGGCAGGGCCGAGATGGTCCTCGTCGCATGACAGGAGGGCGAGGGCTTTCTTGAAGGTTTTGGCCTTTAGGGAGCCTCGGTCGCGAATGCTTTCAAGCTCGCGCCGCTCGTCTTCTGATAGTTTGATGCGGTAGATTTTGACAGACATCCGCCCGGTTTGACATCCGCCCGGTTTAGAGGGGGGCCGGGGAACGTACAAATGCAAAATGCACGACCTGTCAGAATAAGAATTACTGACCACTAGGTGGTTGGTCTTTCGCATTGGTCGCGACCAGCAACATCCTGCCCAACAGGGAGATGCACAGGCTGCGATCCGGCCCGACGGCTGATTCGGGGGCCTCCCGCCGAAAGTGGATTCCTAACAACTTATTCTTGGCAAAGCAGCCCAGAAAGCTATGCTCATCGCCAATGAAGAAAGTTTCGAAATCGCAGAATTCCGCATCTGCCCCGCGTCCTGCGGAGAATTCTCCATTCCAGGGTTTCAGCTTTAAGCAGGCGAATGCTCGATTTCCGGAATCGATACGAACATGAGAATCCCGTCCACCCCCTGCTGCTGGAAGTTGCCCTTTATCTGGAGCTGTTTGTTGATCCTGCCGGGTCTTCCGCTTTCCGCCGCTCCGACCACCGTCACCGGAATCACCGTGGGTCCGACGACGGTGACCCTGACTTTCCAGAACGATGGAAGCTCGAATCAGTTCACCCTACGGAAGGGCCTCGGTCTCGGGCCGGGCCAGTGGTCGAACGCCGCCAATGCCACGCTCACCACGCTGGGGGGAGGGAAATACTCTTTTGTGGTTCCCCGCCCGTCCGCGGACCGGGAGTTCTACCAGATCATCAGCAGCTTGATCGTGGGCACGGCGCTGGATCCGGATGGCGACGGCCTGCCCAGCGAGCTGGAGAATTCCTTCGCGTCGGACCCTAACAGTCCGCTGTATTCGAACCCGAACCTCTTCGATACCGATGGAGACGGCTTTTCCGACGGCATCGAGTTCGCCTTGGGAACCGAGCCGAACAATCCGAACAGCTTTCCCAGTCTGGCGGCGCTGCCTGCGGTGGAGTTCGCCGAGCCGCTTTCGTCCGCCATCGAGGGAAATTCCCCCCACCTGATTCCGCTCACGGCTCCTTCCGGCTTCTCAGGAACGGTTCACTACACGGTTAACAGCCGCAGTACGGCCACCTCTCCCACCGCCTTCGCCCCCCTCAGCGGCAGCGTGACCTTGAGTGGCGGTGCCGGAACCATCTCCCTTTCACTGGTGGACGATCTGATCATATCTCCGGAACGGCTGATCCTCATCGATTTGACGATCAATCCGCCCGGAAAACAATACCGCCCGTCCGGAACGGTGACCCACGTGGTGAACCTCTCCGACAATGACGGCTACTGGAGCGGCGCCTTGCTTGACGAGGCCATGGACGCTGCCCGCGACTTCAGGCTGCAGATTCTGCGCAACGCCTCCACCACCGAAGTTGCCTTCGTCTCCGGCAACTCGGACGGCCTGCCCGTCCCCGATGCCGGGAATTCCAGCCAGTCCACCGGCTTGATCCCCGATACCAATCTGGCGGGAGCATCCCAGCAGGTCTTCCCCGCCATCAGCCCGCTGTTGACCCTCACGCGCTTCACCGCCAGCACCCCGGCAATCCCCGCCGTCACCGGATGTGTCTTCAAGGGCGTGCCCCTGAAACGCACCATCGTCCTGGATGCCAACTCCGCCCTTAACGCAAGCCACGTTGTTAACCGGCAGACCATCGCCGGCGGCTTCGTCGAAAGCATCACACACGCCACCGATCCGACGGTCACCTACCTCGATACCACCGTCAGCGGCACCTTCGTCATCACGCGGGATATCGCCACCCCGCCGAATCTGCCCTCGGCATTTCTTCCACCGTAGAGGTCCCTCCCATCCCAGTTCACACACTCCCACCGCGTACCATGCGCATCCCATTCTTCGTCCTTCTGACTTCCACGGCAGCCCTCCGGGCCGCGGTTCCGAACAATATCGTCCGCCCTGACATCCAGAACGCCCACTACGCAGGCAGCGCGGTTCGCGGGGTGTCCTTTTTCAACGGCACCATCTCCAACGGCACGAATGCAACTCCACCGGCCTCCCAGAACAACGTGTTGCGCGAATCCGCTTTCGGCCAGCCCTTCGCAACCTACCTGAGTCCCTATGGAGCATTCAGCGATGACGTCTTGTTCAATGGGCGCGTGCTGGCCGGTGGCCAAACCGTTCCGGGAGTTTTCACGGTCCTCTACCCACCCGGCTACAAAACTCCGAACGGCGTCAATTTGGGCCGGGCCGCGATTAAGAACAGCAGCAAGGTTTTCCGCTACAAATGGCTGATGTATGGCGAGGATCCCAGCGACGACGATCCGAACCCGGCCATCCTGAACATCTTCCACCAGTCCGCGGATTCCAGCGACTGGTTCACCGACGCCGACCGGGCCGAAGCGCGCGTCCAGATCGATGTGCTCCGCGAAGCCCTCGCGCATGATCCGTGGAACCGCGACCTCCAATCCGCGCTTCTCGATATCTACTACGACTGGACGGTCGCGGAGATGCAGTTCGCCCGCAACCAGCTCGTCGCCCTCTCCACCGTCCGCCTAGGTCTGGTCGCCCCGCCCAAGTTCGTTATCGACGAGGAAATCAAGGCCTATGAGAAGCTCATATCCCTCACCGAGACCGTGCTCGAACTCTACTGCGAGCTGTTGTCATTTTCCATGACCGGAGTGAAGTCGCGGGACTTCTTTGAATCGTCAATTAACGGCGGCCTGCCGGACCCCAGCGGAGGAGCCCCATTGGGTTACTTTATCTTTCAAAACACGGTCCCCCTGCGCAACCAGACTCCGACCCAGTACGCGGACGACAACAGCGTGCAGAACGTGGTGAATCCGGGTGATTCGAACACCTTCTCGGGCTTCAAGGATTACCGCACGTTGCTGACCGTGCTGGGCCAGCACATCCAGTACCAGGCCGACCTGGCCCGCCTTCGCGGGATGCGCCGGGCGACCACTGTGGACGGGCCGGATCTCACGCTGGCGCGCTTGGGGCTCACCGACGCCCAGAGCCTCGCCACCACCGCCGGCCTGCTCGGCAACATGTTCCGGCAGTATGACTTCAACGACGTCCAATATGACGACACCGGCGTCCGCAGCGCGCGAACACTCGTCCAGACGGCTCTGATCGACGCGATGGGTGCGAGGGGATTTCTCAACGGCACGTCCAATGCCCTCGGCCTGGATCCCAACTTCCTGCTGCTGCTCCCGCCGGAACCAGGAAACAACCTTTTTGACTCTTACGATCTTCTCACGCAGAAGCTGAATACCGTGCAGGGCGGCTTGGCGGTCGGACCACTCGCGGTGGCAACGGAGTTGCTGGGCGATCCCACCAACACGACATCCGGCGGCGGGGCCATTCAGGCCTATTCCGCCTTCCGGGAAACGGTCGATAGTGTCGAGACCGAGATCATCAATCTTGAATTTGAGTATGCGGAACGCTTTGAAGACATCACCGGCTACAATCACTACACCGAAGCAAATCTTTGGGACGGGACGACTCCCGAGCCCACTAGAAACTCGGAACTCAGGAGTTTGGAACGGTCCATTGAGAGCTACAAGAAGCGTGGCAGAATCCTCTCCGATCTAACGGGCCAACATCTCGCCGACCTCGGAAAGGCCAGGGAGGCGATCAGCCTCGCCGAGGGGATTGCAGGGACCATCACCGGAGCTGGGGCGACCTATGAAAGTCAGACCTCGGAGGCCTGGACGGAGATCCATCTGTTCGCAGGCCTCGCCACCGCCGCCCAAGGCGCTTTCGATACCATCTCCTCGGTGTCCAGCACGAGTGATGCGAAGGATCTACTGACAGGCGGGGTTCTCTCCACCACCGTAGCAATTGCCGGAGCCACCAACACGGTCCTTCAAACCACTGCGGCGGTTCGCACCTCCATGCGCCAGCAGGAGATCGAAAGGGCCTCAATCGCCTACAATACAACCCTCGCCCTGGCCGATGCCCCGCTCACCGTCAAACAAGCCCAGCTCGAACTCGGAGCGCTGCTGCGGGAAGGCTACTCAAACCTCCTGGAGTTGGAGGACAACAATACCGCCTTGCTTCAGTCGTCATCCGATAGGATGGGGCTGCTCCGGGAGATCCAGCGCGGCCAGGTCAACCTGCGCTCCAGCCGCGAGCTGGTCGCCGGCCGCTACCATGCCGACCCCATCCATTTCATCCGCTCCGAGCAAGCCATTCTCCGGGCGGACGCCGCCTTCCGCACCGCCCAGCGATGGGTGTTCTTCACCGCCCGTGCTCTCGAATACAAATGGTCGGAGCGCTTCTCGATCGCGGACCCGCTGATCGGCGAATCCTACGACATCGGATCGATCATCAAGGCCCGGAATGCCATCGAACTGAAAACCATCGTGCAGAAAATGGCCCAGTGGAATCTCAACCGGACCGGCACTCCGGTATCGAACATCACGGTGATTTCCCTTCGCGATCAGTTCGTGACCCCGAATCCCGCCGATACCAACCGGGCTTTCTCTCCCTTGCTGGACGACAAGGGCCTGCGCTACGACCTCGGGACAGGCACTGTGATCGGAAAGCAAGAGCACTTCCGCCGCCTCCTTGACTCCTACCGCGATTCCTCCGGGAACATCGTCATCCCCTTCGATACCACCCAGCTCGAGAACTTCGGCACCTTCTTCAAGGGACCCGTGTTCAGCAGCAATCCCGACTCCGGCTTCTACCGCAACAAGATTGACTGGATCGCCGTCAATCTGATCGCCAGTGACGGAGTGACTCCTCCAAACATCAACGGCCGCCCGGGCAGGCTTATCTACGGGGGGAACACCTTCTTCCGCACCCGTGTTCCGGTCCATCCGGATCGGAACACGGCCGTCACGACTTCCAGCGGGGAGGCCTTTGATTCCCGCAAGGATTTCGGCAGTGAATTCATCGTGGCCCCGTTCCGCTTCTTCCAGGACACCAACTTCACCGGAGCCTTCGATCTGTTCGACGTTCAGAATATCAACAGCATGAAGCTCGCTTACAGCAGGGATTCCGCCAACACCCAGAGCGTTCTCGACCGGCTGACAGACACCAGCTTCGGCTTTCGACGCAACGATTTCAAAGAACGCTCGGTCGCCGCCACGCGCTGGCAGCTCATTATCAATGCCAACCAGGTCAATCTGGCCGATCTTCAGGATGTCGAACTGGTTATCCGCCACATCGCCTATCCACGCCCTCAGATCCAGGGCAACTGAGACTGGAACATCGTAGTCCCATCGCATCATCACTCTCCAATGCCATGAAAACAACACTCCTCCCTGCCTCTCTCGTCTCCTTTCTCCTCGCCATCGCTCCCATCGCCACCGCCCAGCAGATGAACTATCAGGGCCGACTGACCGACAGTTCGGGAGCCCCCCGCCCGGGACCGCAAGCGACACTGTCATTTTCAATCCACTCGGCCCCGACGGCAGGCACGCTGGTATGGGGCCCTTTCCAAATCAACGCGGATCTCATCGACGGAAGGTTCTCCGTGAAATTGGGCGACTCCGATGGCAAAGACGTTAACAATCGGACCCTGACAGCGGCACTCAGCAATCCCGCCGGGCTAAGGTATCTCGAACTGAAGGTAGGCACCGATGCCCCGCTGCCCAGGCAGCAGATTCTCGCGGCACCCACCGCTTTGTACGCCGCCCATGCCACCACCGCGGATACGGCGGCCAACTTCACTAGTTTGGTTCTCAAGACGGATGAGATCAATCGCCGCGTGGGCATCGGCACTGCCACCCCTGAATTCCCGTTGAGCTTTTCGAACGCCCCGCTTGGGGACAAGATAAGCCTGTGGAGTAATGTAAATGGAGTTTTCGGCTTTGGGGTGCACGGGGATGGACTATTGCAGATCTATACGCCAGTCTCTTTGAATGACATCGTTTTCGGATATGGCAGAAGTGCCTCAATGACCGAGACGATGCGTATCAAGGGGAACGGGAACGTCGGCATTGGAACGACGGTTCCTCTGGCCCAGCTCCATCTAAAGGGCAGCGGAGTTCCGGCGTCTATCGTCGAATCCTCCGCCGCCACGGGGGCCGCATCGGACCTTTGGAGTACTGCTCCCAACGGCATGTCCTGGCGTATCAGCTCGTTGCCTGGCGCCGGGGTGGGATCGCCGGGGCTGCTCTCGTTCTCAGCAGGGCCAAGCCCCACCGTGAATCCCACTTCCTCCCCGCTGTTCCTTAGATCGGATGGCAGGGTTGGCATCGGCACATTCGCGCCGATCGCCCCGCTTCATGTAATGGGTGAGGCCTTCCCCACCTATCTTCTTGCCGCTGTGGTGGAAGCGGGGGGGGTTGGCCCCTATCCTCTGCCATACGCGGAAAGAAACAAGGCCACCGACCCTCCGGCGACTCTGCGGGCTTTCTCGATTGTCTCTGACAAGGGCGTTCTCGCTCAGAACTTCGACGTCAAGTCGGACGAGCGAATCAAAACTATCGTCGCCACCTCCGATTCGTCTGCAGATTTGGCTACCATGCTGGCCATCCGGATCACGGACTATACCTTCAAGGACGCCATAGGAAGTGGCTCTGCTCCCGAGAAGAAACTGATCGCCCAGCAGTTGGAGACGGTCTTTCCGCAGGCGGTAAGCCGGTCCACCAACAGCGTGCCCGACATCTATAAAAGGGCAATGATCGAGGATGGATGGGTGAAGCTTGCAACGGATCTGAAGCCAGGCGAGCGGGTCAGGCTGATCGGCTTGAAGGGGGAAGGTACTCACGTGGTACTGGAAGTTGCCGGTGACGGGTTTCGCGCGGATTTCACCCCGGACGGAGCGGAGGTCTTTGTTTTCGGCCGTGAAGTGAACGACTTCCGTACGGTGGACTACGATGCCGTCGCCATGCTCAACGTCTCCGCGACCCAGCAGATCAAGAAGGAGAAGGACGCCGAGGTGGAAGCACTGCGTGGAGAGAATGCCGGGCTCCGCGCCCGGATCGCCTTGCTGGAAGCCGGCGACCAGCTTCTCGAAGCGAAGATCGCCGCCATCGAGAAGCTGTTAGACGTGCCGAACCTCCCTTTCGACCAAAGCATTTCCATCAAGATCAACGGAGGGTCACATTGAGATCGGTCTGGAAAATTCCGCGTTGGATTTGCCAGTGGTTCTTGTCACCTGCGGCGTTCACTTCAGCTCCTTGATCCGCAGGTTCCTGAACTTGTAGGTCTGGCCTTTTTCACCGTGGTGCTGGATGCCGATCACGCCGTTTGCGTCCATGTCATCTTCGATGTCGGTGGTGATCACGCCGTTGACCTCGATGCGGATCCGGTTGCCTTTGCAGGAGATGCGGTAGGTGTTCCATTCGTCGCGCTTGAATGTGTCCCCGGCCCGCTCGCGGAAGGCTTTGACACTTTCGGCATCGTCGCGCTTGGGGCTGATGAACCACATGCGGCGGGCCTCGTCATAGAGGCCGCCGGACCAGCCCCGTTTCGGGTCGCCATCCACTTCCGCCTGGTATCCGAACACTTTGCCGGGTTCGACCTGGCCGCGGAATATGAACCCACTGTTTGCCGGACCTTTGGGAAGGAGAACCTCCCCTTCGAAAACAAAATCCGAATAGGGCTTCGCCGTGACGAGTATGAACTTGCGGTCGTTTGTCAGATGGATCTCGCCATCGACCACCTCTGCTTTGCCCGTGTCATAGGGATTTTTCCAGCCCTCCAGGGTTTTGCCGTCGAAGAGCGGGACGAAGCCCTCCGCATCCGGCCCGGCGGCGAGGGCGGACGGAGCGAGCAGCAGGCTTGCGAAAAGGGCGGTGAAAAGATGGCGGCGGAGCGTGGGACGGGTTTTCATGATGGGGTGGGAGGAGTCTCCCTGTGGCGCGTCCGGATACGAGCTTGAAAGTTCCCGCCCCGCCCCGCACACCCGCGCGGTGCAGCAGGCATTCATTCTAGGCGCAGGGCTCGGCACCCGGCTACGACCCCTCACCGATCGCGTCCCGAAGCCGCTGGTCCCGCTGTTTCACCGGCCGCTCGCCGACTGGGCACTTGATGCCTGCGAGCGCGCGGGGATCCGCCGTTTTGCCGTCAACACCCATCATCTCCCCCACGCTTGGGACGGATTCGCGGGGGATCGGGATCTGACGGTTTTTCACGAGCCATCTCTTCTTGAAACCGGCGGCGGGCTCAAGAACATCGGGGAATGGATGGGCGGATCTCCCCTTCTCGTCCACAACGGCGACATCTTTGCGACTTTGCCGCTGGAGAAACTCATCGCCGCACACGAAGCCTCCGGCCTGCCGGTAACGCTCGCCCTGCGGTCGGACGGGCCCGCCAAACACATCGCGCTCAATCCGACCGGGACCCGGGTCACCGACATCCACCGGATGCTCGGCCGCAGCGACGGCACGCACCTCTTCACCGGCATTTATTGTGTCGACCCCGCCTTCCTCGGTCTGATCCCGGTGGCGGAAAAGATCTCCGTGATTCCGGCTTTCCTCGAACTCGCGAGGCAGGGAAAGCTCGGCGCGATCGTGCTCGACGACGGCCGCTGGCTGGATCTCGGCGACCGGGATTCCTACCTGCGGGCGCACCACGAACTCGAGCTCGCACCCGCCGTCCATCCCGGTGCCTCGGTGGCGGAACATACGGTCCTGGATCGCTCCACCATCGGGCCCGGCGCGGTGATCGGGACCGGAGCGACCCTCCGGAACTGCGTGGTTTGGCCCGGCGGCCGGGTGGCGGAGAATGCGACGCTCGACCGGTGCGTCGTCTATTCCGGCGCGACCGCCTCAGGCACTCATCTCGACGCCGACCTCTGATCCGACGGAGTCCGGCGCGCCGGTGAGGACCGCATATTCCGCCGGAGGTCTCACCCCCCAGACGAGATGGTCCGAACTGAACTTGAGAAGGTGTTTGCCATATCTGCTGCGAGTTCGCGCGCCGGACACCAAGCCTGTGATCTGGCGTGTGAGATGGCGTTCGATCAGGATCGGGAAAGCAAGCTTTCCATAACTCTCACTTCGTTGCGATCCGCTTTCATAGAGAGAATGGATCCGGCCGTCGTAGAAATATTCGATGATCTCTTCCCAGCTCGAGTGCCAGTCCCGAAGTTCATTGAAAACTTTGTCAAACCCGACCGCCATCCGGCCAGGATGATTCAATATTTCCCGGCCGGAGGAAAACACATGCCGGTCGATCAGATCGGCCGAGAGCATCGCCATGAAGAGACCGGGCGAAAGCATCGGATCGACAAATCCGAAAGCATCACCGGCCGCGGCCCAGCCGGGACCATGTCCCCGTTCCGAAATCAACTGATAGTTGGTATAGGTCATGACCTCGCTCAGGCGGCGGCGGTTTCGGCCGTCGTCCCGGAGCATGGGTTCGGACGAGATGATGGATTCCAGCCGTTGCGCCGGAGTGTCGCCATGGGCGCGCGAGGCCTCCCGATCCAGCACCACGCCCACCGACAGGCGGCCCGGCAGCGGGATTCGCCAGCTCCAGCCGCGGCCCAGGGTGCCGATGACCACCTGTCCCGGGCGGGATTGCGGAGCATGGAAATTTTCATAATGGGCGAAGTAAGCGACATCATTGCGCTTGCCGCGACGGGCCGGAATTCCGAGCAGTTTGGCAAAGGCCCGTGCCCGCCCCGTGGAATCTATCAATAATAGCGGATGCCGGCCGCCAAGTTCCGGGATTGCCGCGAGGGTTTCCGCCGCGAGCTGGATTTCCCGTCCGCTTCCTTCCGCGCCGGCTTCCAGCTTCGCCCGCCGCTTCACGAAAAGTACGCCGAGTTCTTCCGCCCTCGCCCGCAGCAAATTGTCAAACTCCGGTCGCGGGACGTTGTAGGCATAGTTGGGCATCCCGGCTGATGGCTTTTCGGGAAAAAAGAAGTCGATCCGCCGTCCCTCCCGCGGGAGAAACGCCACGCCTGGCTTGAGCTGGGAGAACGCGGCCGCCCGATCCTCGATTCCGAGCCGGCGCATCAGCGTCACCACCGTGGGCAGCAGGGATTCCCCCACCAGCAGATCGGGTCGCTTGTCATCGTCGAAAACCAGCGTGCGGATCCCCCGCAAGGCAAGCAGCATCGCCAACGTGCACCCCGCGGGCCCGCCGCCGACAATACCCACCGTGATGCCCGCTTTCATCCGCGCGATTTAGACGATCCCCGTTTCCCGCGCAAGCCCCCAGCCTGGGAGGAACGTCTCGCCGCTCGAACCATGCGAATCGGAAAGGCTCGGCCGAGGTCGCAGCCCTTACCAATGTCCGTCGCGGGATGATTCAGGAGTTTTCGCAGGATCGCGAGAATGGATCGTGGCCGCAGTTGCGGCAGGGATTGGTCCGGAGCGGAAAACTCGCGTGTAACAACCGGTTGCGGACCTCTTTGCTAACAAAATAGGATTCTTCGCACATCGGGCATTTCAAGTTGGCGAGGACCGCACAGATCACAATCAACATCAAAGCTGCGATCAATGTGGAGGCCACGAGCGGCTGGAAGAACGGCTGCCAGAAGCCAAACACGGCTCCCAGAACGGACATTGCCACAATTCCCACGCAATAGGCCGTGAGCGCTACGGTGAGCCTGCGATAGGCCCTGATGTTCTTTGATGTGGCCATTTTTTCAAAGTTCAGCCCGGACCTTGCCAGTTTCCGTTGATCTGGCGAGAGAAGAGTGGCCGGGTGCCGATCAGCGGCGTGAATAGGTGCGGACAGGATACCAGCGCGACTCCGGTCCGCTTGACGGGCGTGGCGAGGGAAGAGAACCTGCGGCGTGCGTTCGATATTGATCACGGGAGGAAACGGCGGGCTTGGGCTGGCGATCGGGCGATATTTTTTGGAGCGGGATGCCGAGGCCCGGGTCTGGTTGGGAGTGCGGGCCCGGCGGGAGGCGGCGGAGGCATTGGTGGCGGGATATCCCGGACGGTGCCGCTTGGTGGATTTGGAGGTGACGGAGGCGGCGGCTTGGGAGAAGGCGGTTGCGGGGATCTTGGAGGAAGACGGGCGGCTGGATGTTTTGGTGAATAACGCGGGGCTGCATAGCGATTGCCTGCTGGCAGCGATGCCGGCGGAGTCGTGGCATGGCGTGATTTCCTCGAATCTCGACTCGGTGTTCCACGGCTGCCGGGCGGTGGTGACGCCGATGATGCGCCAGCGTTTCGGCCGGATCGTGAACATCGCTTCGCTGAGCGCGCTGATGGCACCGCTGGGTCAGACCAATTACGCCGCGGCGAAGGCCGGGGTTGTGGCGCTGACACGGACTCTGGCAAAGGAGGTGGCGCGGGCGGGAATCACGGTCAACGCGGTGCTGCCCGGCTATATCGAGACCGAGGCGCTCGGCGAAATGGACGAGGAAGCGAGGAAAAAAGCGAAGGCGGGCGTGCCGATGCGCCGCTTCGGGAAACCGGAGGAAGTGGCCGCGGCCGTGTTTTTCCTGGCGGGAGCGGAAGCCTCCTATGTCACGGGTGCGGCTTTAAAAATCGACGGCGGAATCTTCTGATCCTAGTTTTTCGGCCAGCGATATCATGCAAGGCGAGGAACTGCGGAACAAGATCAAGGAAGTGATGGTGGAAGAGCTCATGCTGGAGCAGACGCCGTCGGAAATCGGAGACAACACGGCCATCTTCAGCGGCGACGGCCTGGGGCTGGATTCGGTGGACGCCCTGCAACTGGTGGTGGCGATCGACAAGCATTTCGGCCTGAAGATCGACAACTCGGACGCGGCGAAGGGGATACTCGAGAGCGTGGAAACGATCGCGGCCGAGATCGAGAAGAAGGCGTGAGCGCCAAGCGGTCAGTCGTGGGCTGGAAAGCGCCGTTGCTGTTTCTATCGAAGCTAACCGTCACGGTGCTCTGCCTGTGGTGGGCGTTTTCACAGGTGGACCTGGAGGACTCGGTGCTCGCGCGGCCGGGTGCGATCGACTATCGCTGGCTAGCCGGCGGGGCCGCCTTGGCGGGGATTTCGGTGGTGCTGTCGGCGCTGCGCTGGTGGTTTTTCCTGCGGGCGCAGGATCTTCCGGTGAGTATGGGACGGGCCACGGAGCTGACGATGATCGGCAATTTGTTCAGCCTGGTGTCGGTGGGCGGTATCGGTGGCGACGCCGCGAAGGTCCTCCTGCTGATCCGCGATCATCCCGGCCGCAAGCTGGCGATCACCATGACAGTGCTGGTCGATCACCTGGCGGGTATGGTGACGATGGCCCTGCTGTTTTTCGCCATTTCCGCGGCGCGCTTCGAGGCGCTGGCGGACCAGAGCCTGCTGGGGCTGGGGGTGATCCGGTTCGCGTGGTTCTATCTGGGCGGTGGCTTGATCGGCATCCTGATGTTGTTCGTGTTGGCGAGCCCTCCGGTGCATCGGCGGATCCACGGCAAAGACCGCTTCAAGCGCTGGCCGATCTTCAAACAGGTCCCGGAGTTGTACGATGTGTACCGTAGGCAATGGAAACTGGGGGTGGCCGGACTGCTGGCTTCATTCGTGATGATGATCGCTTATTTCCTTTCGTTCTGGTGCGGGCTGCGGGCGGTGGGCGGAGCGGTTTCCGCCGGAACGGTGTTGACCGCCATGCCGGTCATCGACGCGATCAGCGGACTGCCAGTGACGGTTAGCGGCGTGGGCGTGCGGGAGAAACTGTTCGAAGTGCTGATGAGCGATCTGGCGGGCGTGGCGGCGGAAACGGCGGTGGCGGCGTCGCTGGCGGGATTCGCCTGCAACGTGCTGTGGGCCCTGCTCGGTGCGGCGTTTTTCCTCAAAAAGAGGGACCGGGTCACCGTGGCGGAACTCAGCGCGTCCGGGGGCAGAGGCGTGTCGCCCTAAAACAGCGGGTCGGCGAGCATCCGGTTGTGGGCCAGGGCAGGCAGTCCGGCGATCGACCGTAACAATCCCCGCGCGTGCCACCATCGTGACAAGTGGATCGGGCCGCAAGTTTGATCTTGCACATCTTCCCGATTCTATGACAAAGGGAGCACTAATGAAAGTGACCGCTCCTATGGTTTCGGTTTTGCTTCTCGCTTGGCCGCTTCAGGCGGCGACCATGGTTTTCAATGGCATTCTGGAAGGCAGCCAAGAGGTTCCTTCCGTTGCCAGCCCCGGCACCGGGACGGTGGAACTCACGGTGGACACGGATTCCCGGGATTGGTCGTTGAGCGGTCTCTTTTCCGGGCTCACGGGAAATACCAATAACGCCCATATCCACGCACCCGCCGCTCCCGGAGCCAATGCCAGTCCGATTGTTCTGCTTACCTTTACCTCGGGGGCGACGGAAGGAACGCTTTCCGGGAATGGCACTTTCAGCGAAACCAACTACAATTCGCTGCTCGACGGGTTGTTGTACGTGAATGTCCATACCACCACTTTCGGGGGAGGTGAGGTTCGCGCACAATTGGTCCCGGAGCCGTCGGTGGGATTGTTGTCCCTTGCCCTTGGCGGTTTTCTTTTGGTCCGGCGGAACCGATGACCGGTGACGTCCGTACCTGAGCGCCTCGGAATGCGGTTGCGGATCGGGCAGGCGTGGATGCCACCCTGATTGAATCCGAGTCCGCCACCCGGTTTCCGGAACGAGCCTTGATCCGAAATTTGCGGATTGCCTGTTAGGACGGCGCGGGTGTGACTCGTAGAGTCCGATCCAGATCATGCAGCCGATCATCCAAATTTCACTCGACCTCACGGATATCGACGAAGCGCTGGAAACCGCCGCGCTCGCTCTTCGCGCCGGGGTGGACTGGCTCGAAGCGGGCACACCGCTGTTACTTGCGGAGGGATTGCACGGGGTGAGGAAACTGCGCGACGCATTTCCGGGCGTCCCGATCGTCGCCGATCTGAAAACCATGGACGGCGGCTATCTGGAAGCCGAAATGATGGCCAAAGCCGGTGCCACCCACGTGGTTGTCATGGCGCGATCCCATGAGGAAACCATCAAGGTCGTCGTCCGTGCCGGCCGCGACTACGGGGTGAAAGTCATGGGCGACAATCTCGGTTGCCCGGACATGGTCGCAGGTGCCAGACAACTCGAGGAACTTGGCTGCGACTACGTCATCCATCACATCGGATACGACGAACGACGCGGCATCGCCGCCAGCGGCCGACCCATGCCGAGTCCGCTGGATCAGTTGCGGGAAGTCGTCAAAGCTGTCAGCGTCCCCGTGCAAGCGGTCGGCGGTCTGACTCTCGAACAAGCGATCCGCTGCCCCGGGTTTGGTGCGCCCCTTGTCGTGCTCGGCGCCCCCCTCACCATCGATGCCGATGCCTTCCGAACGGCCGACGGCAACCTGGAAAGCTCGTTGCGCATCATCTGCGCTGCCATCCACGCTTACGGCGACATCGCTCCACCCCTCCAATCGCCATGACCCACGCCGCAGTCGTCAATTTCGCCCCTGAAAAAGGATCCGTCGAAATCCGGGAATTAACCAAACCCGATATCGGCGAAGATGATATTCTGCTAGAGGTCGCGAATGTCGGCGTTTGCGGCAGCGATCTCCATCAATGGACCGCGGATCACAGTTGGCCGGTCAACTACCCCGTCGTGCTCGGCCATGAGTTCGGGGGCCATGTCGCTGAGATCGGGAGAAACGTCACCGGCTGGCACGAAGGCGACCGTGTGGTCAGCGAAACCGCGGCGGTGATCGATCCTGACAACCCGATGACCCGCCGCGGCCTCTACAATCTCGATCCCACCCGCAAGGGATTCGGATACGGGGTGAATGGCGCGATGACACGTTTCGTCCGCGTTCCCGCCCGCTGCCTGCATCGGATTCCCGACTCG
This sequence comes from Verrucomicrobiales bacterium, assembly GCA_038256845.1. GTDB lineage: Bacteria > Verrucomicrobiota > Verrucomicrobiia > Verrucomicrobiales > Akkermansiaceae > Luteolibacter. The sequence continues at coordinate 1,874 of JBBSJY010000089.1, read as the reverse complement.
CTGCCCTTCGAGCAAGCCTGCCTAACAGAGCCCTGCTGCGTTGCCTTCAATGCGGTGGTCGAGAACTCCCGCCTCAAGCCGGGTGACCGCGTGATCGTGCTCGGTCCGGGAACCATCGGCATCCTCTGCGCCGCGGTGGCGCGGCTTTGTGGCGCGGACGTCGCGGTCGTCGGACTTGAGACAGACCGGCACCGTCTGGAGATCGCCGCCCGATACGGCTGTGAGGAGATCATCGGTGATGCCACCGAGTGGGCCCGGGCGCGTGACGGTCTTGGCGCGGATTGCGTGATCGACGCCGCCGGGGCCAGCGCCACGCTGCACGTCGCCCTGCAACTGGTGCGTCCCGCCGGCTGGATCACCAAGGTCGGCTGGGGTCGCCAGCCTCTCGGCTTCAATTTGGATGCCCTGGTGCAAAAGAATGTCACCCTGCAGGGTTCCTTTTCCCATCACTGGCCGATATGGGAGCGGGTGATCGCCCTTCTCGCCAGCGGCCGTCTTGATGTCACTCCAATCATCGGCGGGGTGTGGCCGGTCTCGGATTGGCACGAAGCTTTCGAAAAGATGCATTCCGGCCAAATCGTCAAAAGCATTCTCAAACCCATCTAACTCATGCGCCTGGAAAACAAGGTTATTATCATCACCGGCAGTTGCACCGGCATCGGAAAAGCCATCGCCCAACGCTGCGTCGCCGAAGGCGCCCGGGTCCTGATCCATGGGCTTGAACATGATCTCGGCGCCGCTTTTGCGGAGGAAATGGGTCCGGCCCATGCCGCACTTCATATCGAGGATCTTACCGCGGAGGGCTGCCCGCAGCGTCTTGTCGATGTCGCCTTGCGGGCCTTCGGAAAGCTGGACGCCGTGGTGAACAACGCCGCCATGGTGGTTGCCTCGGACCTTCACGGCACCGACCTGCCGTTTTTCAGGAAGATGCTCGAAGTCAACACGCTCGCACCATTTGCCCTGATCAAGGCGGCCCTTCCCCATCTTACCAAAACGCGTGGCTGCGTGCTCAATATCGGCAGCGTCAACGCCTGGAGCGGCGAGCCTAAGCTGCTTCCCTACAGCGTTTCCAAAGGTGCGCTCATGACGATGACACGCAACCTCGGTGATACCCTCATGCGCGAGAACGGAGTGCGGGTGAACCAGATCAATCCCGGCTGGGTGCTCACGGAAAACGAGGCTCGGCGGAAACGCGAACACGGCTTGACCGATGATTGGTATAAATCCGTCCCGGCCGTCTATGCGCCTGCCGGCCGCATTCTCTGGCCTCACGAGATCGCCGCGGCCGCCATCTATTGGCTCGCCGACGAGTGCGGACCGATCAGCGGCCAGGTGGTCGATCTGGAACAACATCCGTTCATTGGCAGGAATCCACCCAAGGACAGCACCACCATTCCGGCGGTGTCCAAAGACTAGGAATCATGCCGAAGCTCGCCGCATTTCCCAAAGCGTTCATGCATGCCCTTTGCAAGGATGGCACCATGCGGCTTGCCGAGTGGATCGAGCTCGCAGCCCCGCTCGATATCGAAGGCTTGGAATGGTATGCGGGGTTTCTCGAGATGGCCGACGAATCGCGCTGGGCCGGCTTCCGAAAGCAGGTCGAGGATCATGGCAAAACGATTCCGATGATGTGTTGCTCGCCGGACTTCACCCATCCCGATGCCGCCTTCCGCCAAGCTCAGGTCGGCCTCCAGAAACAGTGGATCGACATGACTCACGCTCTCGGCGGCACATACTGCCGGGTCCTATCCGGCCAACGCCGTCCCGAACTTACCCTGGACGAAGGGGTTCGTCTGGCCGCCGATTGCATCCACCAATGCCTCCCTTATGCCCGGGATCGTGGTATCACCCTGATTCTCGAGAACCACTACAAG
>JBBSJY010000088.1:0-16985 GCA_038256845.1 Verrucomicrobiales bacterium | reverse complement strand
TACTTCCTCAAGATCGGTGAGACCTGGTATTGCTTCTATAACTCCTCTGGCATCCGTTACATGACCAGCAAGGACGGGGTGAATTACACCCGCCCCACCGACCGCGACGGGTCCAACCGGCTGGGCGCTCCCGGTGGCCGCGACGTGATGATCCTCGAGCATGAGGGGACCTTCTACTCCTACGCCACCGTCTCGGTAGTCTCGGCGGAAGGCACGAAGCGTGGTTATGTGGTGGGCAGCTCCTCAAAAGACCTGATTTCGTGGACCCCCGGAGTCGTCGTGTCCGAAGGCGGCCAGGGAGGCCCCGGCGTGGTGGATGCCGAGAGCCCGTTCGTGCAGTACCTGGATGGTTTCTTCTACCTGTTCCGCAGCAGCTCGATGACGGGAAAAACCTATGCCTACCGCTCGCAGGATCCGCTCAAGTTCAATATAAATGATGACCATGGTCTGGTCGCTGTTCTTCCCGTCTGGGCACCCGAGGTGATCCACGATCAGAATGGCTGGTATATCAGCCATCTCGGAGGCTTCCAGGCCTTGCTGTTGTATAAACTTGGGTGGCCTGAAGACTGAGTTGACCGCCGCTGGGAGTCCAACGATCCAACCAAATGAAAAATTTCCCGCTGCCGGGAACCTGAAACCAAATGGAAACCATCCGACTCATCTCCATTCTTCTCGCTGCCGTCGTGGCAGGCGAGAAACCTTCCGCCCAAAACAAAATCCAAGCAGCCGTGCGTAAATTGCAATTGCCACACCCACCGCGCAGATTTGAACTTAACACAGCGCCAGACCGCGGGCGCGAAAGCTCTTCTCCTCCCATGCTCTTTCCCATTCTCCATCGCATGAGGAGCGCTGCGGCGGCGGGAGTGGTGGCGGTGCTCGCCTTCATCACCCCTGCAGCGGCGCACGGGCAAAGTGCCACAGTGGCCATTGATACGGCGGCAAAGGCGCAGGTCATCGATGGCTTCGGCACCTGCGTCGCGGGGAGTGAGGCGCAGCAGAGCTGGTGGCAGCAGCTCTACTACGACGATCTCGGAGCCTCGATCCTGCGCATGGATCTGCTGCCCCGCTTCAAGGCGCCATACTCCGATTTCCGCTACAACTCGCCATGGTTCCATAACAACCCGGCTCTGCCCGGGCCGGAGAACAACAACGTGCGCACCTACACGGGCGCCGCGGATTACGGGCGCAACTTTAGCGGGCGGCAGGCCCCGATCGCCGTGATGAGCCCCGATATCGACGCAAACATCGCGTTCTTCGATTTTACCGAGAGCGGAGTCCGCAGTGCCGGACTCGCGGCGCAGGCGGGAGAGTCCCGGACGCAGGCACTCGGCGACTTCAAGCTCATCGGCTCGCTCTGGTCACCCGCACCGTGGCTGAAGATCTCCTCCGGAAACAAGATCAGAGGACAGAGCGGCATCCTGCCGGTGAATGGCACCGCGTGGCCTTTCATCTGGGGCGGAAATTTTTCCGGAGGAAAGCTGGACGTCTCGGATACTAAGCTCGCGATCTTTCATGATGGGGTCGAGCCGACCAGTGCATTGACGCAGTTTGCGCGCGGCACGGTCGCATACCTGCGCGGCTTTCAGAACACCTATGGCGTGCGGTTCTACGCGATCAGCATTCAGAATGAGCTCAACTTTGAGACCTTCTACAACAGCTGCACCTATCCTCTTTCCTCGCAGTACATCGCTGCGCTCAAGGCAGTGCGCGCGGAGCTGGAACGATACCCGGATCTCGCGCCGATCCGGATCAAAGGACCTGAAGACCTGCTGGGCGGCGATGCCTACGGGATGTGGCAGTATGGCGGCGGCGCGACAACGACACACAAGAATCTGCAGCTTCTGAGAGATATCGCCGCGGATCCGGCAGCCGCCGCAGCCGTCGATTTCTTTGCCATACACGGCTACGCCGGCGACGGGCTGAACTCCGCGGGATCGGATCCGAAGCTGTGGAGCTGGTGGAAGAACGGATGGAGCAGCAGCCCTGCCGCTGGTATTCCCGCGAATGTGAAGGGCTTCCAATCTTACGCGAAGAAGTCGTGGATGACGGAAACCTCCGGTGAAGCCACTCCGTGGCTCTCGCCATCGAGCGGCTTTCCGAAAAATGGCGGCTTCAGCATCGCTCTCAAGATCCATCAGGCGCTCACCGCCGGACGGCAAAGCGCGTGGGTTTACTGGCAGCTCACCGACGGATCGAGCGCCGGTACAGAGACGCTCACCGATAGCGCCACGCGCAATAATGCGCCGAAGTATGTAGCGGCGAAGCACTTCTTCCGTTACATCCGGCCCGGTGCAGTCCGCGTGGCGGCAAACGTCACTGGAAATACGAGCCTTAGCGCAAGCGCATACGCCGACGAATTTGAGAACAGCCTGACTGTTGTGCTGATCAATGCCTCGTCCACGGCGGTTCCGGTGACTTTCGCGCTGCCGGGTTTTCCCGAGCGGCTTGCTTCTTACACCCGAGTGCAGTCCTCGAACGGGTCGCTGTGGCAGACCTCCAACCTCGCGCCTGCGAATCAGGCGGTCAGCACGAGCGTCCCCGCCTATGGCGTGGTGACGCTGCATGGACGCGGGGCGGGCTTCCTCACATGGAGGGGAGAAAACTTCACCCGTGAGGAGATCAGCTCCGGCGTGGCGGGCCGCAATGCCACGCCCGCCGCTGACGGGATCGCCAATCAGACGAAGTATGCGCTGGCCATCGCAGATCCCAAGAGTCCCACGCAAGCGGGGCTGCCCGCAGTCGTCCGCACGGCGAACGGCACGTTCCAGATGCGGTTCCTCCGTGCGCGAGCGGAATCGACTTACGAAGTGCAGGCTTCAAATGACCTCACCACCTGGACCACCATCGCGACCAATCCGGGCGCGGTGAGCACCACCCAGCAGGTGACGGTGCCCGACGATCTGGTGAAGCTGCCGCCGGTGACCGGAGGAAGGCGCTTCATGCGGCTGAGGCTGACGGTGCCGTAAGCCTACAGACCAACCCCCTTTTCCCGCCCTCCGCTCTTCGCCACCTACTTCGCCGAGGCTACGAAGGTCAAGAAGGCTTCTACCCGCAGGTCGTTCCGGCTTTGGCGGGCGTAGTGCTACGGAGACTCCCCAAACGTGATTAGCGTGATTAGGGTCGGTGATTAGGGTCGGTCCTTGGATTTCAATATCTACACTTAGATCCAAGGACCGATCCCAAAGAGCGCGACCGATTGTCTCTCAGGATTGGATCGCGTAAAAGCAGTCGATGCGCAGCGCGCCGCGAACGTCAGCCAGCAATTCCGGCGGATGTCTAGGAAAGGCAACGCAAGCCAGCTGCCTCACGAACCGGTCCGGTTTCTTGAGAAACTATGTCTATGAGAGGGGCAATTCCCGTGATGCATGCCTGTCGACGCTTCCGAGTTATTTGGTCGGCAACGAGTACGTCCGTTTCGCGAACGACGGGCGGGACAACACCCCCTACAGCTTCACGATCACGACGGACATCCAATCGGTTTTCTACCTACTCCTCGACAACCGCCTCGATGGCACAGCTGGGAACGCTGATGGTTCACCTACCACCGACCCCGTGCTTACGGGGGGGCTCCAATGGGTGGTGGACGATGGCTGAATGCGGGTGAATACCGGGATCTCCCCCGCTGGCCAGGCCGAATACACGGGAATCGATGAAGCTCCCATCGGTGGCGGGGCGGGTGTCAGCATCCAGCAGTTCAATGCCGTCCACTCGCTCACGGGCACGAGTGTCACGATCAAGGAGCGAGAAGTTTTCGGCGGCGGGAACAACTACGCTGTAGTCATCGCGCCGATCCCTGTTCCTATTACCACGTCATGGCACGCGGCAACCGGCGCGAAACGGTTTTGCTGTCGGTTTTCCTTGACGACGACGACCGTAGGTTTTTTCTCGCCACCCTGTCAGAGGCTTGCGCGATGACCGGATGGAAAGTCCATGCCAGGATGTTGATCGGCAACCACTGCCATTTGTTCATCGAACGCCGGAGGCCAAACTGGTAGCCGGGATGACTTGGTTGCAGAACACCGTCACCCGCTGTCACAACGGGCGCCACGGCACATGGGGGCGTTTGGGCATGGCAAATTCCTAGCACACCGAGTTGGACGCGGGGCCGCGCAAGGTGCGTTCTTGGGAATGAGCGAGAACCTCGCGACCGTCCGGGCGTGGATCGAAGCGGTCGATACTCTCTCCCACCTGCGACGGGCGGTGGCCCGGGCGGGAGATCCTCCTCGACAAGCGGATCGAATTGCCGTCGCCGTCGCCGCGGGCGGCAAGGGCACTGATCCGGCTTTCGCGAGCGACGAAGGCTCCCGCGAAAGCCTGGCGAAGATGGGGAGGTGAGGGTCGAGCGGGGCGTCAGCGTTGAACCGCGATCAAACGCAGGAACTGGCGGGGGTGGCCGGTTGTGGCGACCGGGGCGCGGATCGTGACGATCTCGACGGCGGGGTCGGCGGTGGGAGCGAAGGAGACGGCCGGACCGGCCTCGAGCCAGGTGATGAGGTCGGCGGAGAATTCGGCGCCGAGGATCGCGTCCTCGGCCTCCTTGCGGCGCGGGAAGCGGATGACGAGGTGGTCGTCGTTCAGGCCGCCGACTCCGAGGGTCTGCACGCCGACTGTGAGAGCGATCCCGTCGTGGAGGTTGGGATCGGTTCCGAGAGCGTATTCCATGAGGGCGGTGAGGCCGTCGAGGTCGAAGTCGGTGAGTTCCTGTCCGGCGAGGAGTCCGTGGGCGGCCATCCAGCGCGCGAGCGGCGCGGCGTCGGACTCTGCGGGGCTGCCGCCGATGTAAGTGCTGGCGCGCCAGTTGACGGGGTCGGTGTGGTCGATGCCGGGGGCCGGAGCGATGAGAGTGAGCGAGAAGCCGTGACCGTCGGGAGCGGTCGGCCAAGGGGCCCGGTCGAGGTAGGTGAAATTCTGAATCTCTTGGCTGCCGGGAGGCAGGAAGAGATTGATCAGGGCGATCGTCTCGCCTCCATTGCTGAGAGCGGTGTCGTTCTGGAAGACGCCCGCGACGGGATGTCCGGCGCCGTGGCGGAACTCGAAGGCGGCGAGGTTATCGACGATGAGAAGGCGCTGGCCGGGATGGAGTTCGAAGATCGAGGAGTGGGCAGGGAAGTCGAAGTCGATGCCGTTGGTGAAGACGACATCAGAGAGATCGATGGTTCCGGGTCCGACGTTCATGAGTTCGAGATACTCGAAGTCGCCGCCGCTTTCGTAACCGGCCGCGATTTCGGCGGCGCTCGGCCCGGCGGGGTGGTAGTGGATTTCGGAGAGGACCAGGTTGTTGTGGTCCGCTTGCACCGCACCGACCACGAAGAGGGCCTCGGTGAGGGCGGACCACTCGCCGCCGCCGCTGCGCACGCGGGCTTTCACGAAGCGGGTGACGGTGAGAGGAACGGGTGCGCTGTAGGCGGCGCCCACCGGTTGGTCGGTGAAGGCCTCGCGCGGGTCGGCGCCATCGAGCGTGTAGTAAATCGTCCCGCCGTCCGGACTCGTGATCGTGAGGGGAAAGTTCGACGCGACATTGCCGCCGTGGAGCGAGAACTCGGGGGCGTCGGTGGCGGGATAGAATCCGCGTGAGATGAGCTGGTTGAGCACGGTGTTGGTGCGGGTGGGGAAATAGGAGTTGAGGAGACGGTCGAGTTCGGCCTGCCACTCGACGCCGCGGAGATAGGGCTGGCCGGGGCGCATGTTGTCACCCCAGCGCGCGGACTCGGCGCGGACCGCCTCGTTGATGATGGCGATGCGGTTCTGATAATGCGCGGCGGCCCTGGCGGGGGTGAGATTTCCGTCATTGAAGAACTCGCGGCGCACGACATCGGCGAAGATGAGGTTGTACTCGGGGCTGGCCATGAGCCGGTAGTGGAAGCCGGTCGGTTTGTTGCTGTTGTTGGCGCCGGTGGCATTGTCGGCGGCGCCCTTGAGGACGTGCTCGGCATCCCAGGAGTGGAAGTGCCACTTCGCCCCCGGCTGGACCCGATTGAAGCTGGCATACCAGTTGTGGTGGTCCCAGTCGGTGTTGCCGCCGTAGTAGTTCACCAGCATGTATTTGGCGAAATCCTCGAGATCGAGCTTGGCGGCGGCGGCCTGGAAGTTGGCGGGCACGGCGAGGTTGGCGTCGAGGAGGTTCGCCATGGCGGCGTAGGTGGCGCTCGAGCCGTTTACGACCGTGCTTCCCGAGTGCTTCACGACATCGTAGTCATCGTTGTCGCCGCCGAAGTACTCGGCGGCGAAATTGTCGTCGGGGCGCTCGTGAACGGTGTGCATTCCCCAGTAGAGTCCGGCAACGTAGACGTGCATGTGGCGGCCGTGCGGGGCGGTGCCGCCGAGTGCGTTTTGCAAGTCGGCGACATACTGGTCGCGCACATACTGGCCGCGGACGCGCTGGCCGTGGTCGGGATGGTTCCAGACATTGTTGAGCCGGGCGTCGAGGACGAGGGTGTCGAAGCGGGCGGAGGCCTGCTTTCCGAAGGGGATCCACGGCTTGTCAAAGACGCCGTGGCGGAGATCGCCTTCGACATTGAACTTGACGCGCATCGAGAGGTGGTTGCTCTTCCAGCGCGCGGTCGAGGAGCCGCCGACGATCTGGACGGTGCCGTCGATCTGGAAGCCGTCCTCGCTGTTAGGGTCGGCGGGGTCGCCATTCGGGTTGATATATTCGATCGAGCACTCGCGCTCGACACCCTCACCGGAAATGTAGATTCCGCCCGAGCCCCACATGTCGGAGAACGGAAGGGCGACCGAAAGGGTGGGGATTTCCTTGAGGTCGTCCGCGACGCAACGGCTTGCGGGGCTGGGGTGGCCGGTCACGAGCCGGTCCATCTCCCAGTCCGGACCATGGCTGCCCCAGTTCTGGAAGGGATCGGAGGGAGTGCCCTGGGTGAGGATGTCGCGCGTGAAGAGGTAGGTCTGGGTGTCGACATTGGTGGGCTGGAAGCCGGTTTTGACGGCGAGCGCGCGCAGGACGGTGGTGCCGGAAATGACGACCGGGGCGACCGGCGGGGTGAGGGGGTCGGGCGCATCGACCCGCGTTCCGTTGAGCGGGCTTTCGGCCGGGACGGTGCTGTCGGTGGTGTAAATGATGCTCGCTCCCGGGGTGGCGCTCGTGATCTCGACGATTTGGGAGGAGGAGTAAAATCCGCGGTCGATCGAAAAGGAGGTGTCCGCCACGAACCCGGCGACTGCGCTCTGGTCATTGGCGGCGCCCGGGGTCGGATTCAGGAAGTAGCCGTAGGCCAGCGGCGGGCTGGAGCTGACGAGACCGTAGGAGACGTCCTTGCGCTGTTCCGCAAAGGGAGTGAACTCGTGAACGATCTCGATGCCGCCGGAGCCGTCGGGACGAGTCAAGGCCAGGTATTCACCGTCCTTGTCGAGGGCGAAGTTGGTGTGGAATTCGCTGCCCGGCCCGGCGCGGTCCTTACCGGAAGCGAAGACCACCAGGAAGCGGTTGGCGGACATGGTGTGCGAGGGAAAGGTCCACTTGGCGAGGTTGTTCGGATCGTCGGTGAGGTGCCAGCCGGTGAGGGAGACGGGGAGCGAATTCGGATTCCAAAGCTCGATCCAGTCCGAGCTGTCGCCGTCCTCGTCAGAGAGCGTGGACTGGTTTTTTGCCATGAACTCGTTGATCACGACATCGGCGAGCGAGGTGGTGTCTGGCGTGTCGGCGGAGTCGTTCGGATCGCTGCCGAACGCGACTTCGAGGCCGTCGCTGAATCCGTCGTTGTCGGAGTCGCCGTCGAGCGGATTGGTGTTGTGGGTGTCGATTTCGGCGCCGTCGGGCAGTCCGTCGCCGTCGCTGTCGGGGTTGTTGGGGTCTGTGCCGTAGGTGTTGACTTCGGCGCCGTCGGACAGTCCGTCGTCGTCGGAGTCGCTGTCGGCGGGGTCGGTCCCGTGCAGGTTGAACTCGGGCCCGTCTTCGAGTCCGTCGCCGTCGCTGTCGGGGTTGTTCGGATCGGTTCCGCGATTGAACTCCTGAAGGTTCGTGAGCCCGTCGGGTTCGAGGTCGCCGAACTCAGTTTCATCGAGATCGCCGAAGTGGAGGAGCTCCCAGTCGTCGGGCAGTCCGTCGCCGTCGGTGTCGTTGGAAGTGCCCGGGCCGGTGGCCACCACGCCATACATGTTGGTGGCACCGCCGCGGTTTTGCTCGAAGAACTGATAGGAGCCCGCCGCGAGGTTGCTGGTGCCGCCGTTGTCGGTGTCGATCGCGATGAAGACCGAAGAGGTCTGGTCGATGCTGCTGCCGGGGCCGGAGCCGTTCCCGCTCTCGTCGATGCCGACATCGAAGCCTGTGTCCTCGAAATCGAGTCCGGACCCGTCAACCATCCAGCCGAGGGGTCCGTCGCGGTTGAGAATCCGGTTGTCGAGCAGCAGGTAGAGGGTGCAGGTGGAGTCCGTGGTAACGGTCAGGGAGTAGTTCGAAGTGCTCTTCGAGTCGTTGGCCGTCATCACGTAGTCGCTGCCTGCCAGGCCGGACGGAAGGCCCGAGACGTTCACGCCATTGTACTCGTGGCTGCGGTCCGTGAAGCAGACGACATCCTCGTCGAAGGAGATGCCGGTGAGGTGCGTTCCCGAGGGCCCATCCGGCGCACCGTTCTGCTCCGCCACACCCGTGATGAGGGCGTGCCCCGGCGGGCTGCCGAGCAGGCTCGACGCGAGCACGGCCAGCCAATGCGTAAGTCTGAAGATTGACATTGGGTTTTGGGGGATTTGAATGGAAGTCGTGTCCAAACCGGAACCTAAAAGCTATGGACCATCACGGGAAGTCGCAAGTGAGCGTTTCCTGCGTTCTAACCCCCTCGTTTCAGGAACCTTAAAGTCGCAGGCGCAGGGAGGTGGCGCAAACCCAAATCCGGCGGTTGGAGCGGAAAGGGGACTTGGCGATGACCGGATGGAAAGTCCATGCTTGGCCTGCTGATGGGCAACCACTACCATTAGTTCATCGAAACGCCGGAGGCCAACCTCGATTTCACAAGGCATCCGCCACTATTGCAACGTCGTGGTCTTCCGGGCCTCGCTCGCCCGGATTCTGGAAGGCAACGCCTCCCTCTCGAAGGCCGTCAGCCTCGTCCTGGCCTGGTGCCACGACCTCGGCCTGCCGGTCCCCGGCAAGGATACCAACGCCTACAGCAGAGGTCGCGGCCGCCTGGGATCCGATTTCCTCATCTCGGTTGGCGAGCGCATCAACACCCATCTAACATCCCGGATCAGGCCCGGAGACACCTATCAGGGCTCCGTCGTCAAATCCATCGACGGCAGTTCCATGGCACTCGACGACACCGAGGCGAACCAGGCCGAATATCCCCAACCGACCAGCCAGAAGCCCGGTTGCGGATTTCCCGCCCTCGGGCAGTCCCCTGGATTCGGCGGAATGGGACGCGCTTCCCGACGAAATCGAAGTGCGCCTGATCCGGTTCTACTTTGAAGATCGCGACGGAAAATAGCGCCGCATGGTGCTGGCCACCACCCTGATAGATCATGAATACAAAGAAACCCCGCATCGCGGAAAATCCCGGTCACTCGCTTAAAACCGTGCCATTGGACTCGTGAATCCTCCCTCATCACGACGATGGAAGCCAGTTGGAATCCGTGTTAAGCTTCGCCTCTTTTCATCGACTAAAAGAAGAAGGGAAACCTCGCGGACGCACCGCCATTTCAGCCAACCGACATGATGAAGACCGAATCCACGACAGCCGAGGGCGGGAAACCGCCGGGGAAGAACCACCCGTGGTGGAAATGGGGTGCCATCGGGCTGGTCGTGATAGGCCTGCTAGTGGCCGCCCGGGTGCTGCCGGTCGCGGAATGGCTGGTGGGGGTGAACCTGTGGCTCGACGGACTGGGGCCGATCGGCTTGGTGGTTTTCATGGGGATTTATATCATCGCCACCATTTTGTTTTTGCCGGGCTTGATCCTCACGATCGGTGCGGGAGCGGCTTTTGGCATCGGCTGGGGCTTTCTCGGGGCGTCCATCGGCTCGACGATCGGCGCCGGCTGCGCGTTCCTCATCGGTCGCCACCTGGCCCGCGACAAGGTGGCGGCAGCGCTGGAGGGCAATCCGAAATTCGCCGCCATCGACCGGGCGGTCGGTGAGAAGGGATGGAAGATCGTGGCGCTGCTGCGGCTGAGTCCGGTGGTCCCGTTCAACCTGCAGAACTATTTTTATGGTCTCACCTCCATTCCGTTCTGGCCCTATCTTCTGGCAAGCTGGATCGGCATGATGCCGGGAACGCTGCTCTATGTTTATCTCGGCGCGGCCGGCAGGGTCGCGCTGGAGGCGGCGGCCGACGGGAAGGCGGAGCGCGACCCGCTGCAAACCGGCTTTTTCATCGCGGGCCTCGTCGCGACGGTGGTGGTAACCGTTTATGTCACCAAGATCGCTCGGAAGGCGTTGAAAGAGGCTGATCCTGAAGTGGAGAAAGGAGATAAGTAATTGATGGAAACATCAGCAAAGATCGGCTTGGGGTTGTTTGTTACGCTGGCCGTCATCGCGACGGCGGTGATGGTGTCACGCGGTGGGCGCGACGTCGAGATCGGCAGGGACAAGGAGCACCCGGTTCGATGTGCCCGCATCCCATTGGGGGAGGCGGGTATCGGCTTCAGCTTATGATTTCGGCTGGATCAGTTCGGCAATGGCAATACCCGACTCCCCCGCCACGGAATAGAGCAAATAAGTGCGGCCATCATCGTCCTCAAAGATCGCCGGGTCGCGGAGTTCGTTGAGAGGGACCTTGGCCGCCCCGGCGGTGGAGCGCTTTACCGGCAGATCGGCACCCTCCCATGGAAATTCCGGCCGGAGCACTTCCTCGGGGTCCTCAGCGCGCCACTCACGCCAGTCCGCATGGAGCTTTATCGGGGCGCGGAGAATTCGTTCGGGCGCGTCCCCAATGCTGCTGTAGTAAACCCAGAGGGTTTCGCCCTGCCGGTGCAACGCAAGATGTCGCGGCCCCGGTTCATTCAGGTCGCCCGTGCGTGACTCACCGCCGGGAAAGGGATTCCGTCCCCTTTCAAACCCGGTCAAACCGTCTGCTGAGCGGTGGACCACACCACCCTTGGCCAGCGCATACCAGGCGTTTTCATAGGGAAATACGCGGAAGTAAAATGTTCCAAGGACCTCGTCGCTCGGGGAGAAATGGAGGCCGTCTTTGCCGGTCGCCACAAAGCTTTTCTGCCCGGAAACCGCGCGGGCGGGCCCGTGAAAATACATCCGGATCTCGCGCCGGGACTCGTCCACGATCACGTCCGGCGAGGCGATGTGCCCTTTGCAGGCGGGCGTGTTTTTCAGGTGGAGCACGCCCGGTTCGTGAATCTTCCAAGGACCTTCCAGATGGTCCGCATAAGCGAGCCGGATGTATTCGCCGCCATGATGCGCGAAGTAGAGATAGTATCGCCCCAATGGCGCGTCCACCCACGACGGAACTCGGATCAACGACGGACCGTTGATATTTCCGCCGTCCGAACCAGGCAGCATCTCGGGCCGGATGATGGGATTACCCCGCAAGCGGTGGAGCTCGACTTCCGTTGGTTCGGCGGCGGCCAAAACCGGGTTCAGCCAGAGCAGGGACAAAAGGTGGAGCAGGGATTTTTTGTTCATGGTGTTGGCGGAAGGAACCGTTTCAGAGTGCGTCCCGAGGCTCCATTCGTCCAGCAAAACGCCTTCGGTCGTCCGTCGCCTTCCTTTCCAACTGGTACTACCGCCGCATTCGCGACGGATCCCCCGCCACCCGGGCGGGCGTGAATCGAGGCAACCAAGATCGCTCGAAAAGCTTTGAAGGATGCTGACCTGAATGAATAAAGAGTGCCCTCAGTCTCCGTTGCGCTTCCCGGTGCGGGAGTGGTGCTTATCCAATGGCGTTTTCAACAAGCCGGGAAATGTTTGGAAACTTTCAGCGTCGAACTCGTGTAGGCCGAGGTGAAGATCTTGGGGAAGATTCGTCATCCGGAAGCTGCGGAAAAGCCGGTCCCAGATGGAGAGCAGCGAGGAATAGTTGGAATCCGTCTCGGGCTGCCAGCGCGAGTGGTGGACCTTGTGCATGAAGGGGGTGACGATGATCCACCGCAGCACGCGGTCCCATTTCTCGCTCACGCCGATGTTGGCATGGTGGAATTGGACGACGCTAAACATCAGTAATTCATAAAGCGCGAGTTGCTCGACGCGCAGGCCAAGCAAAATAATGAGGGGAATCCGCAGCAACGAGGAGATCAGGATCTCGCCGGTGTGGAAGCGGTTGGCGGTGGTAACGTCCATGTGCGGGTCCGAGTGGTGGACGCGGTGAAATCGCCAGAGAAACGGGATGCGGTGGTTCATCCGGTGCCAGGCGTAGGTCCAGGCGTCGAGGAGTAGGATCGCGAGCAGCCACTCCGTCCACGGCGGCCAGGAAAGCCAGTGAAGCAGGCCGAACTGGTGGCGATCCGCCCAAGCCGCGGCCCACCACCACAGGCCGACGAAAGCGACAACCGTGACGGCCGCGTTCAAGACGCCTAGCAGGACATTCCGCGCGCCGTGGCGGAGGCGGGCGCGGCCCGCCGGGAAGATGAAAAACGGAGACAGCGACTCCCATAACAGAAGAACTCCGAGCACCATGAGGGCGAGCGCCGGCTTGGAGAAATCCGAAAGCGCAGCGATCATGATCAATCAGGCGGAGGCAAGGGCCCCGCTTTCAAGTGCTCCGCCACAACTGCTGCCGTGGCCGGCGGTGCAGCCGAAGCAGTGGCTTGCGGTTAGAATGTTTTGATCTGCCATACTTTCGGGCGTGACGTCCCACAGGTAGAGCGGCTTGCCTTCCGAGCGGTGCTGCATGCGGAGCATCTGGTTGAAATCGCAGTCGAAAACCTCTCCCTCGTAGCCGATGTTGATGGTGCTGCGGCACATCAGTCCATCGACGGTGGCGGGGTTGAAGCTGTTTGCCAGCAATTCCATGTAATCATCCCACTGCCCGTGCTGGCGCAGGTCCACGGCGAAGCGGGCGATCGGCAGATTGGTGATGGCGAAGAGCCGGGTGAAGACGATGCCGTAGCGTTCCTTCAGTTCGACTTTGTAGTCGGCTTCGAGTTCCGCTTGGTCGGGCGGCAGCTTCGCACCGATGGGGTTGTAAACGAGCGTGAGCGGCAGGTGCTCGCCATAGCCGACGGCGTTGAGCTTTTTCAGGGCGTTGATGCTTTTTTGGAAAACGCCGTTGCCGCGCTGGGCATCGACGTTGTCTTCCAGATAGCACGGCAGTGAGGCTACCACCTCCACCTCGTGTTCCGCGAGATACCCGGGGAGATACGCGTGGGATTTCGTTTCGATGATCGTGAGGTTGTTGCGGTCGATCACATGCGAGCCGACCGAGCGGGCGGTCTCGACGAAGTAGCGGAAAAACTCGCTGATTTCCGGCGCTCCACCGGTGATGTCCACCGTGGCCGGCTCGTGTTCGAGGATCCATGCGCCAACCTTGTGCGCGACCTCCTCCGTCATCATCTCGGTGCGGTGCGGGCCGGCATCGACGTGGCAGTGGGTGCAGGTTTGGTTGCACTTGCGGCCGACGTTGATCTGCAGCGTTTCGAATCGCCCCCGGATGAGCGGGATGGAATGTGCGCGGAGTTTTTGTTGGAAAAGGTTCATGAAAATGAGGGCGACGATGGACTCATCAAAAGTAGGTCGCAGGCCGCTCCCCCGCATTAAAAAAATCCGGCACGAGGCCTTTGCCGGAAAAGTTCTTCAGCAGGACGGACGCGAGAAACAACGCGGGGATGCGCCCGGCGGCGGTGGTCACCGTCGCCCAAGATCTCCGTGCGGAGACGCAGTTTTTCTGCCATAGAGGCTGGCGACGCCGTCGAAGTTGTCGTTTGCGCCGTTTACGTGGGCGAGAAACGAGACGGTGAGCACGTGGATGAAGATCATGGGTTAGGTCGATTGGTCGGACGGCCTTTCATTCGCCAAGCATGCTCAGAGGGAGGGGTGATTCAGCTAGGTGTGTTGGGCCCAAGAAGCCAGCCGGCAGCCACGCACAACATGGGAATCAGCGGGCGACTGGATCAGAAGACGCCGGATCATCGCCCGTTCTTCGATGACAAAACCGAGTCGAGACTCAACAGGTTGTCATTTCCGCGTAGCAGGAAAAGCGCGACGCAAGCTGCAAGCATCGGCCACGCGGCAAAGAAGAGTAGATTTTCAAAAGGAGCCATGTACTGCTTCCAAGAGGTAAAAGTTCTCGAACACCGTCGCGGCGTGTTCCGGCTGAACGATCTTATCAACACTCCAAAATAACATCACCAGGAAGACTCCCAGCCGGAGAAGCAACAGGGAACCCTGAGGTGACGCACGTCCACCGCGGAGGAAGAGGGGGTGATGAATCTCATATACTTGGTGTGCTCGGACTCGGGGTTGGGGAGGTCCGCGCTTCCGTCTGCCTAAGATCGGGATTCCGAAAAATTTGATCCAAGAAGGACCATGACACGCCTAGAAGTTGAGGACGACAAAGCCTTCCGCGATCAATCGCTTGAAGCTCGGGTGGCCCTTGAACTCGCTCAACAGCGGGATGCCCTTTTCCTTCAGTTTACCCTCCACCTCGTAGGCACCCGAGCAGTAGCTGCAAGCGCCCGTGATGTGCTCTCTCACCTTCCGGAAAAGTTCATGGTATTCATGATCCTCCTCGCCAGGATTTCCTTCGGATCGAGGCGGATTTTGTAATCCTCATTCACATGGGCGAAACGGATGATGCCTTCCTGATCGACGATGAACACGGTGGGGTGGGGAAGGTGTGATGCACTTCGCCGGAGGCGGCTTCAATGTCGATCTGATAGCCGGTTTTGTATTCGGCGACAAGCCTGTCGGGGACCGTGAAGGTGATTCCAAAGGCCTTGGCGGCATTCATGGAGCTGTCACCTCGGAAGCGGTTTTGACGGACACATCGGGGATGCGGTCGCCGATGGCCGAAGCGTCTCGCCGGAGCTGAGTTTCAGGTCCGTTTGTTCGGAGCAAAGCTTGTAGGTGGCCTTGCAGGGCAAGGATGAGGCTCGGGCCGATTTCCGGGATCGACGGAAAAACCGCGATGCCGCTAGTTTCTCAGGCAACTTGCTGACCCCAGATCAGATCACCGCGATTGCGCCGGACGCCTCATCCCTGAAGGCGGGTCGCGATATCGGGACTTCGCGGAAATGGGAGATGACCGGTGGTGATGCCGGGGTGCTCTGGGGCTTGGCGATGGGCTCTGGGAAAAATCCTTACCAGACGCTTGTTTCGCTGCCGGATCTCGCCAGCAAATGCTCCTGCCCGAGCCGGAAATTCCCGTGCAAGCATGCGCTCGGGCTGATGTTTCTTGCGGTTTCCGCTCCCCCGTCCGCTGGCACCCGCCCGGACTGGGCGACCGAGTGGCTGGATGGCCGCACCGCACGGGCGGAGAAATCCCAGTCCGCGGCGCAGGAGAAATCAGCCAAACCGATTGATGAAAAGGCCGCCGAAAAGCGCCGTGCGCAGCGTGAGGGCAGGGTGGCCGCAGGGGTTTCCCTGCTCCGCCAAACGATCCTCGACCTCACCGGCGAAGGCCTGGCGGGAGGCAGCGCGAGGAACCTCGGTTTCTGGGCGGATCTGGCGAAACGGATGATCGACTGCCAGGCGCCCGGCCTCGCCGGAGCCTTGCTCCACATCGGCGATACGGTGCTGCGCGATCCCGAGGTGGATACGGAGCTGCCGTTCGAGCTGGGACGCCTGCACTTGATTCTCCACGCGCTGGAATGCCTCGATGCGCATGAGCCGGCCATACAGGCGGATCTCCGCTCGCTGATCGGCGGGCGCTCCGGCGCAAGCGAGGAAACGGGCGAGGCTTTGGAGGATGATTGGTTCGTCGCCGCCCGGAAAACCGAGGAGCGCGACCGCCTGATCACAAGCACCACCTGGATGCTCGGCCTGAAGACCGGACGCTGGGCGCGGCTGCTCCGCTTCGCCCCCGCGCACCAAACCATCGCCGAGCCATGGGCCATCGGCACCGCAGTGCGTGCTTCTCTGAAATTTCAGCCCGGCTCCTATCCGCTGCGGGCGACTCCCGAGATCGAGGAACCTTCCCGCCCCGCTCCCGTCCCGGAAATTCAGGAGCCCGGTCTGGACACGATGCTTGACCGTTTTGCCACTGCCGTTTCCACAAATCCCTTTCTCCGCAGCCTTCCCTTCCTCATCGCCCTGCGCCCATCCGTGCAGGGTTCGCTGCTTGTCGATGCCACCGGCCGGGCGCTCCCTTGGTCGGCGAAAAGCGACACCGCATTGCGCGTCGATTGCATCTGCGGCGGACGGCCCACCGGCATGTGCGGCGAGTGGGACGGTCGCCGCATCCGCCTGCTGGCCATCCGCGATGCCGATGCCTGGTTCCCCCTAACACCTCCGCAACTGTGATTTCCGACCTTCTCATCTCCACGGCCCTGTTAGGCACGGCACGCATGTCCGCGATGCCGCCCGCGCCTGATCCATGCCTGGAGGAAACCTGGAAAAAGCTCGATGCGGAAAACCCCGCCGCCGCGATCCTCAGCGCGCTGGCACTGACCCGCACCTTGCGCATCGCCGGAGCGGAAACCCTCGCCGTCTCCGAAGAAGCGGTTGTTTGCCCATCGGAAAACAGCGCATATCTCCCAGCGATCGGCGTCGATCTGGCGATGCGCCTGCTTTCCGGCGAGTTCCCGGAAATCCTCCCTGAGTGGATGCGGCTCGCCACCGCGGCGGATCTCATCCTGCCGCCGCGAGTGCTTCCGGAGCTGCTTTCGATGGCTTCGAAAAACCAATTGCTCCGTGCCGCCGCATCCCGCCTGGCAGGTGAGCGCGGTCTCTGGATCGCCAGGCGCTACCCGGAGTTCTTATGGCTTCTCGAAGGCTCGGAAGTCGGCGAAGACGCATGGGAAACCGGCCAGCCCTCCGAGCGAATCGCCTGGCTGCGCCAGACCCGCGCCGACCATCCATCCGCCGCCGCCGATGCCATCGCCAGCCATTGGGCCGGGGAGGATGCGGCCATGCGTGAGGGGATCATGCGCCT
>JBBSJY010000087.1:0-17074 GCA_038256845.1 Verrucomicrobiales bacterium | reverse complement strand
CAAATCCCGATCATCCACCGCCGCGAGCGGATCGCGGCTTCAGAGGGCGGTGGCGCGGGAGCATTCGGAGGCGGTTGCGGGAGCATCATGATGGGATCCAAGGCGGAAGGATCATTCTTCCAGATGCTAGATGTCGTCCCAATTGTGTCCACCCGATTCGCCAAGGATGAAACGCTTACCCCAATCACCTCGCCGGGTCAGGACAACCGGTTTAAGAATCGGTCGGAGTGAATCAAGACCGGAGCGCAATCATCTGCGGATTTCATCGCGGCCAAACAGACGGAGAGACTTTTCAGGTTGTCGGTGGCGGAGTTTTCAGGCTCCCGATCTTCTTCAATGCTTCGCAGAAGCTCCCCCATCGAACCGCGGAAACCATCGGGAAACCAGGATCCGGCCAACTTGGCGCGGCCCATGCCTTGATCGGTGGTGATTTCCACGGCGGAGATTGCACAAACAGCCCCAACGGCCCGCAATGTGCCTTTCGTTCCGACCACCACGCAACTCTCCTGCTGGCCAAACCTGCTATGGGCGTTGAACGCCAGATTCGCGATGCCCTGATCGAAGGTGACAATGCTGCTGGCGATGAGCGGAGGATCCATCGTCTGGTCCGGAGCGGCTGCGAGCGACGCATGGACGGAATGTGCCGATCCTCCGCCGAAGAACGAATACGCCGCATCAAACCAGTGGATCCCGAAGTCGAAGAGGACGAGATGATGAATCTTCTCGAATGCCGTGCCTGCCGTCCACGAGTGGTCCCAATTGAGGGCAATGTTCACGGAACTCACATCGCCGATCAGACCCGCCCGGACCGCCTGCCGCATATATGAAAAATAGGGAGCCCAGCGGCCGTTCTGGTTGACGGCGAGCTTGACCCCGGCTGCCTCGGCGAGCGAAACAAGACGGGCACCCTCCGTGAGATCGAGAACAAACGGTTTCTGGCTGAGGACATGCTTGCCCGCGGCGATGGCTTCCTCGATGAGCGGAACCCTCACCTCGGGATGGGTGGCAATATCCACGACATCGATGTCTTCGCTCTCTAGCAGCTCCCCTACCGTGCGGCAGACCTTTGCCTGCGGATAGTATTCCGAACGGCGTCGTTCGGCGGCATCGGGACGGGCATCGTAAAATGCGGCAACCTCCCATCCCGCGCTCCGATAGGCTTTGAGATGCTGCTCCGTGATCCCACCGCAGCCGATCAAACCGATTTTCGGCCGGTATTCCCGTGGACCCGGCGGACCGTAGTCAAGCACGGGGGCCGGAACCGGTGAGGATCTGGCGGATTCGAGTTCGTAGTTTCTCTCTGACATCGGGTTTTCTGTTAGATACGGGATTCGAGCGGAACGGTCTTGCCGAGACTGGCGCTGAGCACGGCGGCATCGACCATCTGCTGTCCGATCCGCGCGATCCTTGGCGACAGCGGGCCGTCCACATTCTTCCGCTTTTCGAGGCAATGCAGCACGTAGGCGACCGGATTGTGAAAAGGGTGGGCGATGGCATCAACCGGCAGATCGGCGCCCTCCGGTCGGTCCACCGTCTGGATCCGGACGGTGGGTTCGCAGTCGTAGCTGGAGATCGTCCCCCGGGTCCCCACCATCACAAAGCCGCACTTGGGCTGAGGCTGGATCTTCCATGGATCCGTAAAGGTTCCCCACCTCGTTTCAAACTTGGAGAGACCGGTTTCGTATCGGGCGATCACCATGCAGTGTTCGTCAACTTCGAGACCGGCCGGTTGATCAACCACGGCGGTGATTTCGAGCGGGGCACGACCGCCCATGAACCAGGTGGCGAGCGTGGTCCCGTATCCCAGGTAGTCTAACAGCGAACCTCCGCCGGACTCCTTCCGATAGAACCAGCTCGCCGCCTTTCGTTTCGCAGTCGGGATGGTCTCGACCTTGTCAGCCGCATGCCAGAGCGGGCCGCGGTTTCCATCGTAGTAGTGCACCTCGGTCACGCGGCCGATCCGTTTTTCGTCGATCAGCCGTTTGGCAGTGATGTGGGACGGATACCACCGCAGCGGCCAGTTGATGATCAATTGTTTCCTCGTCCCTTTCATGGCGGCGATCATTTCGTCGGCATGGGCGAGGCTTGCGGCGAAAGGTTTCTCGATGAGAATGTGGGTGCGGAAGGGGGCAATGAGCCGGGTCCATCTGGCGTGATCCGCGGTGGCGGGACAAAGGATGACGAGATCGGGCCGCGTGTGCCCGAGGCAGCGCTTGTAGTCGCTGAAGACCCGCTCCCGTGGGATCGCGAAGTTGGAAATGGCATACGCCATGCGGGCAGGCCGTTCATCACTGATCCCGACGATCTCGGCTTGCGGGTGCTCATGGACCTGGCGCAGCAGATCGCCCATGTGCATGTGGTCGAAATTGATACCGGCGACTTTCCAAATTTTTCTCACGACATTGAAGGGCTGACTTGCGGAAGAATAGGACCCGGTGGAATCTGAAACAAAACTGTTTTTCAGCATTTCCCGAGCGAGCACAGCGTCCATGGGTCTCCGGGGACGGTGCGGTGGAAGAGCGCGATCATTTTGTGAGGGTAAGCCGTTCGCCCGCGCGAAGCACGCGATGCCGGACGCCGAGATGATTGCACTCGGAAATGAACTCCGCGGGCGAAGCGGTGTTGAACCCGAACATCTCATAATGACAAGGGACAACCTGCCCGATGCCTGCCGAATGGGCGAGTCGCGCTGCTTCCCTGCCATTCAGATTGCCCGCCACACGGCGTTCGGGAGCCCGGCCATTGATGGGCAGAAAGGCGAGATCCACGCTCTCCCGCTTGAGGCGCTCCGCCAGGCCGGAATAATCCATGGTGTCGCCGGAATGGAAAAGGGTCCAAGGTCCACAGCGCACCACAAATCCCAGATAACGGTGGCGTCCCTGCTCATCGACTTCAAGAGACTCGTGCGCGGCCGGCACCCCTGAAAAAGCGAACCCTCCGGCAGCGGCTTCCAGACCGTCATCAAGATCGATGATCGCCGGATGGTCAGCCGCAAGTCCGATTCGTTGAGCGATGAAGTCACGGTTGGCGGCGGGAGAAACAAGGCGAAGCGCCGGGTTGGCTGCAAAGAGCGGACCGAGGGTCTCCGCATCCAGGTGGTCGGAGTGGTTATGGCTTGAGGTCACCGCTGATAGAAAATCGAGACATTCCGGAGCCACGACCCGCTCGGTCATGCGCACGTGCGGCTTGTCGGTGGCGGCGTACTTTCGCGTGAGCGAGTCTGATAGATAGGGATCGAGCAGCAGGTGCCTGCCCTGCCACTGGACGAGAAACCCGCTTTGCCCGAGCCACCACACGTGGAGCGATTGCGGCCGGCCGAGTGCCGCGCGGACGTCGGCGAGAAACGCTTCATCCTGGAGGACCGGACGGATCATGCGCCGGGCAGGCTGAGTTCGCGACGGACCTGGCTGACTCCGGCGACCATGTTGCGGAGTTTGATGCGCGCGGCCCAGCGGGCCGTCTGGCTGAGACCGCAATCCGGCGCGAAAACCAGCCGGTCCGCGGGCGCATGCTCGAGGCATAGTTTCACCCGGGCGGCGATATCATCGGGCGTCTCGATATAATAACTCTTCACATCCACGATTCCCACCGCGACATCCATTCTCTCGGCGATGGCGGCAATGAGTTCGATCTCCGAAAATTCGCGGCCGGCCATTTCCACATGCATTTCATCCACTTTGAAATCCAGGAAGGCCGGGAACATCGGAGCAAGTCTGCGCGGCCCCACCGCCCGGGCCTTGTAATTCCCGAAGCAGAGGTGAGTGCAGAGACGAAGGCGGCCCACCACCGGTTCCACCGTGCGGTTGAAAATATCCACGAACCGGGCCGGGTCCTCCTTGTGGGCGTAACAACTCATCGATGGCTCATCGACACAGATTTCGGTGCAACCCGCTTCGGCCAATGCTTCCAACTCGGCGCGCACGATCGGCAAAAGCGCTTCCGTGAGGTCCCATCGCGTGGGATATCGATCATTGGGAAGCAGCCGGCCGCTGAGCGTGTAGGGTCCGGGCACACTCGCCTTGAGCGTGGGACCGGCTGGCGCGAGCTGGCGCAGTCGCATGAATTCCGCAACCGCCCCGAGACCGCTGGGTGCCGAGAGGGTGTCGGTGACCTCATGTTTGCCGCGCTGGTCGTGGGCCGGCGGGCCAAAGCGTCTTGGCGAGGCACCCTCCAGATCGAGGCCTTGCAGATGGCCGTAGAAGGACAGGTTGAAATCGAAACGGGTCTGCTCGCCGTCGGTAATGACGTCAAGGCCTGCCGCCACTTGGTCATGAATGGCGGCGATGACGGCATCATCCTGCATTTCCTTGCGGTCCGCGGAGCCGAAGGCGTCGAGGTGCAGACAGGCGTGCTCCAGCCAGCCTGGAAAAGGATAACTTCCGACAACTGAAGTGCGTAGGGGATTGTCTTTCATTTTACAATACGGGTTAGAACATATCATTCGGGGATTAGCGGTCTGCCAGAATCTCGATATCCTTGAACCGAACGTCGACATCCTGGCCGCCATGGATTTGCAGGGCGAAGCGGCCATCTTTCCGGCCGGGATCGTTTTCGAGCTCGGCGGATTTGATGCCGTTGATATGGACGGCCACGTGCCCCCCTTTGGCGGTCACGGTCATTTCGTTCCATTCACCCGGTTTGAACCAGCTTGCCACCTGCTCCGGAGTCGGTTGCGAAACCCATGACCGGCCGTTTGTTTCGTAGAGACCGCCGACGTCGTTCGCCGCATCAATCTCCGCCTGGAATCCGCTGACGCCGCTGAAGCCTTTTTCCTCGATTCGGAAATAGAGCCCGCTGTTGCCCTTGAGTGATTTGAATTTGAGCCGGATGGTGAAATCCGTGAAGCTCCCGTCGGTGACGAGGTGTCCGTAATCCGGTTCGTCTTTCGTCTGGATGCCACGGATGGAGCCATTCTCAATCTTCCAGTCACCCTTGCCGATGACATGCCATCCCGCGAGGGTCTTCCCATCCCAAAGCGGTTTCCATTCATCGGCGTTTGACACCTGTTGGAGGAGAATTACTGCGATGAGGGTGCTGATGAATCGTTTCATGGATTTGGTGGGTCGATTAGGATTGGCCGGCGCCTCGATAGAGAGTGGCGAGGCGGTGGGAATGTTCGTCATAGGCGGATTCGAAAAGTACTTCGGCGCGTTCCCGGCCGACGACGACCGCGCCGGTCAGGACCTTGGGTGGCTGGCCGGCATCGGTGAGCCGGGCGGCGACTTCCGCCTTGATCGAATTGATCAGGAGGCAGCCACCGACAGTGGATCCGGGTGCGACAGGAGTGTCGAGGCCCGGCACGTAAACCATCGCATCCCCGACGGGCGCGCCGGTGTCGAGGACAAGATCCGCGGAGTCCGTCAGCTTTTTACCGCCGGGATGACGGGTGGTGGACGCGTCGAGATGAAGCCGGCTCACGATCGCCACCACCTTGATGCCGCGCTGCTGGAATTCCTCCGCCATCTCGACCGGCACGACGTTGCATCCGCTGGAGGAGATGATGAGTGCGGTATCGATCGGATCGAGGCCGAAGTTCCGCAGGATGCGCGGGGCAAGGCCGCTGACATTTTCAAGAAACATCGCCTGACGCTGGCCGTTGGCGCCGACAACGAGATTGTGAAATGATAGCGAAAGCTCGACGATGGGATTCCACCCGGGAAAGGAACCGTAGCGCGGCCACATTTCCTCCACCATCATGCGGGAGTGGCCGGATCCGAACACATGGACCATGCGGCCGGCGAGGATGGTGACGGAGAACCAGTCGGCGGCCTTTTGGATGAGAGCCTCCTGGTCGGCGACCCGTTCGAGGATGGCGCGGGAATGGGCCAGAAAATCAGCGGTGGGTGTCATGATGGGAGAGTGCGTGGAAAGCGGCGCCGTAGGCCCCGGCCCAATCGCCGAGCCGGGTGCTGAGGATTTTCACCTGGTGTCCGTCCGGCCGCCATTCAATGCGATCGAGTTCCGCGGAAAGAGGACGGAACAACGCGTCGCCCGCTGCGGCGATTCCGCCACCAATTAGGACGGCTTCCGGATCGAGCACATTGATGAGCGAACTGATCCCGACCGCGAGATCGCGTATCATCCGGTTCCAGATTGCCGAGGCGGTTGGGTCGCCACCGGTGACATCCGCTACCAGATCCGCCGTGGCAGAGTATCGGCCTCCGCTGCGCGATCGGATCGATTGGTTGCCAATCGCGTCCTCAAGGCTGCCGGGAGTGTTGACGAGGTCGGGAGGGCCATGGGCGTTGATCGAGATATGTCCGAAGTGCCCCGCCCTTCCGATATGTCCGCGCAGCAGATTGCCATCTGAGAGAATCGCGCCGCCGACTCCCGTGCCAAGAGTGAGGAGAATCACGTCACGCATTCCTCTCGCCGCGCCCATCCAAAACTCGCCGAGAAGCGCCGCATGGGCGTCGTTGAGGACCGGCACGGGCAGGGGGGATTGGAGGAAGCCGGTCCAGGTTAGGCCTTCCAGACCTGGAAGACGGCCTGGCATGAAGGCGATGCTCTTCCCATCTGCCGACGGCAGCCCGGCAGCCGCCACTCCGACGGCCATCGGATGGCCCAAACGGGTCGAGAAACCGGAGACACATTCGAGCACATTGGCTTTCCAGTCCGGGCCGTCCGTTGGAACCGTTTCACGGCGGATTTCGATACCCGCGGGATCAAGCGCAAGGACCTTCAGACGGGTGCCGCCCAAATCAAGGCCGAGCAGATAGCCACCTTCCGCGGGCTGGCCGGATGCGTTCATGGCAATTGTCCTTCCGAAACCTCCCACCCGCCGTCGACGGCGAGGACCTGGCCGGTGGTGAACGATGAACCCGGCGAGAGGAAATACACTGCGGCGGCATCCAGGTCAGACGGGTGGCCGATGCGTCCGCCGCCGAGCGGTTGCTTCGTCCTGATGAACGAAAGGATGGCGCGGTCGCCAGCGGCGCGTTTTGCCATCGGCGTCTCGACCAGCGCGGGGGCGAGAACATTCGCGCGGATATTATCAGATGCGTAGTAGCTGGCGATGGAACGGGTGAACCCGATCACCGCCGACTTGGCGGCGGCATAGACATGAGTGGCAAAAAACTCCGGCGATGGAGACCAGCCCAACACCGATCCCATATTCAGAATGGCACCTCCGCCGCCTTGGGCGAGAAACTGCCGGACGGCGGCCCGGTTGGAGAGGATCAGCGACTCGAGGTTGAGCGAGAGGGTTGCATGGATGCCGGCATCGGTGACCTCGTGCAAGGGCCCATCACCCATCCCGCGGCCGCTGCCGCCGGCGACGTGATAGAGTCCTTGGAAGTTTCCGAAGCGCCCGATGGCCGTCCGGATCGCTTCGGCAGCGTGGCCGGTATCGCTGGCATCTCCGATCACCGCGGTAGCGCGCTCGCCGAGGGTGGCCACGGCGGCGGCGCAGCTTTCCGGATTGCGCCCGGTGATCACCACGCCGGAAGCACCCGCCGCGATGAACGCGCGGGCGGCGGACAAGCCAAGCCCCGTGGTCCCGCCAATCACGACGAGTGCCTGTCCTGCGAGCGGAGCGGATGACATTGCGCCACGCTTGCCCGTGACCTGCCGACACCCAAATGTTTTCTCATCGCGTTTCGGATAAACTGATATGATAACTCCCGGAATGCCCCGGCCTCGCAGCAAGCACACCCTCCTGGTGAAGTCGAAGTTGATCATCCGGCTGAAGGACGGATATCACTCGCCGGGCCAGCGGTTTTTTTCGAATCGCGCGCTCTCCGAGCACTTCGGCGTGAGCTATCAGACCGCCCATCGATTGATTCGCGAGCTGGAATCGGAAGGCTGGCTGGATCGACGGGCAGCTTCCGGGACCTATGTGGCGGGGCCCTCGACGGTGCTGACCGGGGCGGAGCTGGTGTTCCACAAACGGGCGGGACGCGAGGGGAGTTTCGGAGCGCGCTTGCTGGAAAATTTGCGGCAAGCCCTGAAAACGGCGGGCATCCCGATTCGGATTCGCTGGAGTCTCGACGATGGTCAGGTTCAGCCCGATGCGGGCTGGCTTCCGGTCGTTTGGGAGTGCCCGCGCACCGTGTCTTCCGAGGCTTCGCGGCGACGCTTTGTGGTCGTGCTCAACGATCTTCCGCCGCCGGGTCTGGCATCCGGTTTCGTGGACAGTGTCTCGACCGACGACTTTTCCGGCGGGGTGATGGCCGCCGAGCTGCTTCGCAAGGTGGGGCCGCCACGTCGGCTTGCGATCCTGGCCGGACCCAGAACGGATCGCCGCAGCCAGCAACGGGTGGCGGGTTTCCAATCCCATGCGCCGAAATCAGCGGTGATCTGGGCGGAAAGCTGGTTCGCGGAAGCGGCGACCCAGCTCGCCGCCCGCCTGGCCGAGAAGGCATTCGACGGGGTGTTCTGTTGCAATGACCGCCTCGCCGAGGCGTTTTTGGCTTCGGGAAGCCCGTCGGCGGTCATCGGCTTCGACGACGCGCCGGTGGCGGAACGGTTGAATCTGACCACGATCGCCGTGCCTTGGGCGGATATTGCGGCCGGCGCGGTGGATATTGTTCGCCGCCGGCTAACTGGCGGAACGGGAGCGGCCGCACAGCTTATTTTCGCGCCCCGCCCCGTGATGCGGGCCACCTTGCCGGGGATTTAGCTCCGAAATGTCCCACCGGGCCGCTCAACTCGCACATCGGTGCTTGTTTTCCAGCCGAATCCAGCGAAAGCCTTTCCGCCCCGCAGGTTGAATTTGCTCCACATTGCGGTTTCGACTCTCTCTATTTTCCCATGGATACCCCTCCCTTTTCCGAACTCGGTCTGCCCGACGCCCTGCTTGCAGCCATCGAAACCCTCGGCTACGAGCGCCCATCGCCCATTCAGGCGCTGGCGATTCCACCCGCACTGGAGGGAAAGGACCTTGTCGGCCTTTCGGCGACCGGCTCCGGCAAAACCGCGGCCTTCGCCCTGCCCGCCTTGGCGAAACTCGACGTCAAGGAAGGCTACCCGCAGGTCCTGATCCTCTGCCCCACCCGCGAGCTGGCCGTCCAGGTTTGTGAGGAAGTCCACCGGCTGGGGGCGAAAATGTCCGGGCTTCACGCCACGCCGGTCTACGGCGGTGCTCCGATCGACCGCCAGCTCCGGGCCCTGCGTGGCGGCGCCCAGCTCGTCGTCGGCACCCCCGGACGCCTGCTCGACCACCTCCGGCGCGGCAGTTTCGATCCCTCGCGCATCCGGATGGCGATCCTCGACGAGGCCGACCGCATGCTCGACATGGGCTTCAAGGATGAGATGGACGAACTCCTCGCCGCCCTCCCCGGCGAGCGCCAGACGCTGTTTTTCTCCGCGACGATGAATCCGGGCGTTTCCCGACTGATCCAGAAATTCGGCAATTCCCCGCAGGTCCTCGAAATCCAGCAAAAGGCCCGCACCGTTTCCACCGTCGAGCAATCCTACTTCGAGGTCCGCCAGCGTTCCAAAGTCGAGGTGCTTTCCCGCATTCTCGACATGAATCCGCCGCGGCTCGGCATCATTTTCTGCAATACCAAGCGCTCGGTCGACGAGTGCACGGAGGATCTCGTCAACCGCGGATATGCCGCGGACCGCCTGCACGGAGACATCACCCAGCAAATGCGCGAGCGGGTCCTCAAGCGCTTCCGCGAGGGCACCGTCGAGCTGCTCGTCGCGACCGACGTGGCCGCCCGCGGGCTGGACATCGACGAGATCGACATCGTCTTCAACTACGACCTGCCCACCGACCCCGAGGATTACGTCCACCGCATCGGCCGCACCGGCCGGGCGGGCCGCTCGGGCAGGGCCGTGAGTTTCGTTTACGGGCGCGAGATCTATCGCATGCAAGCCATCGAGCGCTACACCCGCTCGGTCGTCAAACGGGAGAAAATCCCCTCGGTCGAACAAGTCGAGGGACGCCGTGCCGATGTCATCTTCGACGAGCTCAAGGAGCGGCTGGAAACCGGGAAATTCGACGCCTATCAGGACAACATCGACCGCCTCCTCGAACAGGGCCACACCCCGACCGACATCGCGGGGGCTCTGGTCACGATGCTGCGTGAATCCAGCGGCCGCGAAGGCGAAATCATCGCCGAAGACCGCGAGCCCGAGCGCCCCGGCCCCCGCCCCGCCCGCCCGGAACGCGCGCCCCGCGACAGCCGCCCCGAACGGTCCGGCCCGCGCGAAGCGGTGGCCCGCGACAGCGGCATGGCTCGTCTGTTCGTTTCGCTCGGAAAAACCCATGGCGTGCTCGCCAAGGACATTGTCGGCATGATGTATCGCGAGGCCGGCCTTCCGGACGGCTGCCTCGGGCGCATCACTCTTTTCCCGCGACATTCGCTCGTCGATGTGCCGCAGGAATTTGCCGATCAGGTCATCCAGCGCACCCGCCAGGCCCGCCTCCGCGGCCAGGGATTCCGGATCGATCACGACCGCGGGGCGGAGTAACCGCCGCCGCGGGAAGACCCGCACCCAATCGGACCGGCCGCGGGCTTTTTTTCTCGCACGGCCGCGGAGTATGTGACGGTTTCGTCACACCAAATGCTCGCCGTCACCCTATCCGTCTGGTCCGTCGTCTGGTCGTTGCTGCAGATCCTGGGTTCTCTCGGGGTCTTCCTTTACGGGATGAAGGTGATGTCCGAGGGGGTGCAGAAGGTGGCGGGCGACCGCATGCGCGCCGCACTGGCGGGCATGACCGGCAATCGCGTGAGTGGGATTGCCACGGGATTTTTTACCACCACTCTGGTCCAATCGTCCTCCGCTTCGACGGTGCTGGTGGTTTCCTTCGTCAATGCGGGGCTTCTGACACTGACCCAATCGATCGGCGTGATCATGGGTGCGAACCTGGGCACGACCACCACCGCCTGGATCGTGGCGCTCATCGGGAAATTCGATGTGGCGACGATCGCGCTGCCGATCATCGGGGTGGGGTTGCCACTGTTTTTCATCGGCAAGGCGCTGGGCCGCCACTGGGGCGAGGTGCTCATCGGCTTCGGACTGGTGTTCTTCGGGCTGGGCCTGCTGAAAGATTCCGTTCCCGACCTCCGGACCATGATCGTCGAGGATCCGGCCACCGCACAGATGATCGAATCCATCGTGACCTCGATCAACGGTCACGGATTTGGCACCGTGCTGATGTTTCTCGCGGCCGGCGTGGTGCTCACGCTCATGGTCCAGTCCTCCTCGGCGGCGATGGCGATCACGATCACCTGCGCTCTCAACGGATGGCTGGGTGATCTCGATGCGGATCCTTTGGCGGTTTTCCGGAACTCGGCGGCGATCGTGCTCGGGGAAAACCTGGGCACCACGGTAACCGCGTGGCTCGCATCGCTGGGGGCCACCGCCAACGCGAAACGGGCGGCGCGGGCGCACTTCGTTTTCAATGTGCTGGGAGTTTGTTGGTGTCTGGTCGTTTTCTACGGCTTTACCAGTCTTGTCTGGACGGTGGTGGACTACCTTCCGGGCAGCCTGCGGTCGGCCAATCAGGCGCTGGCCCAATCGGAAATCGCATTTTCGACCGCCATTTTCCACACGGCCTTCAACCTGGCGAACATCGTTCTCCTCGTCTGGTTCGTCCCCCAGATCGCCAGGATCGTGAGTTGGTGGGTCAAGGACGGGGCCGATGAACTGGCCGTCGGAAAGCTCCGATACATGGGCAACGCGCTCGTCGATATCGGCGAGTTGAGCCTGGCCGAGGCCGAAAGCGCGACGAAGCGCATGGCCCGGCTGACATCCGACATGTTCGACGGTCTCATCGATGTCCTGAACCGCCCGCAGGAAGATCTTTCCCCACGGGTCGCCGATCTCAAGCGGATGGAGGACACCTGCGACGAGATGCTGCATGACATCACCGCCTATCTGATCCAGTGCTCGACCCACGAGATCGGGTCGAACAACGCCTCGCGGATCACTTCGATGTTGCGTATCGTTTCCGAATTCGAGGAGGCCACGGACCGGATCTACCGGATGGTGAAGATCGTCCAGCGGAAGTATCAGAAAGCCCGCGATTTCGGGCCGCCGCATCACAACGATCTGGCGGCAATCTCGATGCAGGTGCGGGCCATTCTCGATGTCGCCTGCAACTCGCTGGCGGGCGTGGGCGGCAGCACCCTGGAGCGGGCACATGAAATCGAGGATCGGATCGACAGGCTGCGCAAACGACACAACAAGCTGGCGGCGCAGCGCATGCAAAGCGGCTCGACGGTTCAAACGGAAATGATCTTCATCGACCTCAACAACCATCTCGAAGCGGTCTCGAACCACGCGCTGAATATCGTACAGGCTGCCCGTCGCGAATCCGCCGCGAGCTAAGAGCCACGAGAATTGCCCTAGCCCTCCAAGCCGCTTTGCGCTCGTATCGCCGGGTATGGAAACCCTATTCATCGCGGTGGGCGCATTCGTCGCCTACCTGGTCGCTTACCACACCTACGGCCGCTGGCTTTCGCGGAAGTTGTTCAAACTGGACGACAAGGCAGTGGTCCCGTCGGTCGAAATGGAGGATGGCACCGACTACGTGCCGACCGCGAAAAGCGTCGTCTTCGGCCATCATTTCACCTCGATCGCGGGCACGGGTCCGATCGTGGGCCCGGCTCTCGCGGTGATGTGGGGCTGGGTGCCCGCCCTGCTTTGGGTGCTTTTCGGCTCGATCTTCATCGGTGCCGTCCATGACCTCGGCTCACTGGTCGTATCGCTGAGAAACAGGGGGCAGACGGTCGGCGACATCGCGGGCCGGGTGATCCACCCCCGGACACGGCTTCTCTTTCTCTCCGTGCTCTTTCTGGCACTGACGGTGATTCTGGCGATTTTCGGGGTGGTGATCGCCAAGGTCTTCCAAGCCTTTCCATCGGCAATCCTGCCTTGCCTGTTCCAGATCCCGCTGGCAATGGCGATCGGAGGTCTCCTCCACCGCAGAGGAGCCAAACTGCTGGTGCCTTCCCTGATCGCCCTGGCACTCATGTATGTCAGTGTGTTTCTTGGCGACGTCGGGCTGCTTCATGAAATCAATCTTTGGCTCAGCGGCTGGCCTTTGATCGGCTGGGTGGCATTTCTGCTGATCTATTCCTACGCGGCATCGGTCCTCCCGGTCTGGCTCCTCCTGCAGCCGCGGGACTACATCAACTCGCTCCAACTGCTCACCGCGATGCTGCTGTTGGTCGCCGGGCTGGTGGTCGCGGCCTTCATCGGGGTTCCCAACGGGGCGGCAACCAACGCACCGCTGGAAATCGTAGCACCCGCCATCGACACCGGCCATGGCTCGCCCCTCCCGATGATGATTCCGTTTCTGTTCATCACCATCGCCTGCGGGGCGATTTCCGGGTTTCACTGTCTGGTTTCTTCCGGCACCACTTCCAAGCAAATGAAATGCGAAACCGACGCGCAGATGGTCGGCTACGGATCGATGCTGGCGGAAGGGTTTCTCGCCGTGATCGTGATCCTTGCGTGCGTTGCCGGAATCGGCCTTGGAATCAAGAACGCGGATGGTGAAACACTCACCGGAACCGCCGCATGGGCGTCGCGCTACGCCGACTGGCCGACCGCCGCGAACGGAGCCCTCGGCGCCTTTGTCCAGGGCGCATCGAATTTCCTCCGCGCGATCGGCCTGCCACTTTCCGCCGGCACCGCCCTGGTGGGCGTTCTGGTCGCCTCCTTCGCCGCAACCACCATGGACACCGCCTGCCGGCTGCAACGGTACGTCATCCAGGAATTGGCGGGAACGATTCTGAGGCACCGGCCGGTCCGCGCCCCACACACCGGCATCAAACCCACGGCAAATCCACTTACCTGGCTCAGCAATCGCCACGGGGCCACATTGTTCGGCATTGCCGTGGCCGCAACTCTCGCCGCCGCTCCCCGTGCCGGGGAATCCTGGAGCATCGCCACCGCAGGCCAGGGCGGCTTCATCCTGTGGCCGCTCTTCGGTGCGATCAATCAGTTGTTGGGCGGGCTGGCGTTCATCGTGATCCTGTTCTGGATGCGCCGCCGCAACATGCCGCTGTGGTTTGTCGCGATCCCCGCCACTTTCATGCTGATTCTCCCCGGATGGGCGCTCAGCTACCAGTTGTTCTACCGCTCGCTGGGCGCGGAAACGTCTTGGCTCGCCCAAGGCGACTGGATCCTCGCCGGATTCGGGCTCGCGACCCTGGTCGTCGAGATCTGGATGATCATCGAGGCCGTCCGCATGTGGCCCAAGGTGAAGGGCATCCTCGAGACCCCCGCGGGAATTGTTCCCCCCTCCCGGCTCCAGCCCCAGCCGGAAACTTGATTGGACGCCGGACGCGCAGGAAAGCCATGGGATCACCCAGATCGACCTGGATGAGCGGCCTGCTCCGTTCCTGAGCTCACCATAGGCCGTATTTGCCATGGGTCATGGCGTACATGCCCATCAGAAAGTTGGCCACGGCATGCATGATCACGCAGGCGCCGAGACTCTTGCTCCAGACACAGAGAAGATATGTCAAACTGCCGTAAACGAAAGCACCCGCATAATCTACCGGCGCGTGGGCAACCATGAACAAAGCGGTGACAATGACGTAGGAACGCCAGTGGGCGCGGCCGAAGGGCTGCTTCCAGTAGTCCCCTTCCCAATCCATCACAAATCGCATCACGAATCCCCGCCAGAAGATTTCCTCCACCAGGGCGACGATGATCACCGCACGGAAAAAGCGCATCAGCAGCGAACTCCAATAAGCCGCGGGATGCTCGAAAATCCCCGGATCGAATCCTTCACGGCGTTCTTCCACTCCCAAAAGGCCCAGAACACCGCCTGGCTTCTCGGTAAATCCCAGCAGGTCGTAAAGCGCCGTTGGAAAAATCCAGAAGCCGATCCCAATTGCCCCGAACACCACCGCAACCAGGTTCCATTTCAACGACCATCCGAACCGGAAACAGCGCCAATAATGAATGAGGACACCGAAGGTTGCCAGCGATTGGATCGGATAGATGAACTGCGCCGGATCCCGCCTCCACCACGGAGCATCGGGATGTTTCCACTCGATGAACGACCCCACAAGTTGCAGGAATATCAGAAAAACCATGAACACCGCGAACGGGATCACATGGGCCCGTGTCAGGACCTCGGGGTCGTCCGCCCGGTGTTCTTCGATCATTTGCTCAGATCCTTCCGACGAATTGCTCCATCCTGTTCATTGCCGTCCGGATGTCGTCGAACGCGGTGGCATAACAGCATCGCAGGAATCCCTCGCCTGAAGGACCGAAGGCCCCGCCCGGCACACAGGCGATGTTCTCCTCCTCTAACAACCTCATCGCGAACTCCTTGCTGGAAAGGCCGGTGCTCCGGATGTCGGGAAACACGTAGAACGCGCCGCCGGGAGTATGGCAATCGAGGCCGATCTCGTTCAACCGCCTCACCAGGAAATCGCGCCGTTGATGATAACTGTTCCGCATTTCAATCATGGCCGGTGTGCCATGTTCCAGCGCCTCGATCGCCGCGTTCTGGCTCATGATCGGCGCGCAAAGCATCGAATACTGGTGAATCTTCATCATCGCTTCGATGATCGGCTGCGGCGCACAGGCATAGCCCAAGCGAAAACCCGTCATCGCGAATGCCTTTGAAAATCCGTGCAGCAGGATGGTCCGCTCCTGCATGCCGGGAAGCGAGGCGATGGAAAGCGCCGGGCTCCCATCATAACGCAGCTCGCTGTAAATCTCATCGGTCATCACGATCAGGTCGTGTTCGATCGCCAGCCTGGCGATCCCTTCGAGATCCTCCTTCGAAGCAACGGCCCCGGTCGGGTTGGTGGGGAAGTTGATAAAAACCACCCGCGTCTTCGGAGTGATCACCGCGGCCAGCTTCTCCGGTTTGAGGGAAAACTCCTCTTCCTTGCTCGTTTCCACCGCCACCGGAACGCCGTGCGCCATGACAATGCTCGGGCTGTAGGAAACATAGCAGGGCTCATGGAATACCACCTCATCGCCCGGATTCAAAAGCGCCCGCAGCGCGATGTCGATTCCCTCGGAAACGCCCACGGTCACCAAAACCTCGCGGGCCGGATCATACGAAACGCCAAAGAAGCCCTCGACATAACGGGAAATCGCCTTCCGCAGCGACAGCAGGCCCAGATTCGAGGTATAAGTCGTCTGGCCCTTTTCCAGCGAATAGATCGCGGCCTCGCGGATATGCCATGGCGTGACGAAATCCGGCTCGCCGACGCCGAGCGAGATCACATCGTCCCGACCCTGCACCAATTCGAAGAAGTCGCGGATGCCCGAGCGCGGGATCGAGGCGACGTTGCGGGCGATTTTCGCTTGATAGTCCATTGGTGACACCGCCGGAAGGCGGGGGCGGAATGACAGCGGGACCGGCCTTCCGCGTCAAGCACCGCGGGGAACTGCCTAGCGCACGTCTTCCCGGAGGATCCGCTCGCGCTCGACGGCCTCCCGTTCCGCAAGCCGATGCGCGTTTTCCGCATGGAGTGCCGCGAGCTGTCTCGCCCAGCGGTTGGTGAGGATCTGCCGCCACAGCCACAGCCCGGCCGAGAGCATGATCAGAATCCCCAGCCAGGCGATCCATGCCGCCGCCATTTGAAGCAGGTCGTCCAGATCCCGAAACCACCCGAGCAGCACGAACAAGGATTCGAAACCCACCATCACGCCCCAGGCAAGGAAACCGACCCTCTCCGCGATCACGAAATAAGCGATCCCGAACAACAGGACCGCGAGATTCGGAAGCAGCCATACGCTGAAGAGCAGCACCGGGCTCATCCAGACACGCAAGAACTCGCCTACGACATCCGCTGGCGAAAGCACATTGGCGCCGATCACCAAGGCCGCACCGCCGACGATGCTGCCGCTCCAGACCGCGCTCAGGAATAGGAGACAATGGAAAACAATCCGCGCGAAGGTATTCGCAAGAATATCCTCCAGATCGATTTGCATGATCCCAGGTACGGCGAACCGCCCGATTGGGAATCTCCAAAAAGATCGAGGCGGCCCCGCGATGGGTACCGCCTCGATTACAAATCCAGGCCGGGGCGGGCTAGCGGAGCACTTTCAGTTTGCCGACACCGTAAACCGCATCATCGCCCAACTCTTCCTCGATGCGGAGGAGCTGGTTGTATTTTGCGATCCGATCCGAGCGGCTCAT
>JBBSJY010000086.1:0-17088 GCA_038256845.1 Verrucomicrobiales bacterium | reverse complement strand
TCGCCGCAAAGCTATCGATGCGCAGCGCAGCGAACGTGAGCCAACAACTCCGCCGGTTCAATCGGGGGAAAACGAAGGCCAAGCTGCCTTCCGAAATGCAGGCTTTTCTCGGTGATGCTTGGAAAACGGAGATTTGACAGGAATTTTGTCAAGATTTGCACCCTGACCCCATTTTCACGAAGGGTGCGAGCGGCGGCGAGCATCAAACGCCCATCCGCTGCCTGGAGCCCGGCAAAGGCAAGGCCGCGCTCGGCCAGTTCTGGGTCTATCACCACGCCGAACACGGCGCATGGGAGGAGGCTGGAGAGAGGGATCAGGGATGGCAATCTGCTTTGGTTGGAGTCAGGCATTTTTCTTCCCCGCGGTGGACCGCCATTACCACACGCCTGCCTGCTTCGATGCGAAAAGCGAAAACTCGAAAGGCGAACTCCGGGCCACCGCGACCGGACACTTCCTCCGCATGAACATGCGCAGCCACCATCTGGTGGGCACTTCCAACGGGGTGATGCTCCGGCGCATTGTTTACGTCAATCCGGAGGACGGGGTGAGTTACACCTACCTCACCAACGACAACACCCTGCCCGCCTGTCATATGGTCCTGCTCTACAAGCATCGCTGGGACATCGAGAAGATCTTCCATCAGTTCAAAAGCAAGATGGTCGGACGGAAGTCTTGGGCCAGCTCGCTGGTGGCCAAGCAGAGCCACGCGATCTTCGAGTGCCTAGCCCACAATCTCCTGCTGCTCTTTGAGAAATGCATCGGCCGGAGCGAAGGACTGCGCGACGAGATGGAGTTCGAAAAGCATCAAGGCAGATCCAAAGCGCCAACCGGGATCATCTGGGCCATTGGCACATGATGAGGGGACGGGCATTCTCTCACAGGCTAGGGTGTGACGACTACCCGATAGAAATTCCGGGGCGATCCGGCTGCCGACAGGTCGGGCGCGTTCGTGAACGATACAGAGCCGTTCGAATTTACCGTCGTCGAGCCGATGCTCTCCCACGGATCATTCACGCCAAGGTCGGTCGATGCCTGCAACGTGGCAAGGGACATGGGTTGACCGTCATGCATGAGACCGGAGAAGTGTGGGGTTGGCCCGAGCGGATAGGTGACCTCGAAATAGGCCAACGAGGGGGTGTTTGACGGGGCGGCCAGGTTTGCCACCGAGATCGAAAGGTTGTCCATAGCCCAGGACTCGTCGGTCAAGCTCTGGACTCCACCGCCCTCAATGATTAATTCGAGATGGAGGCTGGGTCCGAGGTGCCGGATGTTCCGCAGCCTTGGCTCGACTCCAAAGTCGTAGGCGCTGTCCGTGTAGTAGCTGCCTGGTCCGCTGAATCCGAGGTCAACGCGCCTGGCGAGCAGGGCTCCCGACGCGGGCACATAACTTTGGATCTGGCTAGTTGTGGCATTGGCCAGGGATTCTCGGAAAATGGTGACACCATCCAACTTGATGTGAAAATAGTCGCCGGCGGGGAAACTTCCGGAGCCATCAAGCGAGTCGATCGCCGCAAGCAGAAAGGCGATGCTCACGACGTTGTGCGGGGGCAGATTCGTCAGGTCCACCGACACCTTGTTGGCGGTCGCACTCCGAAGAAACATGCCTTGGAATTGGTTTCCCGCGGCGCCAAGACCCGCGAACCCCTGGACTACGCTCATTCCGGCGGTTCCGGGCGTGACTGAAGATGGAATGCCACTCTCGAAATCGGTGCTGAGGACCGTCTGACCGAACGAGCAACCGATCGAGAGCAGGAGAATGGGGATCGTTTTCATGACGGGAGGTCGGAGGGGGTGTGGCAGGCTGGATGCTTCGGGCGATGGCCAGAATTCCAATGGATTCCGCCTGATTTCGGAGGGAAATCCATCTACCCAAATGTAGCTTTTCGGGCCGCTTTGCCAAGGAGAATTTTAGAGTCTGCTTCCTGACTCCATTTTCCACTCCGGACCGGCCAAAGGCTATTCCGTTAGCACCACGAAAAAGCAAATCCCTTGCAGCAGTGACAGTATCTCAGTGGCTCGGAAAATTGCGACTTTGCCTATCAGAACGATAATCGGTTGGAGTCATCCCCACATCGCAAACGAACACTTTTCCGAAGTGCTTGACGGAGTTGAAGCCGGAGTCGATGGCGACTTCCTTGAGGGAGACTTCGGGCCGGTCGAGCAGGCGCTTGGCGCGGTTGAGACGCAAGCGGGTCATTTCCTCCGCGATGCTCCGGCCGAGCGATTCGCGGAACTTCCGTTCCAGCGTGCGGCGGCTTGAGGAACAACCCCCTTTTCCCCGCCCTCCGGTCTAGCCCAACGGCTGTTCAGGAGCCTCCCGCAAAAAGCAAATTCCTAGAGTTAAACCCAAATACCCAACCAAAACCGGCGATTGCCAGACTCGCCTGCGTTTTCCTGCGTGACTGAGTGTCGCGATATTGGGCATAACTGGAATAACCAAGGTGTCCTTGCCGTTCTATCTCCATGAAACAGTTGCTCCTCATTGCCCTGCTACCGCTTGGAGCTATCCATGGCGCCGAGAGCAAACCGGCGAAACCCAACATCCTCGTCATCCTTACCGACGACCAGGGATACGCCGACTACAGCCTTTCCGAGTTTTCAAAACCCGCGGTCAAGACGCCGTCCATCGATGCCTTGTTGCTGGATGGCGCGAGGTTCACCGATGCCCATACCTCCGGCGTGACCTGTGCGCCGACTCGTGCCGGAATCATGACCGGAAACTACCAGCAGCGCCACGGCCTGTATCACACGCCGGATTCGCGGGTGGGGCTCGATCCCAAGGCGAAACTGATGCCCGCCTTTTTCAAGGACGCCGGCTACGCCACCGCCTGCTTCGGTAAGTGGCACCTCGGCCTGACCGATGAGTTCAACCCGGTTAGCCGCGGTTTCGATTCGTTCTATGGCTTCCTCGGCCACGGCGGGCACGATTATTTCAAGCTCGACCCGCCCGCCCCCGACGAACCCGGCCTCGGCATGTATCGCAATCTCAAACCGATCAGCGACAAGGGCTATCTGACCACCCGCATCGGCGACGAAACCGTCCAATGGATACTCGCTCAGAAAGAGAACCCATGGTTCGCTTATGTCTGCTTCAACGCTGTGCATTCTCCCGGCCAGGCACCTGAGGGAGATATTGCCCGCTTCGACACCGGGGATCCGAAGCGGGACGTGCTGATGGCCATGCTCCATCACCTCGACCTCAACATCGGCAGGATCGTGGAAACTCTTAAAGCAACGGGAGAATACGACAACACGATCATTTTTCTGCTCACCGACAATGGGGGTTCGGCAGCGATGCATGCGGACAATGCGCCGCTGCGCGGAGCCAAAGGCAGCGTCTGGGAGGGAGGGCACCGCACCTTTTTCGGCGTCACCTGGAAGGCGCAGATCCCTCCCGGCACCGTCATCCCCGCACCGGTGATGTCTTTCGATATCCTGCCGACCGCACTCGCCGCCGCCGGACTGCCGGTTCCGGCTGATCGGATCATCGACGGGAAAAACCTGCTCCCCCTGATCCACGGCGATGTCGCTGCCGTCCACGATCACCTTGTCTGGGACAACGCGCGCGGGCCGCTTGCCGTCTATCAGGACGGATGGAAGCTGGTGCGCGACCGCGAGCGCGGGCCGAAGGGTGAAATCCGAGATTCCCTTTTTCACCTGACCAACGATCCTGCGGAGGAGAAGGATCTCGCCGCGAAGCGCCCCGAGAGGGTCGGCAAATTGCTCGCCCTCCACAAGGAATGGCGGAGCCGGATGAAACCCCTCACGCCGAAGCAGGAACAATCGGAAAATTTCCGCAAACCCAAGGAGAAAAAAGGAAAACGATGAAGAAGACAAACAAGCGGGCATTCGCAGCCCTGGGCGTCGCGACCCTCGCCCTGATCGGCACCGCCCATGCGAAGAAGCCCAACGTGCTGTTCATCATCTGTGATGACCTGAACACCCACGTCTCGACATCCGGCTATGCGCCGATCCACACGCCGGCCTTCGACAAGCTCGCGGCTTCCGGCCAGACCTTTTCCCGCGCCTATTGCCAATACCCCGTCTGCGGGCCGTCGCGCGCCTCCCTCCTCAGCGGCCTCTATCCGGAATCCACCGGTGTTCTCGACAACAAGAGCGACATCCGCACTACCCGGCCAGAGACCATTTCCATGCCGAAGTGGTTCCGCGAGGCGGGTTACTGGACCGCGCGGGTTGGTAAAGTTTTCCACAGCCCCGCCAACAACCCGGGCGACGCCTGGGACGAAAATCCCGATCGATTCGAGAATGACGAGATGCCTGTCGAGAAGGCGGCCCGCGAAGCGTTCGAGGCACTTCATGGCCCTGTCACGGATGCGGAAAACCGGAAACCCTGGAAGGAATACCTTTCAAAGGCGGCCACCCAGACCCGCGGCGACCAGGGCGTGGGACACGGCCCCAGCGGGCTGCGGGACGAACAGCACAAGGACGGCAAGAACGCCCGCCAAGTCGTTGCCTGGCTGGATGGGAAGGCCTCCGGTGAAAAGCCCTTTTTCATCGCCTGCGGGATTCAGAAGCCCCACGTCCCATTCCTCGCCCCGGACAGTTATTACGGGATGTATCCGCGCGAGAAACTCGTCTTCGAGCCGGCTCGTCCGAATTTCTGGAAACATGCACCGGCCGTTGCCCAGTCCAAGCGCTACGAAGCGTTCGGCTTTGAACTCGGTGTCGAGAACGACCCGCTGCGGCGCGAATACATGCAGGCCTATCATGCCTGCATCTCGTTCATCGACGCCCAGATCGCGCTGATCCTCGATGCCCTCCAGCGCAACGGCCACTGGGACGATACCATCATCATCCTGACCTCCGACCATGGCTATCAGCTCGGCGAGCATTTCATGTGGGGGAAGGTCACGCTGTTCGAGCAATGCGCCCGCGTGCCCCTTGTCATCCGTGTGCCGGGATCGGAGGCTCCCCAAGGGCGCACCTCGCCGGAGCTTGTCGAGCTGGTGGATCTTTTCCCAACGCTTGCGGAGCTATCTTCGTCCGAGCCGCCGTCCCATCTCCAGGGCAGGAGCCTTGTCCCACTGATCAACGATCCCTCGGCCAAAGGGCGAGATGCGGCCTACACGGTGGTCAGTCGCCGCAAGGAACTGGGCCGGGCGATCCGCACCCAGCGCTGGCGCTACGCCCTCTGGCCCGGCGGCGGCGAGGAACTCTACGATCTGGAAAACGATCCCGCCGAGGAAACCAATCTCGCAGCCCGCCCGCTCCATCGCAAGGATCTCGAAGCCATGCGCACCAAGCTCGCCGAAGCGCGGGCTGCGGCTTCCGCGAAGCGCTGAAATACCCCGGCCCCGGCGGCGGGAATTCTGCCTGAAACCGCCGCTAGGTGCGGAGGTAGCGTTTCACGGTGAAGTTCTCATGGCCTTCGATGACTTCGCCATACGGAAAGTCGATCTCGAAGGGGGCGAGGTAGGTATCGCCGTGGTAGGAATGGTGGACGGGAAACCGGGGTCAGGGTGCAAATCTTGACAAAAATCCCAGTCGCCTGCCAGTTTCCCG
Source organism: Verrucomicrobiales bacterium (assembly GCA_038256845.1). Taxonomy (GTDB): domain Bacteria; phylum Verrucomicrobiota; class Verrucomicrobiia; order Verrucomicrobiales; family Akkermansiaceae; genus Luteolibacter. The sequence continues at coordinate 11,565 of JBBSJY010000086.1, read as the reverse complement.
GCATGGCACGCGGTATTCGGATTCAGTTTCCCGGTGCCTTTTACCACCCGCCTTCGCGCAAGGCTTCGGACGGCCAAGCGTGATGGCGCGCGACAACCGGCGGGAAGCGGTTTTTCATGACGACGACCGACGATTCTTTCCCGCCACTCGCTCCGAGGCCTGCGCGATGACCGGATGGAAAGTCCACGCCTCGGTGCTGATGGGAAACCACTACCACTTGTTCATCGAGACGGCGGAGCACGCCTGATCGCCGGGAACGGGCGGAACGCTGGCTTTCGGGTGGCCTCAAGGCCGCATTTCTGAAACCCCGCGAACTCGGCAGCTTGAACGGATCTGACCCGCGCAAGTTGGCCTTGGCGGAGCCGCTCTGGAAACGGACGACGGGTTCCCAGGAATGGATCGCCGGAAAACTGGCGATGCGCAGCGCGGCAAACGTCAGCCAGCAACTTCGGCGTATCGACAGGAAGAAGCAGGCGGCCCAGATACCGGTTGAACTGAAGCGGTTCCTGGATGAAGCGTCATGCCAAAAAGGCCGGGGGCACATTCTGCCAAGATTTGTATCCTGACCCCATTTCCTGAACCCATTTCCCCTGGCTACGGTGGCGGGCCGATCAATTCCACGTTGGGGAAGTAGGTTTGATAGCGGGCGGTGTCACGGGTGAGGATGGGAATTCCGAGGGCTTCGGCATGGCCGCCGATGAAGAAATCAGGGAGAGCGGATGTCTTGGTGCCTCCTTGCCGGCGATATTGGAGGAATGCTTTGGCGGCGAGATAGAGACCATCGCGGGGAATCTCCTGAAAGCCGAGTTTCAAGGATTCGAGCAATTCGTCCACTTCGACTGGCGACGCCGCAAAGCTCGGAATAGACGATTGGATTGACGATGAGGCCTCCCGCCTGGTGTCGGGTGATCGCCTCATCCTACCAATCCGCCCAGATCGGATCGTCGGTGACGACATCCAGCACGACGTTGCTATCGACAAGGATGGGCAGGGCGGTCACTCGCCGCGGGTGATGGTCATGATTTCAGCGGTGCTCATGCGCCCCCTCCAAGAACCGCGGACTGCCGCACAGGCACTGGCCATTCGCCGCGATCGGGGGAAGCGGAGTTGCTGCGTAACGGATTCCGGGTGAGGGTTTCACGGGTAAGGATGTGCCGGGCCTCGGCTTCCATCGAGCGACCGTGTTCGGCTGCCACACGCGAAGCCGCTGCTTCACCTGTTCCTCGAGATTCCGAATGGTGATGGTGGGCATGGGTGAAATCTGCGATATGCTGGCATTGCTGTCAATGTCGGCCAAATCCGCCACACCCTTGAAATCCATATCGGCGGTGAATCTCACACGGTCCGGGTGCTGCCGATCACTCCCCTGTTTCAAGCCAAGGTCGCCAACCTCGCCGCGCTTGACCAAACGAACCGCAATTGCCACAAGCATGTGCATCTCGTGCTGTTGGTGATCCGCGAATATTTGGCGGAAAGTATCGAATTGCGGTGCCTGCCCCCGGGGGGCTGCGGGGGACTGTGACGGTTTCGTCGGATTTCTCTTGGCAACGCCGGTGGGGCCGGGCTTTTTCTTTTTAAGGGAAAGGCAGCGTTCCGCGGTTTTCCCATCGCTGTCGGCTTTGCCAGGAGTGTCTGCTCTCGCGTTTACCCAAAGTGATTTGACCCATGTTTCAGGCACCCCGCATCCCCGCCAGGAATGGCTTCGCTCTCGTCGTAACGGTCACCCTAATGGTGCTGTTGACCGTGTTGGCGATTGGTTTGCTGTCGATTTCGGCGATTTCCCTGCGCTCCGCCCGGTCTGGGATGGCGATTCAGGAGGCGCGGGCCAACGCGCGGCTTGGCTTGATGATTGCGCTGGGGGAGCTGCAGCGGTCGATGGGGCCGGACCGCCGCGTCTCCGCCCCGGCCGGAGTGCTCGATGAAGTCCCCGAGAGCGCGACCATCGAAGGGGTGAAACATCCCCACTGGACGGCGGTCTGGGCAACCGAATGGACCGACTCGAAGGGGCCTTGGTTGCGCGACGACAACGCCGGCGGCCTGCGGGACCGGCGGGTTGCGGGAAATTGGCAGGCCCGCGAGAATGTCGAAAACTATCTGGTCAGCGGCAACGAGGGCGGGCGGCAACGGGTCGGACGGACCGACCCATGGCTCGACGCGCGATCGGCGGACCTGGGGGATGCGGCGATCCGCTTGGTTGCCGAAGGTTCGGTCGCGGATCCGGCCCACCAGGTGTTTGGGAAGCGGGTACCCGTTCAGAACCAGTCGGCGGCCGCATTCCGTGGGTCGGGATCTTACGCCTATTGGATCGGCGACCTGGGGGTGAAGGCGAACATCGGGTGGGCCGACGCTCACCGCGACACGGCGGTCGGCACAGACGGGGCGGGATTGGAGCGCATGGTGCACGCGCAGGATGTCGAGGAGGAGGTCGTCGGGGAGTTGGGGACGATCGGGAAGGATGAGGCGGGCCGCATTTTCAGCCTTCAGACGCTGAGTGTCTTGCCAGGGGTGGACGACACGGCGGCGAAGCGCCATTTTCATGATCTCACCGCCTACTCGCGCAGTGTGCTGGTCAACGTGCGGGACGGTGGCTTGCAACGCGACCTGACCGCCTACCTGCAAAGCCCCGGGAGCATTCCGGCGTTGAATGACGGGGGGCGGCCGGTTTCTCCCGGCTTGGTGGACAGCGACCGGATGGTGGGCCCCGCCAACGCACAGCAGGCACGGCAGGAGGGCTTGAACTGGAACTCCCAACGCTACCGGGAGATCGCCCCCTGCTTTGGCCTGATCCGGCGTTGGGGCGAGCAGGCTGACCGGACCCCTTTCACCCAGCAGGACACCGACCTGATCCCCCCGGCCCCGCTGCGCGACGCCACCATTCTCAATTCGATGCGTGATGGAGCGAATGTTTACGACAATGCGAACCGCGCACCCGCGTCGTTTCTTCCGATGGATCAGCCGAACCTGGGTCCGGTGCTGGTGGAGGGGGCGATCTATTATAATCTCGCGACATTTCCCGACGTGGTCGGCACGACCTCCCAGTGGGTCCTCCGGCTCTGCATGTATCCGAGGGTCGCCCTTTGGAATCCCTACAACGTCGAGCTGAAGCTGCCGCAGACAGTCGTCCAATTGTTCGTGAATGGAAACAAGCAGGTGCGGTTGAAACGGGCCGACCAGTCCATTCGCGACGAGGGCATTCCCTTTGGTCGGGGGTCGGTCGCCGGCCCCCATCCGGCGCATTATCGCGGCACCGTTTTGTGGACGCTGCCCGCCACCACCCTGGCACCCGGCCAGACCCTGGTCTTCAGTGCGGCGCGCAGCGGTCGCTACGATCTAAATACGATCAGCAACAATCTTCTCTCGCCGACCACCGGTCCGCACCCAACCCGCTACTACTATCAGGACATGGAGCGGAAGCATTCCCAAGCACCGCAGACCTTCCTGGAATTTCCGGCTCCCGGCAATGCATCCGGATCCGACAACTACCTCATGGCACTCAAGCGCGCTACCAGCGGCAGCGTCACGGATGTCGCTTTCGACAGCCTGCCGACGATCATCTATAACAACCCCTCGCTGCAAGCGGGCGGCGGCGACGAACTGCCGTTGCGTTGGAACGCGAATTCTGAGGTTCCGGTTTACCGGCTGGCAAGCTCCGGGGCCATCCTCAACGCCGGGGCCGTTCCAGACCTCCGTACCCGCGATGGTTTCCGGTTGCGCTGGTGGCAGGAAACGCGGTCCAACGAGCTGGCGTCCGGCAGGCTCAGCAGCCATCCGCGCCACCTCCAAACCGCCCTCATCGCGAACTGGAATCCCCGCGCCGCCTATTTCTGCCGGACGCCTTGGGAAAACGTGTCGAGCGAGCCACCCTACTACTACGGTGCCTACACCCGCGACGCCTTTGATGATGCGATATCCTGGGACAGCCTCACCCCCCGGGCCGAAAGCGGCAAGATGCTCGGGTTTCCATTCGGTCCGCCTCAGGAAGGTCCGGACGCGCTGGTGCTCTTCGAGGTGCCCCGGAAAGAGACCGGAATTCCCTCGCTTGGATATCTCAGACATCTCAAGACCTCCGAATTCGGCTGGCATCCGAGTTATGCCATTGGCAACTCCCTCGCCGACCCGCGGGTGGTGCGGACCGGGACCAGCCCGCCGCTCACCTCGTCAACTGATCGCCAGTATGGCGGATGGAATCAAGCCGCCTACGGCACGAATGACAGCCGCCCCGACTACTGGGCGATGCTCACCCGGCAGATTCTGTTTGAGCGGCCAACGACCAACAACGTGGTTTATGATCTGAGTTATGAACTCAACCACACGCTGTGGGATCAATTTTTCCTCTCCACCGGATCGGACGCACAGAAGGGCGAGTTTCTGAAGAACCCGCGGACCGCCCCGCTGCCGAATGGCCGGATCGGTTTGTTCTCCGCGGACGGAGCGGCCGATGCCGACGTGGTCAATTTCCACCGCGCCGCATCCCGGTTGTGCATGGAGGGCGGCTTCAATGTGCATTCGATCAGCAAGGACGCGTGGAAAGCGCTGCTGACATCGACCCGGGACACGGGATTCGGCTCCGAATCCGCCACGCCGTTTCCGCGGTTTCTGGACCCGAGAGGTGGCGAGTGGAAGGGCGGAAGCGCGGCGGATGAGGAGATATGGGATGGGTTCCGCAGCCTGAGTGATGAGGAAATCGACCTGCTCGCGGAAAACCTGGTGGTCGAGATCAAGCGGCGCGCCCCGTTCTTCGGCCTTTCCGACTTCGTCAACCGCCGCTTGCGGAACGACGACACCGGCAAGAAGGGACCCGTGCAGGCGGCGATCGACGCCGCCGGGTTGAATTCCAAATTCGAAGAAGAACACCCGTTGGACAACCGCGCCGACCTGCCGAACTTCAGCTTCCTCGGCATCGCCGACGCTACCCGCCTGAACCAGACGCTGCTGCCGGCCTCGACCGCTTGGGGCATTCCCGGATTCCTGACCCAGGGAGATGTCATGCAGGTGGTGGGTTCGAGCCTCCGGGCCCGCTCGGACAGTTTTGTGATCCGCGGGTACGGCGAGTCGATCAGCGCCGCTGGAGCCGTTCAGGCAAGGTCGTGGTGCGAGGCGGTAGTGCAACGCTATCCGGATCCCGTGGATGCGGACGGAAGCGTTATTAATCCCGTTGCCAATGCCGCCGGAAACGACTTTGGCAGAACTTTCCGCGTGGTTTCGTTCCGCTGGCTGTCCGCCGACGAGGTTTGACGCGGTGCGACCGCGCTTGAGTCAGTCATGCGGGCGGGATCCGTCACCCTCGGGCGGCTTCCCCGTCGCCTACGGAGTTCTGTCTGGAAATCATGGACAGAAAGAAACAGGCAGCTCAGCTACCGGTTGAACTGAGGCGGTTTCTGGAGGAAGCGTGATGCATTCTGTCAAGATTTGCACCCTGACCCCGTTTTCTTCCGTTTTCTTGACCCTCCCGATCAGCACCCCTCCGATACGGGAAAACCCGCGAAGACGACCGAAACTACGCGCCCTCTGCACACTCGCCGTCGCCCGTGACGCGGCCGGCACGCTGGCCTTGATCGGCTGGACCTTCGCACTGCCCCCTCCGAGGCTGCCGCCACCGTACGGTCGATGGTTCTGCGAGACCTTGTCCAGCGTTGAGGGATTCTGCCAATCATTGAGTAGCTCGCCATGCAGACCGTGGTTCACATCGGCGGCGTTCGACGGGAAAAGGTTCGGGTAGTCCAGCGAGAACTCGCCAACGCGGAACGCGCGATCGCCGCCACCGTGTTTCACGAAGTTCCGTGTCGCGACCTCGCGGGTTCTCGCGATCCTCTCGGGATCCGTCCGCTGCCGCAGGGAAGGAGCCTCCGCCTCCGCCGCCCTCAGGGAATCGATCCGCTGCTGCACATCCACAGCTCCGCTCAAGTAGCTGTTCGCGCCCGCGATCTGGTTCGTTCGGGCGAATTTCTCGAAGCTCCCCTGGTCGATGGAGTCGAAGGTCTGGTTCAGCGGTTTCCCTGACACCGTCTCCGCGAAAACATCTTTCCGCATCGCCTCAATGGCGTCTGGGGCGAGGGCGCCGGTAAACCGCAGTCCCTCGATGGTGAGAATCTTGCGTAGGTTAGCGACATCCCCCTGAACAACGAGCCGGTCACCGGCGGCAATGGCAGTCAGCTCGTCGGGGATCACGGAAGTGGTACCCCGCGAGATTTTGACGAGGCGGAACCCGACGAGCGATAGCCCCCAATCGAAAGCTTTCTCTCCGGCGAGCGGGGAGCCTGGGAGGACGGTGACTTCCGCGAAGTACTCCCGGCCGCTGGAGCAAGCCGGTGTACTGGAGCGTCCCTCCGAGCACGAAGATCGACCCGAGGAGGACGATGAGATCGCTACTGAAACCCGCAAAGGCTTCGGATGGGGTGAGAATCCGGGAGCCGATGAGGATGCAGAGCGCCAGCAGCGTGATGATATCTACCGGTACTTTCTCCGTCGCAAAGAGGAGGACGACCCCCGCGAGGAGGACGAATACGAGGAAGATGTCTGGTGTCATTGGTCACTCCACCAGGCAGGCATCTCCCGCAGGGATTGCGGTTCCGAGATGGCAGGGCGGTTGGGTCTAAGCAATTATCCGGGGGTACGCCCGGCAGTGCAAGGGGTGCCCCAGAAATTCGGTCACTTGCGGGAGGTGTGCCGCTGCGATGCCCGATCTCTCGCGAGGGAGTCTTGGGGTTAAAACCTCCGCCTAACCCGATTAGGCGTGACAACGGGATCGTTTTCACGTTTGACGGTCTCGCTTCGCAAATTGTCAACCGAGCTACCCAATGGCACTTTTTCTGCGCTCGTTCTGAATCGATCTCGCCAGCGCAACGCAAAAAAGGAGGGTGATCCCCAGGTGAATGAAAGTCGCCAACATTTGCTCTGACGAGGTCCATGGACGCGGTGCGAGTGGAGCGAAATATGTCATAGCCGTAGGAGGATCAGCGAACAACAGGCTGCGCATCCAGTTACCGGCCACGTGAACCCCCACGGCAGCCGGGACGCTCTGCCAGCGAACAAAAACCAGCCCAAACAGCAGTGAACCAGTGGTTGTCCCAATCAGCGCGGTCTGCCACGGCCAGCCATTCAGGATGTGAAAGAGAGCGAAGAACAGCGCGGTCACGAGTTGCGCAGGCCAGTGGCCGATCCCGGCAATGAGCCGCTCGAAACCATAGCCACGGAAAACGAGTTCCTCAGCACTGTTGCCGATGAAGAAATACAGGAACGCGGAGGCCAGGGCTATTGGCTCGAAGACAGGGTTACGCACCCAAGGAAACGGAAGTACAAGGCTGGCACACAATGCCACAGCGCCGGCGAGTAATGCCCCTCCTCCAAAACCTGCGACGAATTCGCGGACTCGACGCCACGAGCAGTCAAGCCCGAGAACCGCAAGCGGACGGCCATCCCATCGCAAGAACAGCAACGTGGCCACGAGCACCAAAGCGAGCAGCACGGACGGGTGCGGCAAGGGCAAATACCGCGACGCAAACATGAATGGCGAACACACCGCCATAAAAAGAAGCGCCCGGCGGATCGCGGTCGAACGATTCATTGAGTCAGGACGGGCAGGATTTGGGAGTGCAGTCATGGAGCAATTCAAACAAACGACGCAGCACGACGCCTTAAGAGCCAGATGAAATATCCGATTCTAATACCGTCCGTCGAGCGGCAAGTGAGACATGAAGTGGCCGGTCGTCGCCCCGATCCGCTCCGAGAAACCCATGGAAATACTCAGCCACGCCGCGCCATGGAAGTATATTACCCCTTGGGACGTCCACTACTGCACGAGGATCGTGTGCGGTTCGGAAAGGTGGCGGTTGCCGTCGGCATCGAGACCGACGGCGATGATGCTGTGGATTCCTGCGGGGAGGTCGGCGAGGACGAACTCGCGCGGCTGCTAGGAATTTGCTTTTGGCGGGAGGGCCTTGAAGCCGCCTTTGGACCGGAGCGGAGGGGGGAGAAACCGGGGTCAGGGTGCAAATCTTGACAAAAATCCCATTCGCCAGCTAATTTTCCGGCATGCCACGCGGTATTCGGATTCAGTTTCCCGGCGGGGTCGGGGTCGGTCATTGAAATTCATTGGTTTTAAATTTTGACGAGAATGGAGTCGGTCCCCACATTATGCTTTTTTGGCAGGGTCACTCCCTGCATTCTGTTCTTTCACTCCGCCGATTCCCGGCCTTCAAGTGAAAGATTGGTCATCCTCAGAATGACTCCCCCATCGCCAGCCTCTCCGCGATCCACCGGTTCGAGCCACCGTGCACTTCTCATCAGCATCGCCAGCAACACCTCGCGCCGGTCATCGAGCTAATTTGTTGCGTCCCCGCAATCCGGCGCACAAGCTTGCAACCATTCGAAATGGTGCGCATCCGCCTCGTTCTCCTTTTTCCCGCGATTCTCCTCTCCCTGACGGAGATCCGGGTTGTTGCGGAAGAGGCGGTGGTGCCGCCACTGGTGAGCGTGGCCGAGGTCCGCGCGATGTCCCCGCAGGAGATCGATCGGGAACCCATGGTCAGGGTGCGTGGCATCGTCACCTATTTCGAGGAACTTTCCTTCTCGTCATTTCTCCAGGATGGAGACGCCGGGATTTTCGTTTACCCGGGCAATGCGATCAAATCCGAGCAGTTGCTCCTGAACGTCGGCGATCATGTGGAGATCCAAGGGAGTGTCCATCCCGGGAGCTTCGCGCCGGTCATCAATGACAGCCGGTCGGGCCGCTTGGTGACCGCCACCCGCCTGGGCCATCCCGGACTTCCGGAGCCGGTGCCACTGCCTCCGGGCCGCATTTCCGATCCGGCTTTCCATAATCGCTTCGTCACTTTTTCCGGAGTGGTGCGGACCATCGACCGCGACGCCGGGCGCAACAGGCTGGTTGCCGGAATCAGTACGCCAGCCGGGATCGTGGAGGCGGTCATCCCCCGCTTCGATCCCGAAGCGCCCCTGCCGCTCTCTTGGATCGACACTCCGGTGCGCGTCGATGGTGTCATCAGCGGCAGAGGCGATTCCGACGGCCAAAAACTGGAGGCGACGCTTTACATCCCCCTGCTGGACCGGGTGGTTCCGCAGACGATCGAGATCGAGCGTATTTTCGCGGAGCCGCCCCGGGCGGTGTCCTCATTGGGCCGGTTCGACGCCCGTAGTTCGTTTGAAAAGCGGGTGCACGTCGAGGGGGTCCTTACGCTGCAACTGCCGGGTGCCGGCGTGTTCCTCCGGGTCGGCGACGCCGGCTTGTGGGTGCAATCTTTTCAGCAACTCGAAGCAATCCCCGGAGCTGTGCTGGGTGCGGCGGGCTTTCCCGCGCAGACCGACCGGCAGCCGATGCTTCAGGACGCCATCCTCAGGCCGAGAGGCCAAAGCGCCCCACCTCAGCCACTGGCCATCAGCCTCGGCCAGGCCCGCTCGGGACGCCATCATGCCGATCTCGTCCGCTTGGAGGCGGAAATTCTAAATGTCGTATCGACCGGCCCAAACCGGCTTGTTCTCGTGCTGGAAGCGGAGGGCAGACGGTTCCGGGCGGAATTTCCTTCCGGCATCAAGGATCTGAAGCCGCGCGCGGTGGCTCCGGGAAGTTGGGTTTCGATCGCCGGCATTTGCCTGAACGAGCACGCGCAAAGCGGCAGCCAACCGTCGGACGGTGTGGAATTTTCACTCAAGTCGCGTTCGCCTGCGGACCTTGTTCTGCTGCGCGAGCCTCCGTGGTGGACCCCGCGGCGTGTGGGTGTGTTGCTCGTCTCGCTGATCGCTGCGGCACTTGGTTCCGCCGTCTGGGTCGGCCTGCTGCGTCGGCGCGTCGCATGGCAGACCCGCCTCATCCGGCAGAAGCTTGAGCGCGAAGTCGTCTGGGAGGAACGGAACCGCATTGCCAGAGAGCTGCACGACACTTTGGAACAACAGCTCGCAGGTATCACCATGCAGCTTGATGCCGCCACGGCGCGCCTGCCTGCAGCACCCGATCTTGCCTGGGCCTCTTTGAAACAGATGGGCGCGATGATCCGGCACAGCCGCGAGGAAGCGCGCCGCTCCGTATGGGATCTCCGTTCCCACACACTCGAAACCGCCGGCCTGGCGGAGACATTGAGGGAAATGGCGGCGAGTTTCACTGTGACCGGCAAAGGTGCGATCCACCTCCACACCCAGGGAACGGAACGAAGACTTCCCCGGGAAATTGAATTTCACTTCATGCGCATCGCCCAGGAAGCGATGACCAACGCCGTCAAACACGGGGATGCCGGCAGGATCGACGTGCATCTCCATTACCAGGAAAACGCGTTGGGGCTTGAGATCCGCGACGACGGACGGGGCTTCGACCCGGGCGCACTTCCTGACGGACATCGCGGGCACTTCGGCTTGCTTGGCATGCGCGAACGCGCCGCCAAACTCAACGCCTCCCTCCGGATCGAAAGCACCCCCGAGGACGGAACGTTCATCTGCCTGGAGGTGGATTTGAAAACGCCCCAACAAAAGCTGGAAGCAACCTGAAATTCCCCATGACTCGCGACAAAAAAATCCGGCTGTTGCTCGTCGATGATCATTTCATCGTCCGCATGGGCTTGCGCGGCTCTCTCGAACAGGAGCCGGATCTCGTTGTGGTGGGGGAAGCCGGAACCGCGCGGGAAGGCATCGAACGGTTCCGGAGCATTTCGCCGGACGTCACGCTCATGGACGGCAACCTGCCGGACCAGCACGGCACCGACGCGATCCAGCGGATCCGCGCGGATGATCCCGCCGCCCGGATCATCCTGCTCTCCATTGATGAAGGCGAGGAAAGCATCCACCGCGCCGTGGAGGCCGGGGCCTGCGGCTATCTCACGAAATCCACCTCGCGCGAGGAACTGCTGGAGGCCATCAGGACCGTCCACCGGATCGGCCGCTACTTTGGCTCCGAGGTGGCCGCAAGCATCGCCGGACGCCGCTGCCGGGAACCCCTCAGCGAGCGGGAAACCGCCGTCCTGCGACTGGCGATGAAAGGATTTTCCAACAAGCTCATCGCCGCGGAACTGCGAATCACCGAAGCCACCGTGAAGGGGCACATGAGCCATGTCCTCTCGAAACTGGAAGTCCCGGACCGCACCCGCGCGGTCGCGGTCGCCATCGAGCGGGGAATCCTGCGCCTGGAGTGAATGGCGGAGACGCCGGCCTCCTCACCAAAGCATACGAGCATACGCGCCAGCATCGGCACACGGGAAACTTGATTTCGGAGTTCAATGGCTGGCCTGCGTCTCCTCTCGCCGATGCCACACCCGGGAGGTCACCCTCCCCGGCTTACGGTCCGAGGCCAGAGCTACTGGCTGGATTTTCTCCGTAAGACTCTTTCATTCTCATTTCCAAGCCGGTTTATCCCGGCGATTTGACTGACCTCGCTGTTAGTTCGGCGAGCGGGCGACGGAGAGGATGCGGCTGAGATTTTCGATTTCCTCGGCGGGTGCTTGGTATTGGGCGAGCATGGTGCCGGCTAATTCCGGTTGGTCCGCGGCGAGCAAGGTGAAAACCTCGTTGGCGGCGCGCCTGCGGGCATCCTGGTTGGAAATTTGCATCGCGAGTTGCCAGGCGGCC
>JBBSJY010000085.1:0-17452 GCA_038256845.1 Verrucomicrobiales bacterium | reverse complement strand
GGGAAAGTGGCGGTGAAGACGCTGCGGAAGGGAATTTCCAGGGAGGATGCGGAGAACGAGCACGCGAGGGAGGGAGAGCTTCCGTTCGGGAAGATGCTGCGCTGCCGGATCCGTTATTTCACGGACGGGGCGGTGATCGGCAGCCGGGCTTTCGTGGATGAGGCGTTCTCGAAATCGAGGGCGAGGTTCGGGCCGAAGAGGAAGGACGGCGCCAGGAAACTGAAGGGAGCGGCCACCCCTGCGAACGGGGCCTTGTGGAGCCTGCGGGATCTCCGGAAGGGCGTGGTCTAACAAGTTTCTCAATGCCGACTGAGATTGGTGTTTCTCGGCGGATCGGTTGCGGCTAGTTCGTTTGTGTGCGACGCCTGCGAAATGACCTGCCCTACCGCTTCCGTCCGCCGCGGGTAAACCGGTGGTTGTGGCCGCTGGGGCTTGCGGCGAACCGACTTTGGTTTCTCTCCCGGGTTTATCGCATTTCCGGAATCCGGGCTGAGGGATTTGAAACGGTGCGGGAGATGTGTGAGGCGGGGCACGCTGTGTTGCTCGCGCCAAACCATTCCGATCACTCCGATCCCCATGTGGTGATGGAGGTGCTGTCGGGACAGGGGCTGACGGCCTATTTCATGGGAGCCCGGGAGATTTTCGAAACCGGTGCCGCAGCCGCATGGGGCTTGCAGGCCATGGGCGTGTTCTCGGTGGATCGCGACGGGCCGGACCTTTCGTCGCTGAAGACTGCGATGTCACTGCTGGAGAAGGGTGGCGACCCGCTGGTGATTTATCCGGAAGGGGAGATCTACCATCACCACGAGCGGCTCGATCCGCTACACGAGGGGGTCGCCTCAATTTTGTTGAAAGTGGCCGGGCGCTTGCCGGAAGGGAAGTCGGCCTATCTATTTCCGGTGGCAATCCGTTTCTCCCATGATCCCGCGGTGGCCGGAACCTTGCGCGAGCGCCTGTCCCGGCTCGAGGACCGGATCGGCTGGAAGCCAAAACCCTCGCTGCCGCTCGACGACCGGATCATGCGGCTGGCTGCCGGGGTGCTTGCGCTGAAGGAGACCGAGTATCTCGGGGAGGCAAGCGGCGGCAGCATCCGCGAGCGGTTGGCAGGACTTTGCGAGCGGTTGTTAGGGGATGTGGAGGTGCGCTATCCGCGCGATGCGAGAGCGGTCACACCGCCGGAGCGGGTGCGGGCCTTGAGATTCCGGATCCGCCGACGCCTGTTGGATCCGGAGAATACGCCCGAGCCTGCCGAGAGGGAAGTGCTGCTAGATGATATGGACCGTATTTTCACGGCCCTTCAGGCGCACAGCTATCTGGGCGATTACCTGATGGCGGATCCGACCCTGGACCGGCGGGCACAGATGGTTTTGAAACTGGAGGAGGACATTCTCGGGTTTCCCACCTATCCGGTCGCGCGGACGGTGCGGGTGATCGCCGGCGAGGCACTGGATGTAAGCGCGATGCTTGCGAAGGGGGAGCTTGCCGCCAAGGGCGGGGCGGGGGCTTTGACCGCATTGCTGGAGGAAAGGCTAGGCGTTTTGCTGGAGGGGACCGATGCCAACGTTCGCGGGACTTGATCGGCTGGGCACACGTTCTAGTCTCGCCGCCATGCGGACCAAAGCACTCTCACTGTTGCAGGAACTCACGGAGGCCCATGCGGTTTCCGGACATGAAGACGAGGTCCGGGCGATTTTTGTCGATGAGCTGGAAAACTGCGGTGAGCTTTCGGCGGACCGCAACGGATCGGTTTTCTGTGAAATGGCTGGCAGCGGGCCGCGGGTGATGGTGGCCGGACACATGGACGAAGTTGGCTTTTTCGTCCAGAGCATCACGCTCGACGGCTTCCTGCAGTTCGTGCCGATCGGCGGGTGGTGGGAACACAACCTGATGGCCCAGCGGGTGGAAATCCTGACCCGCGCCGGCGACAAGATTCTGGGAGTCATCTCGTCGAAGCCCCCGCATTTCATGGCGGGGCCGGAGAAGCGGCAGGTGCTCCCGATTCATCAGCTGTTCATTGATGTCGGGGCGGGATCCCGCCGCGAGGTGGAGGAGGACATGGGAATTTCACTTGGCGATCCGGTGGCGCCGGTTTCGCCCTTCACCGCGATGGCGCGGGACGATTGGTTCATGGCGAAGGCATTCGACAACCGCGTGGGCATGGCCGCGGCGATCCAAACCGGTCAAATTCTCTCCCAGTCCACACGTCCGAACCGTCTGGTGCTTTGCGGAACCGTCCAGGAGGAGGTCGGGCTGCGGGGCGCACGGACCGCAGCGACGTTTTCCAACCCGGATGTGGTGATCGTTCTGGAAGGTCCCCCTGCCGACGACGCTCCGGGATTGTCCCGCGCCGATTGCCAGGGACGCCTTGGCGGGGGGGTCCAGATCCGGATGTTCGACCCGAGCGCGATCTCCAATCCACGCCTCGCGCGGCTGGCAATCGATACGGCCCGTGAGGAGGGAATTCCCCACCAGATCACCGTGCGGCGTGGAGGCGGAACCGATGCCGGCTCATTTCATCTGGCGAATCACGGGGTGCCTTGCGTGGTGCTGGGGGTGCCGGCGCGTTACATCCATTCTCACAACGCGGTCATTGATATCAACGACCATCTTCACATGCTGGCGCTCGCGATCGCGCTGGTCAGGCGTCTGGATGGGCCGACGGTCGACGGACTGGTCCGCTATCTATGACTCCGCCGCAAGAGCCCCTGCGATTTCCACCCACTCCTCGTTGAGGGGTTTACCCTTTTCGGGGACCGGTTGGCCGGCCCGGGAATACCAATAGGACGCGTTGGGAAGATCGCCCTCCTGACGGTGTAGCCAGGCATGGATCCACGATCCGGCATTTCCAGGAACCGTTTGGCACAGGTCGTGGGCGTCGTCCCAGCGGCCGGCTTTGGCGAGCCAAAGAGCGCGAAGCGCGGAAGGAAGATCTGCGGGAGGCGTGGAATCGGTGGCGGCGGAGCGTGCGAGATCGGCGGCGGTCATGGGAATGGCGGGTTTTGGCTGGCAGCGGGAGGCGGCTTGGTCTTGAGTGGCCGCTATGACAAAGAAGACCGCACCCCGCCCGTTTTTCAAGACCCTCGTTGCCTGTTCGATCGGAATTCTTCCCGCTTCCGCCCAGTTGCCGTCGATTGAGGAAAAGGGATGGCTGGGCCATTTCGTGGGCTTTGAAAACGACGATCTCCGCTTCGGTTTCACCGCAATGGGCGCGGGAATCATCACTCCCATGGGGAGGAGCGGCCCGGCGGGCAAGGATCGGCAGGTGGGCCTCAGCTTCGTGGTCGAGGAGGTCATGCCGGACGGCAAGGTGGTTAGAAAGCAATTGGACTCCCAGAGCCTCAAATCCGAGCAGGCGGCCACCAAGGAACCGAAAAATCTGGTCTTCACCGGCTCGGTGACGGGCGGGGCGACCTTCGAAGGTTCCATTCACGAGGATCGCGGCATCCTCGCGGTCGGCGGGCGGATGATCGATCCGGGGACGTTGAAGAATCCGCTGCGCTTCGGCGTTCGCTTGGATTTCGGTGCGCCCTATCGATACGTGAAGGCCGAGGATCGGGAAAGCCGGGTCTTCGAGCGGCGGATCAAGGATGACGAAATCCGAGTAGTGTGGACGGATGGTAAGCGGGTGAAGCAAGCGGCTGCGGAGCCGGTGGATGCAAGTTCTCCCGCTCTCAACGGGCCGGGGATCGCGAGACTTGAGTACGAGGCCGATGCGTTCCAAGGGAAGAAATTCCTGTTCGATGCTTCGGAGAACTCCCGGATCGTGCTGGAGAATCGTCCCGAAACCCCGCTGATGGACGGTTTCACCGCAACGTGGTATCCCGACCCCGCCACGGACCTGGAGGCCGCCGCGCGTCTGCGGTTCCAATTGAAGTGATCCCAGTACACTTTTGCACCCGGATCACGGATGGAGTACACCAAGGGATCAATTCGTTAAATTTTCAGCCGCGGAACAGTCTGGCCGCGGTCTCTTTTTTGAAAATTCCATCCAACCTCTCTTGAAGTTTTTTGTTCCGCCCGAATTTATCGTGATGTAAATATCTAAATATCAGACGATTGCGAAAATCATAAAAAGACCGTAATTTGGTCTTGTCGCTTGAGTGTGTTTGAGTGTACTTTCGGACACTGACGTAAGAGTCAGTTCTCCGCCGTGGTAAGCACTTTCCAACGCTACAAGGGATTTCATCCCTATAAGATCGACCCGAAATTTCGGGTATCGATTCCGACGCACTGGCGTCCGGAGCCCGGAGCGGTGCTTTTTCTCCTGTTTTCCAAGGCCCACGAGATGCCGGTGATCAAGGTTCTCAGCCAGGAAGCTTTTGACGAGCGGGTGGCGATCGTGAAAAACAGCGATCTGAGCCCCGCGAAGAAATCCGCGAAACTTGGCAGCCTGTCGATGCTCTGCCGTGAGGTGGGTATCAACGATCAGGGCAAACTCCTGGTCCCCAAGGATCTCAGCGAGAAGGCCGGCATTCCGGCGGACTCCGAAGTCCAGCTCGCGGGACGCGGCATGCATTTCGAGATCTGGAACAAGGAAAATTTCGAACGCGCCCTGGAGATTGAAATGAACCAGGAAGACGAGGACGAACTCGGCATTCTCTAAACCATCACCCACCACACACCCAACGGCTGCAATGCTGTTCACCCCACCAATTCCGGCACACGCGACGGTCCACCACAGGGCGGCCGAGGTCGCCTTCGTCCGTGCGCCGGGATTGGGATTCCTTTCTTTTTCAGACGGACCGGAGCGCTCGGGACAGCACGCCGGACCGTCGATGCAAACGGATGCCCGCACCGCTTCTGGCTGGTTGTCGGTGCGGGGTCCGGATGTTTTCATGGCTGGGCGGAAGAGGTCTCTCGGGACAGAGCTTCTTTCGCTTTTTGAACCGATGGCGCGCGCGGCTTCCGGCTGGTTGTCCGCGCGGCCATCGCAAGATTTCTGGGTAGGGCAAGACGGAGGGCTCGGGACAGCACGCCGTCTTGCTGTTGATGTGGAAGCCTGCGCCGCTCCTGGCTGGTTGTCGGCGCAGGCTTCCGCTCACTTTTCCAGTTCCCGGGATCCGACCGCGGACTACCACCTGCCGGTGTTTCCGGAGGAGATTTGCGAATGGATGGCCGCGGGGCCGGGCTCTCTCATCATCGATGGCACGCTCGGTGGCGGCGGTCACAGCGAGTTGTTTCTGAAGGCGGGTGCACGCGTGCTGGGCGTGGACCGCGACCCGGAAGCACTGGCTCACGCCCGCGAGCGGCTCTCCGGTTTCGGCGACCGTTTTGCGACCTTTGAGGGCAATTTTTCACAACTGGACGTGATCCCCGAACTCCGAAATGAAGTCCGGGCCGACGGCCTGCTGCTGGACCTCGGGGTCTCATCCCGACAGCTCGACTCCGCCGAGCGCGGGTTTTCTTTCCAACGGGAAGGTCCGCTCGATATGCGGATGGGGCCATCCAGCCCGCGGACCGCGGCGGAGATTGTCAATTCGTGGAGCGAGTCGGAACTGGTCAGGATTTTTTTCGAATTCGGGGAGGAGCCGAGAGCGCGCCGAATCGCTGGTGCGATTGTCCGCGAGCGGCTCGCGAAGCCATTTGAAACGACTCTCGACCTCGCCGGCTTCGTGGAAAAGACCGTGGGTCGCCACGGCCGCACCCATCCGGCAACAAAGGTTTTCCAAGCCGTTCGAATGGCGGTGAACGAAGAACTTGAATCGCTTGCGGCAGCGCTGGCCGCAGCCCCCGCCGCGCTCAAACCCGGCGGGCGCCTCCTGATCATCACCTTCCACAGCCTGGAGGACCGCATGGTGAAGCGATTTCTAAGACATCGCTCGGCGGCTTTCCTGGATGAGCCGGGATGGCCGGAGCCCCGGCCGAATCCCGACCACCAATTCCGGCTGCTTGCCCGCAAGGCCATCATCCCCACCGCCGAGGAAATCTCCGGCAATCCCCGAGCCCGCAGCGCCAAGCTGCGGGTTGCCCAGCTTTTGGAACCGACCCCATGAACCGACGCCGCAACGAAACCCGGACTCCCGCATCCGCCTTTTTCGCGCTTTTCCTCGCCGCCGCCATCGCTGCGGGAGGAGGGGTGGCCCACGCTTTTTTCAAGAACCGTCAAATCCAGGTTTCACGGGAAATCGACGCGCTGGATCGGCGGGTGGAAAACTATCAGCTCGATATCCGGACCACGGAAATGCGGATGGATCAGTTGCTCAACCGTTTCCTCATCCGCACCCAGCTCGAGGATCTGGGTTCCGGACTGCAGTCGATCCCCGTCGGCCTTGTCGAGGAGGTTGACCCGGTGCCTTCCCTTCGTCACAGCGTGGCGTCCGCGATTCCCTAGCCCATGAACCAACCCTTCCAAACGCGCTGCATCATTCTGTGCTCGGTCCTGGTGGCCGGGCTCAGCTTGTTTTCGGCCCGCTTGGTGCAGATCCAGCTCGTGGACCGGCAACGTTATGCGGAGAGTTCCAGCCGCGCCTACCAGCGCACCGAGAAGTTGCCTGCGATCCGCGGCATGATCGTGGATCGGCACGAGGAACCGCTGGCGAAAAGCATTCCCGTATCCACCGTTTACATTGATAAAAAGCATCTGCTTGATCCGAATCTCGCGAGCTATGGCTTGGCCTATCAGCAGGCGAGCGGGGAAGCCGGATGGGCGGATCTCGATCCGGTGAAGCGGCGCCGGAGGATCAACGGCCTCCGCGGAGAAATACTCGCCGTTGAAACTGCGGAAGCCATCACCAACAAGCATCTGGCCTACGCGATCGGCATCCTTGCCAGGCCGCTCGGCATGCGCCGCGACGAACTGCGGGAGAAGATCGAGGAATCCAAAGGGACCTGGCTGCCGATCGCCAAGGATCTGCCGCAGGATGTGGCAGATCAGTTGCGTGACACGGTAAGCGACAACTGGATCCAAGGCTTTGAATTTGAAAACTCCATCAAGCGCTGGTACACCGCTCCGGACCTCGCCACCCATTTGATCGGTTTCACCGGCGAGATCGAGGAGGATGATGAAGAGGGCGAAAAGCACACGCGGGTCGTGGGGCGCTTCGGCATCGAATCAACCATGGAAGACTACCTCGCGGGCCGCGATGGTTGGCGCAAGCACCGGCGCGATTCCTATGGCCTGGTGGTTCCCGGAGGCACTAACAGTCTCATGCCGCCACGTGCGGGACTCAATGTCCAGCTCACCCTTGACATGGGCATCCAGGCGATCATCGAGGAAGAGCTCGATGCCGCGCTCGCCGAGTATCAGTCCGAACGTGGCTCGGTGGTCATGATCGATCCGAAGACGGGACGGATCCTCGCCATGGCAAGCCGGCCACATTTCAATCTCAACCGCCGCGAGAATATCGCGAAGAACGGAGCCAACTATGCCATACAGGCGGTCTATGAACCCGGCTCCACGATCAAGATCGTGGCGACTTCAGGCACGTTGAACGAGGGCCTTGTTGCCCCGCTTACCTCGATCTTTTGCCACAACGGATACTTTGCCGACGGCAGCGTTGTGGTGAGGGACCAGTATCCCGCTGGCCAACTCACTTTTGAAGGGATTCTTAAAAAATCGAACAACATCGGGGCCTACAAATTGGGGCGGCAGCTAGGTGTCAAGCGCTTCTATGAATATGCGGCAGCCATGGGGTTCGGCAGAAAGACCGGAATTCTCCTTAGCGGTGAGAGTTCTGGAATCGCCCGCGATACCGGCAACACGGTGGATTTCTCAAGGGCTTGCTTCGGCTATGCGATGAATGTGACGCCTCTCCAGATTGCAAATGCCTATGCGGTGATCGGCCATGACGGGAAGCGCCGCAAACCGCAGATCGTCAAGGCGCTGGTGGCCAATGACGGGACGATCGTTCAGGACTACCCGCCGGAGATTTTGAATGATGTGCTCAAGCCGGACACGGCGAAGAAGATGCGCGCCGCCTTGGAAAAAGTGGTCCTCAAAGGAGGCACGGCGACCCTGGCCGCCGTGCCGGGATTCCGCGTGGGTGGCAAGACCGGGACGGCCCGCAAGCACAATCCGAACGGGCGGGGATATCTGAAAGAAAGGTATATCGTTTCTTTCGTGGGAATGATGCCCGTGGACGATCCCGCATTCGTCGCCGTGGTGGTGATCGATGAGCCCCTCACCAACAAGGTCAAGCATGGCGGCGGAACCATGGCGGCTCCGACATTCTCGAAAATTGCCTCAAGAGTCGCCGCCCGCATGAATTTGCAGCCGACAGAGCCCGTCCCACCCCCGCTTGCCAGCTCATCCGAATGATTCTCCGCGAACTCGTTTCATGTCTTCCCCGGGTTACCGTCGCGGGATCCTTGGACGTTGAAGTCCACGCGGTGACGGAGTCCTCGGGTGACGCCGCGCCCGGCCTCGTATTCGCCGCGATCCGCGGCACCGCGTCGGACGGCCACCGCTTCATTGGAGATGCGCTCGCGGCCGGTGTCACCGTGATATTGTCGGAACGCGGGCCCCCCGCGGATCTCGATTCAGGGGTGACCTGGTTGCACGTGCCGGACAGTCGGGCGGCGCTTTCCTCCCTCGCCTCCCGACTGGCGGATGATCCGTGGCGGGAAATGGCGATGGTCGGCGTCACCGGGACCAATGGCAAGACGACCACCGCCTTCCTCATCCACCATGTCATGAAATCCGTGTGGCACCGCGCCGGACTGCTCGGCACGATCCTGGTGGATGATGGCGAAACCATGGAGCCGGCCACGCACACGACACCCGGAGCCATCGAACTGTCGGCATTGCTCGGCCGCATGCGTGACCACGGCTGCCGCGGGGTGGCAATGGAAGTTTCCTCTCACGGGATTCATCAGAAACGGATTTTCTCGGTGGGATTCGATTCCTGTGTTTTCACCAACCTGACCCAGGACCATCTCGACTATCATGGCACGCTGGAAAACTACTTCCGTGCGAAGGCGGATTGGTTCCACGCGCGGGCGGCCGATCCGCTTGGCAAGAAGACCACGGCGGTGATCAACTTCGATGACGCCCGCGGCGCGGAATTGGCATCGTCCTTGGAAGGGAAGATGCCGATGATCCGCTACGGCTTCGGTGTCCATTGCGACTTCCGGGCAAACAATTTCCGGCAGAGTGCCCGTGGGATGGAATTTCAACTGGCGGCGAAAGGCAGGAGCTATCTGGTGCGTGCGCCGCTCATCGGTCGTTTCAATGTGTACAATCTTCTGGCCGCTCTGGCGGCATCCAGCTCCTGTGGTATCCGGCCGCGTGACGCGGTCGCCGCCCTTGCGGACGCGCCGCAGGTACCCGGACGCATGGAAAACGTGGGGACCGCGGGCGGGGCGACCGTCTTCGTGGATTACGCCCACACACCCGATGCTTTGGAAAATGCATGTCGCACGCTCCGCGAGCTCGGTCCGCACCGACTGATTACCGTGTTCGGCTGCGGGGGCGACCGGGATCGCGGCAAACGGCCCTTGATGGCCGCCGCCGCCTCCCGACATAGCGATGTGTGCGTGATCACTTCCGACAATCCGCGTTCGGAGGATCCGCTGGCCATCATCCGCGAGATCGAATCCGGAATGGGCGGGGCCAGCTATCGTAGCGTTCCCGACCGGGCGGAAGCCATTGAGTTCGCGATCCAGGCGTCGCTTGCGGATGATATCATTCTGATTGCCGGAAAGGGTCATGAAGCGACCCAACAGTTTGCCGACAGGACGATCGATTTCGATGATCGAAAACATGCCAGCAAGGCGCTTCGTGATCGGGCGCAATCCATTTCCGAGATGTGATGAAACCTCTAACCGCCAGCCAAATCGCGGAGATCCTCGGCGTTTCCATCGCCGCGGGAAACCCGGACGCGCGTGTGGATGGCGGGGTTTCCACAGATACCCGGACGTTGCCGCGGGGATCCGCATTCTTCGCCCTGCGGGGCGAAAATTTTGATGGCGATGCCTTCGCCGGCAAGGCGCTTGAAGCGGGCGCGTCCCTGGCGATCGTCCACCGCTGGGAGGCGGCGCCTCCGAACGGCACGGCGGTCATCGTCGTTCCGGACACGCTCCTCGCGCTCCAGCGCTTGGCATGTTGGTGGAGGAAACAGCTCGAACTGCCGGTGGTTGCCATCACGGGATCCAACGGGAAAACCAGCACCAAGGACTTTACGGCGGCGGTCCTCTCCCGGCGGTATAACGTTTCCGCCACCCGGGGGAACCTGAACAATCATATCGGAGTGCCGTTGACCGTTCTCTCGACCACCGCGGATCACACGGCGGCGGTTTGGGAAATGGGAATGAACCATGCGGGCGAGCTGGCGCCGCTTTGCGAAATCTCCCGCCCGAAGTATGGCGTGATCACGAACATCGGCACCGCCCACATCGAGTTTTTGAACACCCGCGAGGCGATCGCGGAAGAGAAAGGCACACTGGCGAGGGCGCTGCCTCCAGATGGCATCCTGTTCCTGCCTGCGGCCTGCGAATTCAACGAATACCTGCGCAACCGGACTCATGCGACGATGGTTTCGGTTGGCAACGGGCGGGGTCTCGTCCGTGCGGAAAATCTCCGCTGCGGGGCGGAGGGGACGGCGTTCACCCTTGTCATTGAGGGTCTCGATCCCATCGAAGTTTCCCTCACCATGCCCGGGCGTCACATGGTCACCAACGCGCTCCTCGCTGCGGCGGTCGGCTGGAAACTTGGCATATCTGCCCGGGACATTGCGGAAGGACTTTCCAATGCCGTGGTGACCGGCGGCAGGTTGCGTCGGTTTGATCACCATGGAGTCACCGTCATTGACGACACTTACAACGCGAACCCCGAATCGATGGCAGCCGCGATCGATACGCTTGCGGATACTCCTGTTAGCTCCGGTTCGCGCCGCATCATCGTGCTCGGCCGGATGGGCGAGCTTGGAGCCCATGCCCCTTCCGCCCATCGCCGCACCGGTGAGCTCGCTGCGACGCGAAACCTCACGTTGATCGCGGTGGGCGAGGGAGCGGAGGGAATTGCTCTCGGGGCGCGAGGCGCTCCTTTCTTTCCAGACCTCGACGAAGCGGCCAAATGGCTGAATGACATGGTGAAACCCGGCGATGTGGTCCTCTTCAAAGGCAGTCGCGCCGCAAGCGTCGAACGTGTGATGAACGCCGCATTTCCCAGCTAACCGATGCTTCCCGCAATCTACGACATCTGGCGCCAGGCCTTCGAAGCGGAACTCGCCGCCGGCCAGGAAGGCTGGGCACACATGTTTTCATTTCTCAATCTCTTCCAATATATCACTTTCCGCGCGGCGGCAGCCGGACTGCTGGCCTTCGTGCTATCAATCGCGGCGGGTCCGCGGGTGATCAGAAAGCTGATATCCCTCAAACTCGGTCAGCCGATCCGGACGGCCGCCGAGGTTCACAAGTTGGCCGAGCTCCATGGCGGCAAACTGGGCACTCCGACCATGGGCGGAGTTTTGATTCTCGGCACGGTGTTGTTCGCCACGCTGGTTTGCGCCCGTCCGCTGAACCCGTTCGTCGCTGTCTGTGCCTGCACGATGGCCGCCTGCGGCCTCCTCGGATTTTGCGACGACTATCGGAAGGTGAAGGAGAGGAAATCCGACGGTCTGAGCGGCCGGACCAAATTGGTCTGGCAAGTGGTCATCGCACTGGTTGCCGCGGGTTTCATCTTTTTCAAGACCGAGATCTCCGGATATGGAGCGAGCGCGGAACAGCTCAGCGGAGGACTGGCAGGATTCCGGTTAGGGGAGGATCGCATCGGGATCGGCGCGATCACGTTCCCGCTCTTCAAATTCACACTGATCGATCTCGGCTGGATGATCATCCCGTTCTTTGCCCTGATCATTGTCGGCTGTTCGAACGCGGTGAATCTAACCGACGGCCTCGACGGCCTCGCCACGGGCTGCACCATCAGCGTGGCACTGAGCTACTCGATGCTGGCTTATCTGGCAGGCCATTTCTTCATGGCGACCGAGTATCTCCGGATCCCCCACAATCTGTATATCGGTGAGTTGGCGGTCTTCATGATGGCGCTGGTGGGCGCGAGTTTCGGATTTCTTTGGTTCAACTGCCATCCGGCGAAAGTATTCATGGGCGATACCGGCTCGCTGGCGATCGGGGGCGCGCTCGGCACCGCCGCGATCTGTACCAAGCAGGAATTGCTGCTGGTCATCATCGGCGGAATCTTCGTGATGGAGGCGATGTCCGTGATTCTTCAGGTCGGCAGCTTCAAGCTGCGGAAAAAGCGAATCTTCCGCATGTCGCCGATCCATCATCATTTCGAGCTGCTCGGCTGGCATGAAAGCCAGGTGATCGTCCGCTTCTGGATCCTCTCCATCATGTTGGCCATGTTCGGACTGGCCCTCCTCAAAATCGCCTGACGCCACCATGACCCTCACCGGAAAACACGTCGCCATTCTCGGGGCCGGCCGCAGCGGCCGGGCGGCCGCGGCGCTTGCCCTGCGTGAGGGGGCGCGCGTGTCCGTTTGGGACACCGCCGGGCCGGAGGCATTCGTCGAGATGCCGGCGGATGCGGAGCTTCATCCGCACGCCTCGGAAGAACAGGGTGGGGGAGTCGATTCGGACCTGTTGGTGATCAGTCCCGGGATCGATACTTACGGGCCTTACGTCGCGTCTTTTTCGCGGAACGCGGGCGAATTGATCGGCGAAGTCGAACTCGCGTCCCGCTACTATCAGGGCCGGATCG
The DNA here is from genome assembly GCA_038256845.1 of Verrucomicrobiales bacterium. Lineage (GTDB taxonomy): Bacteria > Verrucomicrobiota > Verrucomicrobiia > Verrucomicrobiales > Akkermansiaceae > Luteolibacter. The sequence continues at coordinate 4,797 of JBBSJY010000085.1, read as the reverse complement.
TCGGGATCACAGGGACCAACGGCAAGACGACCACAACCGAGTTGGTGGCCAGAATTCTCTCGCATGCCTCCTTGGGCGGCACGGCATGCGGCAACTACGGCATCCCGTTCTCGGAAGTCATTTTGTCGCTGAATCCGCCGCAGGCGGTGGCCTTGGAGCTCAGCTCGTTCCAATTGGAAACCATCCGCACGCTCCGCCCGGCAGTATCGGTGTGGTTGAATTTCGCCCCGGATCACATGGATCGGTATCCCACGCTGGACGCCTACCGCGCGGCAAAACTCCGGATTTTTCTGAACCAGACGGCAGCCGATACCGCAGTGGTCCGCGCCGGGGAGGACCTCCCGCCGCTGGCGGCCGCCCGGATAACCTTTTCCACCACCGGCACCGATGCCGACTGGGTCGCGGAGAAATCCACCGTCCGTTATCAAGGGAGGGATCTGCTTGATCTGGATCGGGACACCAGCCTGAGGGGCCTTCATAATGCCGAGAACGCGATGGCCGCCCTGGCAGCATGTCACGCTTTGGGCATTCCCGTCGGACTGATGCGGGAAGCGCTGCAAGGATATGCCCCGCCTCCCCATCGCTGCGAGCTGGTCCGCACCCTCGATGGAGTGGAATATCTGAATGATTCGAAGGCCACCAATCTTCATGCGTTGGAAAGCGCGTTGCGCTCCCAGAGCCGGCCCGCCATTCTGATCGCGGGGGGGAAGGAAAAGGGCCTCGATTACTCCAGCGTGGTTCCGCTCCTCCGCGAGAAAGCGGTCGGCGCGGTCACCTTCGGGCAGATCGCCAGGCCGCTGGCGGATCTGTTTTCCACCGCGATCCCCTGCCAGTGCGTCTCTTCGCTCGCCGATGCCGTCGCCACCGCCCGCAGCCTCGCGCCGCGGGGATCCACCATTCTCTTTTCGCCGGGAACCTCGTCATTCGACCAATTCACCGGCTACGAACAACGCGGGAATACCTTCCGTGACCTGGTCCACCAACTCCGATAGAACCGATGAAAAACCGAACGCTCCCCGTCAAACGCCGCCCCGCCCCCAAGGGCTTGCTGAAACGGCTCAGCGCCGTGACCCGCCGAAAGCAACGCGTGTCCGCGACCGCCGCGGAGCCGGATATGGAGGATAGCAGCTCACGAATTTCCCGAGCGCTGACGATCATTTTCATGATCCACATCGTGGCGATCGGGCTGATTTTCTTCCACCAGAACTTCCTCGATGGACGCACCGTCGAAGGGGATGGTTCAGTGGCCGAGAATGAGGATCCGGTACTCGTGATGCCGACTCCGGCGGTGCGGGAGGATGCGCCGCGTCTCTCCTCGGGGGATACCCCGTACATCGTGAAAGCGGGCGACAACTACGCTCGCATCGCCGCCGCGCACGGTGTCGAGGAATCGGAGCTCCGCTTCGCGAACAAGCACGCGGAGATCGGGCCCGGACTGATCCTGATCATTCCTCCCAAGCGCATCGTGGCGGTCGATCCTCCCGAAGTCGCCGCACTGCGCGGTGCGACGGTCCGTGACCGCAACGACGGCCTCGTCGTAGCGGTGCCTGTCGATGTGAGCAACGCGCCCCGCGCCCGGCTCGTGCGACCGAGCGCCACTCCGGGCTCTGCCGGCGCGGACAGTTATGTCGTTCAGGCCGGCGACACGCTGTGGAAGATTTCCAACCGCTTCAACATAAGCGCCGATGCCCTTCAAAAGGCCAATGATATCACCGATCCGCGCAAGATGAAAATCGGGATGAAACTGAAAATTCCCCGCTGATCCGCCAGCAACATGCTCCGCCATTCCTCCATCCTCCTTTGTACCGCGGTTGCGGCGCTGGTTACGCTCGGACTGATCATGTTGGCCAGCACCAGTGCGTGGGTGAGAGGCATCGAAGAACCGTATCTCTTCTTGCGCAAACAGGCGATCATGGTCTCGATCGGGCTGGTGGGTGCGATCATCGCGGCGCGGGTCCCGGCCGAATTCCTACGGCGGGGCGCTCCATGGCTGATGGCGGCGACCTGCCTCATGCTCGCCCTGTGCTTCGTGCCCGGCATCGGAATCGAGACCTATGGTTCGAAACGATGGGTTCAGATGCCATTGATCGGCCAATTCCAACCGTCCGAACTGGCGAAAATCGCAACCATCATCGCCTTGGCGGCATGGTTCGCGCGTTGGCAGACGGAGGTTCACACCTTCTGGCGGGGCTTCGTGATTCCGGGCGCGATCGCGGCGATTCCTATCGCGCTGATCGGCGCGGAAACCGATGTCGGTACGGCGCTCGCCCTCTCTGTCGCGGTAGGGGCGGTGCTCTATTGCGTGGGCACAAGGCTCAGGTTCACCGTGCCCGCCGCGCTGTTGGTCATTGCCGCCGCCTGCTGGTTCGTTTACACGGACGGCAACCGCTGGGGGCGGATCGAGGCGTGGATGGATCTTGAAAACCCGATCCACCAGATGGATCGCGGCAGACAGCAATGGCGCGCGCTCCTCGCCCTCGGAAACGGCGGCCCATGGGGAGTCGGGCTTGGCAATGGCGTTGAAAAGTTCGGCAACCTGACTTTTGCCCATATTGACTTCATCTTTCCCGTCATTGGCGAGGAATTGGGACTGCCCTTCACTCTGGGCGTGGTGATTTGTTACGTGCTGATCGCCGTCGGCGGATTCGGAATCGCGATGCAGGCGTCCAATCTCTTCAGCCGCTGCGTGGCGCTCGGGCTTACCTGCGTGATCGTGGTTCCTGCGATGGTCAACATTGGCGTGACCACCGCGCTGCTTCCGAATGACGGACTTCCGCTGCCGTTTGTCAGCTACGGCGGGACAAGCCTGGTTTTCAGTCTGGCCGCGGTGGGTCTGCTGGTCGGCATCCAGCGCCGGGCCAGAACCATGGGCGCGAAAGAGTTTCCATTGACCCGCGAGGCCCGACTGGCCGTCCGCCTTTGATGGCCAAGGGAATTTTCCGTCGGGCCAACCGCATGCGTTGGATGGCCATGGTGCCTACAAAGTGTGGCATCGGCAGATCGAAAATCGGCAAGTGCCCCGAATCGCATTTTCTTGCAACGTGGCTGGTTGACAAGGCGGGGGAGGGTTGACCAATCTGCGACACACGCAACAGGGGACTCGCGCTCCCGGTGCGGAAAAATCCACCTCCAAGGACTCCCAGCCCAGTGTTTTCAAACGAAGATTATCTCGCAGAATTGCTCGCCGAAGCAGGAATGGTCACCGCCGAACAGGTCGCCGAGGCCCGCGACGCTCTCTCCGGAAGTGAGACAATTGTCCAACACCTCCTGTCACGGACCAATCTAACCGAGGAGGATGTCGCCCGCACCCTCGCGACGAATGCCGGCATCCCCTTCATCCGCCTCGGGGATGTCACCTTCGATCCGGCAATCACGGAAAGCCTCTCGGAAGACGTCGCACGGCGCTACCGGGTCCTTCCCATCCAGGATGATGACCTCACGCTCACAGTGGCCATCGCCGATCCGTTGGATTTCGAGATCCTCGACAGCCTGCCCCACGTGATCGGGCGCGAGCTTACCATTACGTGCGCCTCCCATGGCGATTTGCAGGAGCATCTTCGCCAGTTCTACGGTGTGGAGGCTCCGACCTCGGAGGCGGGCCTGACCGTCACCACCGGAGACATCGAAGCCGGAGCGGCCGGCGATGACGCCCCCATCATCAAACTGGTTTACCAAACGCTCACCGAAGCCTTCCGTCTGCGCGCCTCGGACATCCACATCGAGCCGTTGGAAACATCCGTCCGCATCCGCTACCGCCTTGATGGAAAACTGGTCGAAGTGGATTCCCATCCGAAGAAGCTTCTTCCCGCCATCATCGCCCGCCTCAAAGTCATGAGCGGCTCCATGTCCATCGCGGAAAAACGTCTCCCGCAGGACGGTCGGATCCAGCTCAAGATGGGCGACAAGGAAGTCGACCTGCGGGTTTCCTCGGTTCCTTCCAATCACGGCGAGTCGATCGTGATGCGGATTCTCGACAAAACCGCGCTGTTGCTCGGCTTGCCGGAGCTGGGCTTTTTCTCCGACGACCAAACGACCTTCGAGCAACTCCTCGGATTGCCGGACGGCATCCTGCTCGTGACCGGACCCACCGGGTCGGGAAAGACCACCACGCTTTACGCCTGCCTGAACGTCATCAACCGGCCCGACAAGAAGATCATCACCGTCGAGGATCCGGTCGAATACGAGTTGCCGGGTATCAACCAGGTCATGGTCAAGGCCGATGTCGGAATGACCTTCGCGGCCGCCCTCCGCGCGATGCTGCGGCAGGCGCCCAACATCATCATGATCGGGGAAATCCGGGATGCGGAAACGGCGAACATCGCCATCAACGCAGCGCTAACGGGCCACTTGGTTTTCTCGACCCTGCACACCAACGACGCGCCGTCCGCGGTCGCCCGTTTGGCCGATATCGGCGTCAAGCCGTTCCTCATCGCCTCCGCCGTCCGCGCCGTGCTGGCCCAGCGCTTGGTCCGAAAACTTTGTCCGGTCTGCAAGGGCCCCGCCGAACTGACTGAGAAAGAGATCCGCGCGCTTTCCCTCGATCCGTCGCGCATGGTGGATGCCACGATCTTCGGCCCGGTCGGCTGCGAAAAGTGCCGCGGTGGCGGCTACCGCGGCCGGATGGGGATTTTCGAATTGTTCCTGATCGACGACGAAGTCCGCCAGATGGTCAATACGGGTCTCACCACCGCCCATTTGCGCCGACGCGCCCGCGAACTCGGCATGCGCACGATGCGTGAGGACGGCATCCGAAAAGTTCTTTCCGGCCTCACTTCCGGCAGTGAAGTGGTGCACGCC
>JBBSJY010000084.1:0-17836 GCA_038256845.1 Verrucomicrobiales bacterium | reverse complement strand
TTGACACTCGGGTCGGGGCTAAGGGGACTTGCCGATGAACCGGTTTGTCCGGAACAAGTGTTTTCCGGTTTGCGGGATACCTTGTGGGTTTTGAAGGAGTGGACCGGAGAAAATGTTGCATTGTCGCAGCTCGACTCGGAGCTGGAGCAAATACCATCCACGCTGATCGCTTCTTGCGATCTCTTGGAGCGGGCTCTCAAGCTCTCGGAGAAAATTTCGGCTTCCTTCGCCCATGAAGCTGAGGAAATACAAGTTTGGAGTCAAATCCTGCAGCGCGGTTGCAAGACGCACTTGGATGAGTTGAAATCATTTGCTCCCTGGCTCGCTATCTCCGATGGTCCTATACTGGTAAAACCCGACATTGTAGACCGGAACTCGGTAGCACCAGGCGCTGGCGATTTCGCGAGACAACTGCCCAGGCTTGATCGCGTGCCGACGCTGCGGGAGATCGCGGACATGGAAGAATCTTCAGATCCTTGGTTCGACAAGGTGCGTCCCGCGAGAGACCACGCCCGTTTGCGCATAAGCGAGCTGGAGTCTCTGGCACAACAATGTGATGCGATGGCCGCGATGGACTTCACATTTCTCTACGACCAAGGTCGAGATCTTTTTATTACCGGGTTCAATGTGAGCGACTGCCGGAACGACACCGGATACTATGACCTGTTGGCATCGGAGGCACGTTTGTGCAGCTACGTCGCCATCGCCTTGGGGCAGGTCCCCCAGGACCATTGGTTTTCGATGGGACGTTTGCTTGTGGCCGCGCACTCCAGTCCAATATTGGTTTCGTGGAGCGGATCGATGTTTGAATACCTCATGCCGCTGCTGGTGATGCCTAACTATGAGAACACTCTGTTGGATCATAGTTGCCGGGGATCCGTGCGACAGCAGATCGAATATGGCAAACTGCGGAGCGTGCCGTGGGGGATTTCCGAGTCGGGCTACAATCGGACCGATGTCCAGATGAACTATCAATACCGGGCCTTCGGGGTGCCCGGGCTCGGTCTCAAGCGGGGACTTGCCGATGACCTGGTGATTGCGCCTTACGCCTCGGTGATGGCTTTGATGCTCGCTCCTCACGAAGCTTGCGACAACCTGCAGCGGCTAAGCAAGGAAGGCCGGGAAGGTGCGTTTGGCTTCTACGAGGCCGTCGACTACACAGCGTCGCGTTTGCCGCCCGACGAGACGAGCGCCACCATCCAGTCTTACATGGCTCATCATCAGGGGATGAGCCTGCTGGCCCTGCTCAGCGTGCTGCGCGACGCCCCGATGCAGAAACGTTTCATGGGATGCCCCCAACTGAAAGCGGCGGATCTGCTGTTGCAGGAACGCGTGCCGAGAACCACCGCGAGCGTTTTCACCGAAGATTTGCAGGCAGAAGAATCCCATTTGCAGCAAGGCGAAGGTGCGGCGGTCATGCGGGTGATGACGAATCCGACGCCATCGGTGCCGGAAATCCACCTTCTGTCAAACGGTCGCTATCACCTGGTAATCAGCAGCGCGGGAGGGGGATACAGCCGTTGGATGGACCTGGCGGTGACCCGTTGGCGCGAAGATGCGACCCGCGATTGCTGGGGAAACTTTGTCTATCTGCGTGACGTCGCAAGCGGCGAGTTTTGGTCCGCGGCGTTCCAACCTACCTTGCGGGCAACCAAGGGCTACGAGGCCATCTTTTCACAGGCCCGCGCGGAGTTCCGGCAGCGGCATGTCGGCATCGAGGTTCATACTGAGATTTGTATATCCCCGGAGGATGATGTGGAAATCAGGCGTATCACCCTGACCAACCGTTCTTCCGATGCACGGACGATTGAGCTCACGAGCTATGCGGAAGTCGTGCTTGCCCGACCTGCCGACGAGGCGGCGCATCCGGCTTTCAGCAATTTGTTCGTCCAAACCGAGTTCGAGCGGGAGTCCTCGGCGATCCTTTGCACCCGTCGCGCGCGATCGCAGGATGAAGAGCCCCCATGGCTGCTGCATCTGATGGTGGGGCAAGGGGGTGAACAGGGCCCGGTCTCCTGTGAAACGGACCGTTCCAAGTTCGTCGGACGGGGGGGGAGTCTGGCCCATCCGGCGGCCATGCGGGAAATTTCACCCTTGTCCAACACCGTCGGCCCGGTACTCGACCCCATCATTTCCCTGCGGCGAACCGTGACGCTTGCGCCGAATGAAATCGCAGTCGTCAATCTCGTGTTAGGAGTGACCAAGGACCGCGATTCGGCGTTAGCCCATGTGGAGCAATACCAAAGCGCTCGGATGAGTGAACGTGCCTTCGATCTGGCATGGACCCATAGTCAGGTGACTCTTCATCATCTTAATATCACGGAAGCCGAGGCACAACTTTATGACCGTCTTACAAGCGCTCTAATCTATGCCGATCCCGCCCGCAGAGCAGGCCCCGGAGTGTTGCGAAACAACCGGCGCGGTCAAACGGGCCTGTGGAGTTATGGCATTTCCGGGGACGATCCCATCGTGCTGCTCCGCATCAGCGATTCGGAAAAGATCGAGATCGTCCGGCAGCTGATCCGCGCCCACTCGTATTGGCGCATGAAGGGCTTGGCAGTCGAACTGGTGATCCTGAATGAGGACGTTTCGGTTTATCGGCAATCTTTGCAGGAAGAAATCACCAGTCTGGTCTCCTCGGGGACCGAAGCACAAATGTTGGATCAGCGTGGCGGTATTTTCGTGCGGCGTTTGGAGCAAGTGCCGCATGAGGATCTGGTTCTGCTAGAGGCCGTGGCGAGGATTGTGCTGAACGACGAGAAGGGCAGCTTGATGCAGCAAATGGAGCGTCGGGGTGCTGTGGAGCTGATGGTGCCCGCATTGGTTCCCTCCTCCGGGTCGAGGGAAGCCGCTCTGCCCGCGAAGCTCCCGGATCGGGATTTGATGTTCTCAAATGGCTTGGGAGGATTCACCCGGGACGGACAGGAATATGTGATCACGCTTCTGCCCGGTCAAATGACGCCGGCACCATGGGTCAACGTGCTGGCCAATCCATATTTTGGAACCGTGGTTTCCGAAAGTGGTTCCGCTTATACCTGGGTGGAGAACGCCCACGAGTTCCGGCTCACCCCTTGGAACAATGATCCCGTGCAAGACATCACCGGCGAATCGTTCTACATCCGTGACGAGCAGACAGGCCAGTTCTGGTCCCCAACGCCGTTGCCGGCGCGCGGCGCGACTCCCTATGTCATCCGGCATGGTTTCGGCTATTCGGTTTTTGAGCACACGGAAAACGGGATCCGCTCCGAGTTGTGGATTTATGTGGCGATGGATGCTCCGGTTAAGCTTGCGGTGCTGAAGGTGAAGAACGTCTCCGGGAGGCCCCGGCGTTTGTCGGTCACGGGGTATTGGGAATGGGTTCTCGGTGACCTGCGCCAAAAAAGCCTGATGCACGTGCAAACCGAAGTGGATCTCAAGACCGGCGCTCTGTTGGCGCTCAATACCTATAACGGCGACTTCCTCAACCGGATCGTTTTCCTTGATGTGAGCGACGGCAGTCGGACCCTGACGGGAGATCGTAAAGAGTTCATCGGCCGGAACGGAAGCTTGTCGGATCCCGCGGCCCTGAAACGCACCCGGCTTTCCGGCAAGGTCGGTGCGGGTCTGGATCCATGCGGCGCGCTTCAGGTTACTTTCGATCTTCTCGATGGACAGGAGCGGGAAACAACTTTCCGGCTCGGAGTCGGCCGGGACAAGGATGATGTGAACCGCCTCATCCAGCGCTTCCGCCGCGGGGATGAGAGCCGCATTGCGCTTGAGGCTGTGTGGGAGTACTGGAATCGCACTCTCGGGACGATCAACGTCGATACACCGGATCCGGCGGTGAATGTGATGGTGAACGGCTGGTTGTTATATCAAACCCTCAGCTCCAGAATATGGGGAAGGACCGGGTTTTATCAATCCGGGGGGGCCTTCGGCTTCCGTGACCAGTTGCAGGACGTGATGGCACTGGTGCATGCGGAACCGGCGCTCGCCCGTTCGCATCTCCTTGTGGCTGCCGCTCATCAGTTCCTGGAGGGGGACGTGCAGCATTGGTGGCATCCTCCGGAAGGACGCGGCGTCCGCACGCACTTTTCCGATGACTATCTCTGGCTGCCTTTCGTTACCTCCCGTTATGTGACATGCGTGGGCGATACCGGCGTGCTGGGCGAGATTGTACCTTTTCTGGAAGGCCGCCCGGTTAAGCCGGAAGAGGAGGCTTACTATGATTTGCCTCACCGAAGCGAGGAGAGCGCAACACTATATGAACACTGCGTGCGTGCCATCGAACGTGGATTGAACTTCGGCGAGCACGGCTTGCCGTTGATGGGGTGCGGAGACTGGAACGACGGAATGAACAGGGTCGGTCACGAAGGCCGCGGTGAAAGTGTCTGGCTCGCATTTTTCCTTTACGACGTGCTCACACAGTTTGCTGAAATCGCCCATCTCCGCGGAGATCGATTTTTTGCCGATCGCTGCATTTCGCAGGCGCTGAGCTTGCAACAGAACATCGAAGAACATGCATGGGACGGCGAATGGTATCGCCGCGCCTATTTCGACAACGGAAAGCCGCTGGGTTCTTCGACAAGTCCGGAATGTCAGATCGATTCGCTGCCGCAGAGTTGGTCTGTGCTCAGCGGGGCCGGTGATCCGGTCCGCTCCGAGCAGGCGATGACATCGGTGAACCGGCGTCTTGTTCGGAGGGATGCCGGTTTGGTTCAGCTGTTTGATCCGCCCTTCGATGAATCCGACCTCGATCCCGGTTACATCAAAGGTTATATCCCCGGTGTACGTGAGAATGGGGGGCAATACACGCATGCGGCGATCTGGACGGCGATGGCCTTCGCCAAAATGGGAAAGACCGAACGCGCCTGGGAAATCTTCAACTTGCTGAATCCCATCCATCACGGCAGCAATCCGGCGCAAGTCGCCATCTACAAAGTGGAACCTTACGTGGTAGCGGCAGATGTCTATGGTGTCGCTCCGCACGTCGGACGGGGCGGATGGACCTGGTATACCGGTTCCGCCGGCTGGATGTACCGGCTTCTTGTCGAAACGCTGCTGGGCATTCATCGGAAAGGTGATCATCTTGCCATAAGGCCGCGCATGCCGGCGGCGTGGACCACTTACAAGGTCCATTACCGCTACATGCAAACGGTTTATCATATCACCATCACCCGCCTTGCCGCGGATTCACCCGAAGCCCAGCAGTTGCTGCTAGACGGAGCTGATGTCAAACCCGTGATGCTCGCGTTGGTCAATGATCAACAGGAGCATTTTGTCGAGTTGAAGTTTCCCTAGCCGCCCGACTGGGCGCTGATTTTCCATCACGGAATGCACGATGTGATCGGCGGGCACCCAGTCCCGCAGATCGGGCGGCAACAGCTTCGGGGTGTCATGATCCACGGAGACGAATCGAACTGAAATGCGCGGAGAGAGATCGAATCGCGGCGGATTTTGGAGGATTTCCTAAGTCCGATAGGCTCTTAGTAATTTGCTTTTGGCGGGAGGCTCCTGAAACTGCCGTTAGGCCGGACCGGAGGGTGAGGAAAGGGGGATGGATGTTCTCATTCGAAGAACCATCATCGTCCCGGTCTTTGCTTCTTCGCGCGGGATCATTCCGAAACGCATTCTCAAGGGTGCGCCTTGTCGTACTCCTTAAGCTTTGAGTAGAAGAAGGGCCGGGTGTCCGAGACCGTCCCGTCGGCTTCCCGGATCTGGTAGGGCTTTCCGGAAAGGGACGACTTCGAGGCCAGCCCGTCGATGAAATCCTCAGCGGTTTTGACCCGGTCACCAGCCTTGCCGAGTTTCAGACGCAAGTGGCTGGCGGCGGCGTCCGTGTCATACTTCGTGCGGTTGCGGATGAAGACCGCGCCTTTTAGTGCCTCCACCTTGCCGATGAGATGCTCGATGCGGGCATCCTGCTTCGCCTCGCGGGCCATGGCTGCCATGGGGATCAGGCAAAGCAGCAGGGCAAGAAGCATGCGGGTTTTCATGAGAGCAGGATAAGTGGGTGGTGCGGCATCGCAAATGAAATCGGGAGCCGCGTCGCATCGCGGAGATCCCCTCCGCACCCTGAGCGCGGGAGGAATGGAGCAGGGCGTCCCCACCCGCAGTCGGCATCCCATTTCCCCGGAGGCGGCGGAGACGCCGCCTCGGACCCAAGACGCGGAGACCCGCCTCCTCCGACGGAGGAAGAATCCAAACTCTCCTTCCTCTTCTTACGCTTGTTTTCCTAATGGGCGCGGGTGCGGAAAAGGACACCCCCGAGGAGCTTTTCGTCCGCAGGACCGCACTGGTTTTCCACGAGAAATGCATCGCCTGATTACAAACAGGTGCAGAGGGCCAGGTCCGGCCGCAAGCGCACGCTCAAAATGATGATGAAGGTCGCCCGCAGTCTGGGAACCTGGCGACCTGGAGTCGGCTCGACGTGACGAACCGGGGGAAGTTTGTCGAATACCTTCACAGAGACATCTTCGCCTATTCCAAGGGGTTCGATGCCGACAAGACAGATGCCAATCAGGAAATATGGCAAAACCCCGCGTCTTAGGGAATGACGGAGAGTGCCTACGCGCACTACCCCGACACCGTAGTTCGGGGCGCCCTCTATTCTGCTTCTGGATTCGGGAGGGCGAAGGCGAGAATCGAGTCGCCGGGTTTCGTGTTCGGCTTTCCTCCGCCACCGGCGGCGATCACGACATATTGTTTTCCGCCGATCATGTAGATGCTCGGGGTAGCGTAGCCGCCGGCCGGGAGTTGATATTCCCAAAGCACGGAGCCGGTGAACTTGTCGAAGGCACGAATCTTTTCGTCTTCCGTGGCGGCGATGAAAATGAGGTTTCCGGCCGTCAACGCGGGGCCTCCGAAGTTTCGGGTTCCGGTGTGACGAATTCCCATTTCCACGAGCTTCGGGTATTCGCCCAGCGGCACTTTCCAAAGTATCTCGCCTTTGTTGAGGTTGATCGCATTGAGCGTACCCCAAGGTGGCTTGATGGCGGGATAGCCCATGTGGTCGATAAAGAAGGGCGCGTCGTTGGCATACTGGGGAGTCGTCGTTGTCCAGCGCGTCGAGCCGCTGCCGCCCGACCAGGTCGGCGGTCCTCCCGCGTCCGGGGCGTTGTTACGATCTGCCGGAACATCAGGAGTATCCCCACGCAGATACGCGACCAGATCGTCCAGATCTGATTCGGAAAACCGCGGAAATGCAGGCATGGACCCCCGACCTTGGTTGAGGGCCTCGCGAATCTTTTCCGGACTCAGTTGCAACTCCGTCAGCGCCGGATACAGGGGCGGATTGCCCTGACGGGTGTATCCGTGGCAGATGGTGCAGTTGGTCTGATAAAGGCGTTCCCCCCGTTCGAACGCGGTCGCGGGGGCGAGGGGGTTGTCCGGCTCCAGCGGGCGCAGGATATTGATGGACGGATACTCGTTCGTATTTACATAAAGCACACCCGTGGCCGGGTCGAACGCCCCTCCGCCCCACTCCGCGCCACCCTGGTGCCCAGGCATGGTGATCGTTCCCTCGATGGATGCGGGTGTATAGAGGGACCCGGCACGGTGTTTCCGAAAACGCTCCAGGGCGACGGCGTGTGATTCCGGGGTGATGGTCGTCAGGTCCGACTCATGCACGCTGAGTCGCACCAGCGGAGGCGGCTTGAGCGGGAACGGCTGGGAGGGCCACGCTTCCTCACCGGGAACGTCGCTGGGAGGCACCGGAAGGTCGATCACGGGAAAAACAGGCTCCCCCGTCACGCGATCCAGCACGAAGGTGAGGCCCATCTTCGTCAGTTGAACCACCACATCGCGCGGCTTTCCCTCCTGGGTGATTGTCGCGAGAATGGGTGCCGGAGGATTGTCATAGTCCCAGATATCGTGACGGATCGTCTGGTAGTGCCATTTGCGCTCGCCGGTGGACGCGTCCAGGGCCAGGACGCAGTTGGCGAAGAGATTGCGCCCTTTCCTGGAGCCTCCATAGATGAATTCACCGGATGCCGCTCCCGCCGCGAAAAACACCCAGCCGCGTTCCTCGTCGAGCGTGAGTCCGCCCCAGGGATTCGCGCCTCCGTAAATCATTCCTTCCTCGCGCTCCCAGGTGTCGTAGCCAAACTGTCCATCGAGTGGAACGGTGTTGAAAATCCACCGGAATTCTCCGGTCCGCGCGTCGAAGGCGCGCACATCCCCGGGCGTCCCAACGTTTCCCTCCTGCACCCGGGAACCGACAATCAACAGATTCCCGTAGGTGATGCCCGGAGTGGTCACTTCGATATCAGCCGTTTCCGGTGGAACGGGAAGATGCTTTCGCAGATCGATGAACCCGTTTTCCCCGAAATCCTCGATTAACTCTCCCGTGCGCGCGTCGATGCCGTAGATCCGGTCGCGAACGAAGTTGAAGATCCGGCCATTTTTGCCACGGGCGTCCTCCCAGTAAACGACGCCCCGGTTGCGTCCGCGAAACTTCTTCCCCTCATTGTATATGGAATGATCAAAAACCCATACCTCCTCCCCCGTCGCGGCGTTCAAGGCCACCGCGTTGACTTCTTGCGTGGTGAAGTAAAGCAGGCCGTTGATCGTAATGGGATTGCTATACATCCCCGGTCCCACCGGATTGCCATGTCGGTATTCCCACGCCAATTCCAACTGGCGCACGTTCGACGTGTTGATCTGGGCGAGCTCGGAAAACTGGTTGCCCTTCTTGTCTCCGCGGTAGATCCCCCAGTCGCGGTAGTTATCGAGACGGTCGCTCCGGGCGGGAAGCGCGGTGAGCAGGGCAATCACCGGAGCGGTTAACAGGAAGCGAGCGAAGGATTCCATGGTGGAAAAGCAATGGTGGGGGTAGATCGGTGCCGGGTCAGTCTTTGGTGGCGAAAGCGGTCCAGGCGCGGTTCAGCGCCGCGATATCCGGGGTTCCTTCGTAAACGAAAATACGATATTTGGCTGTTTCCGATTCTCCCCGTGCGAGCTGCCGCGTCCCGAGAATCTGTCGTGACGGACCCATCCCGAGTTCACCGTCCACGCGCCACGGCGTCGGAAAGGCCGCGTTCGCAGGGTGATCGAAAACGGCGATGCGCCCGTGGTCTCCGATTCCTTCAATTTCCATACCCACGTCCGCCCAAATTGCCCGCTGACCTTCCGCCTCGCCATCGCGCTGGCCGTTGGCGTTTACCACATGACCGTCAATGCCTTGGTGCCACGGCATGCGGACGAACAAGCCGCCAACGAAAAATTCGCCGACCGTTACATCGGTTTTGGCCTCCCCAGACCACACCAGATCGATGAGCCAGGCATCGCCCCGCCGCCTCATGGACCACGTATGCGTTTCCGTCAGGATGGCCTCACCCTCCTCATCCAGGAGGTCGTATATGACCCGCCACCTCACGACCGGCCCCGCCTCCTCAAGCACGGTGGCCGAAACACGCCGCCAGTAGTCACGGTTCCAGCCCATGAAGAAGTCCCGCTCATTCACACGCTTCAACCCCCAGTAGATTCCGGTCTGATGCGGGTGGTGGCGGGGCCGGTATTCCGTCAACACCCCTCGCCCTTTCGGCGATCGCAGGGGATGCAGGTAAGGCCGTTCATTCGGCAACGCCTCCTGGATGAGGACGGGCCCTCCGGTTGCGTCATCCGCCGGGAAGATTTCGATTCGCCCCGCTTCGGAACGATGAACCGCACGCAGCGGAAAGCTTTCATCGTCCACCTCCCGCTGGGCAACGACAATCGGAAGGCAGGACAACAAGGAAAGGAGCAGCAGCAGTAACTTACCATCGATCATGGGAGAGAAGATTGACGATGATGAAGTTGCGCCGGCCCAAGTGTCCAGCCCTCCGCCGCGCTTTCGGCTCATAAAAACATCTGTTCCGTCTTCAGGCGCTTTCTTAAGAGCACTTGCCGTTGGTGCGTTCGTGGATTTTGAAGGGGAAGGGGATCTTGATCGGCTTCGCCCCCTCGCCGTCCCCATAATCCTTGGCTCACGCCGCTTGCCCGGCTGCCTTCAATCCGTATTCAGCGAACATCCCACCGCCGACTTTACGGAATCTCCCGAGCTTATCAGCTCCTTGTCGTCGTCGGAAAACGCTCTGCCCTGGAAATCGAACCTATCCTGGTTCATGGGGAGGATCTCGACCAAGATGGCCGGACCGATGTCCTGGTGTCCTGAGACGGTTACTACGGCCCGCCGAAGATCACCCGGCACTGTGACGAGCCGGTCGGATGTGAGCAACGCCGATGGAACCGGTTCCACTTCCCGGGCGGTGACTTTGAGAACGGCTCCGACGAGTTGACCCTCTGGGGGGACGCCGCCGACCCGGACGGCGACGGGATCAAGAATGTCTTCGAGTACGTCCAGCAACTGGATCCCAACCGTCGAAGCATCTCGGAGAGCGCTCGTGAGCCTGGTCGCTCGACCCGACCTGATCTGACCTTACTGCAGTTAGGGAGCCTAACCACTGCGTGAACTACTCGACACCCCACGCCCGCCGGATCAGGTTGGCGCCAGTGGCCTTTCCGGGAAAAGCAGACTTTCGACCTTCTTCCGGAAGCCTGGGGAAACTGAAGCTGCGGAAGCCTTCAAGCCCGTCCAGCTCGAGGGGTCGACGCCGAACATGGCTGCCGCCTCCTTCGTCCGCAGGTCCCTCTCCCGGCCTAACGCCACCAAGTGCTCCGCAAGCGACTCCGGTTGAGGAAAGGGGAGGAGCCCGGGAATCCGAACGAGGCGTTGAAGCCGAATGAGCCGGAAGAATGACAGCTTGAGGATCGTCGGCCAGGGATTGGCGGGAACTTGTCTGGCTTGGGCGCTGTGGAAGCGCGGGGCGCGGTTTGAGATCGTGGACCGGGGGTGGGGCGGGAGCTCGCGGGTGGCGGCGGGTTTGGTCAATCCGGTGACGGGGAAGAATTTCGAGCCGAGCTGGCGGATCGCGGAGTTTTTGCCGGAGGCGCTGGAGTTCTACCGGGAGATGGAGGGGGTGCTGGGGCAGAAGATCTGGCATCCGATGCCTGTCCTGCGGCTGGCGGGATCGGCAAAGGAATGGCGGAAGATTGAAAGAAAGCTGGCGGATACTGAGGTTGCGCCGTGGGTGGCCGGGGTCGTCGAGACTCCGGTTGGCTGGGCGGGGGCGGTGGAACTGCGTGGCGGGGGACGGGTGAATGTGACGGCGTTCCTGCACGGATCGCGGGATTTTTTCAAAGACAAGGGATTGCTGGTGACGGGGGAATTCGAGAAAGCTGAGGGGGTGGTGGATTGCCGGGGGGCGGAGGCTCTGTTAGAGGGGTGTTACGGGCCGCAGCGATGTGCGAAGGGGGAGATTCTGACAGTGCGGGCGGATTGGGACGAGGGACGGATGCGGATCGGCGCGGGCGGATGGGTGGTGCCGGTGGGCGGCGGGCTTTTCCGGGCGGGGTCTACGTATGAGTGGAAGGTGTTAGATGGAAGCCCGACGGCGGAGGGGCGTCGGGTGATCGAGGAGAAGCTGCGGATGCTGGCGGGGGAGGATTTCGAGGTGGTGGATCATGTGGCGGGGGTGCGGCCGATTCTCCGTCGGAGCATGCCGCTGATCGGGCCGGCGGGCGGCGGATGGATGTTTAACGGGCTGGGATCGAAGGGTTCGCTCTATGCGCCAGGGATGGCGGAGCGGTTGGCGCGGTGGATTTGCGAGGGGGTGGAGGCGGAGCGGGAAGTGGATGTGCGGGGGTTTTTGGGGGAAGTGGGGCCTTCGGTGATCGCTCCAACGGGCGGGGCGACCGGTGATCGCCCCCACAGTCGCTTGCCAAAGCCGACGGAGCTGGCGCACGTGCTGTTAGGTGGGGTGATTTCCGCAGGGGACGTGGTGATGGATGCGACGGCGGGCAACGGGCATGACACGCTGTTTCTCGCGGAGCGGGTGGGAGAGTCGGGTGCGGTGCTGGCTTTCGATGTCCAGGAATGCGCGGTGCGGTCGGCCGGCGAGAGGATCGCGGCGGCAGGCTTGGGTGGCCGGGTGCGTTTTTTTGTGAAATCGCATGCGGCGATTTCGGATCACGCGGGGCCGGGAACAGTGACGGCGGTGATGTTCAATCTGGGATATCTGCCGGGGGGAGACCACGGGCAGACGACGGTGCCGCAGGAGACGGTTCGCGGGCTGGAGGCGGCGGCGGTGGTGCTGCGTCCCGGCGGAATGCTTACGGTGGTGGTCTATCCGGGGCATCCGGGCGGCGCGGAGGAAGCGGCAACGGTCGAGGAATGGATGGAGGCGCGGTCGGCCGAGGGGTGGCGGGTGGCGCGGTATGGCGCGCTGGGAACGCGGCGGGCGGCGCCTTTTCTGTTGGTGGGAGTAAAGGTCTAGCGCCGGGTGTTTGGTTTTTAGGGGGAGCGAAACGCGGAGAAGATGGAGTGACGGCCGGATGATGGGTTGTGGTGTCAGGCGAGGTTCAGGTTTTCACGGCACCAAGTAAGGCTGCGCTCGAGTTCGGCAAGTTGGTAGGCTTGTTCGGCTTGTTCGGCTTGTTGTTTGTCGCCATCGGGTTTAAAAGGGGGGATGGATTCACCTTTCCGGGCGAGGGCGAGAAAGCGGGCGAAGCTCGGGGCGGGGACGGTTTCGTAGGGCGGCCAGAAGTCGGGCTGGAGATAGGGAAATCCGCGGGAGAAGCCACTGATGATTTCAAGAATGAAGGGGGCGGATGGGCAGAGTTCGGTGAAGCGCTTGGCGTAGGCTTTCATATCGACGATGCCCTCTCCCAAGGCGGTCCAAGCGACTTGGGCACCTTGGTCATCCTGCCAGATCATGCTGTCGCGGAGGCCGGAACAAACGGTGTGCGGGCCGAGAATTTCGAGGTTTTCGAGCGGGTCTTCCAGCGCCCAGGTGGCATTGCCGCTGTCGATCGTGGCACCCACGAAATCCGGTCCGGCTTCTTCGATGAGGTCGCGGAGTTCATCGGCGCGCATGTCGCCGGCGTGATTCTCGATGGCGATTTTCACGCCGGTATCGAGAGCGAATTGGCGAACGCTTTTGAGGACCGCAAGGGTATCGGCCATGCGGGCGCGAATGCCTCCGGGACTCTTGCGGTCTTCGGAGAAGCCTTGGTAGCAGCGGGCGACGGGGGAACCGACTGCCTTCGCGACGCGGAGGGTGAGCTGGAGGTGCTCCTCGGCGCTGCCCCATTTGTCGGAGAAGCGGTGGGCGGTCGGGCAGATGCCGCCGGTCCCGGCGTAGAGGGCGATGCCGTGGGACTCCGCCTTCTGCTTGAGATCGCGGAGGTAGGCTTCGTCGTGAGATTCGTAAACGTCGAGGTCGGAAAAGAGGAGGGCGGTGACCTTTTGTTCCGCGGCGTGGTCGATGAGGCGGTCCGCCTTCCAGCCGAGGGCGCGGATGGAGAAGTTGTCAAAGCCGAGGCGCGGCTTTGCCGCAGGTGCGGTGTCGGCGGCGCGGAGGGGGAGCGCGCTGGCGAGAGCGGCGGCGGAGGAGGTTTTCAGGAAGGAGCGGCGGCCGAGTTGCATGGTGTTAGGGATTTGGTCGATGATCAGGAACGGGCGAGTTCGTCCCAGTGTTTCAGAATGAAATCCGGCGTGCAATGCCCGGGGCGGGACGAGGCCGGGTGGCCGGCGAAGAGGGCGGTGCGGAAACCGGTGGCGTTCGCCGGAACGATATCGTGCGCGGGATCGTTGCCGATGAAGAGGGTTTGCCGAGGATCGATTCCACGGGTTGCAAGCCGGCTCTTCATCAATTCGAAAAGCAACGGGGCCGGTTTGGCCCGGCCTTGCTGATAGGAAAGAATCACCAGATCCCCGGTGAAATGGGGTTGGCAATCAGCCAGCGAAGCGAGGGAATTGCATTGGGCGTTGGAAAGGAGCCCGAGTTCGAATTCCGAGTTGTGCATCCGGAGGAGCATTTCGGGCGCGCCCGGCATCCACTGGGCGGGGTGCCACACGGCTTCGGTGGCGGCCACCAGGGCATCGACCGCTTCGGCGGCCGGCAACTTCAGCACCTCCCGCCAGAGGATCCGGAGATCGATTTCCGGATGGGCCTCAGAGGACAGCGAGTGGTGGGACCGGACAAGGCGGGCGAGTTCCGCGGATGGAGATGCCGGAGCGGGGTGACCGAAGGATTCCAGCACCTTGCGGAGCTTCGGATCCGCGGCGGAGTCCGCTCTCACGCCCCCGGCCGGTGAGAGCAGAAGGGTTCCATAGATGTCGAAAATCACCGCGCGGATTCCGGGGATCATGGGATGGAAAGAAATTGGAAGTGCTCCGGACGGAGGTATCGGTCCAGAATCCGGTCCCGGCCGAGCCAGGAAATGACCCCGGGTTTCGCGGGAAAGCCCTGATAGATGCCGACAATTCGACTCGCGTTTACGGTTTCTCCAAACTGCTCAATAAGGGAAATGTCCGGGACCGCCGGCGGATGGGTTAGAACGTCATCGAGCCAGTCCGCCAGGATTTGTTCCCTCCCTCCGGCGACCACCAGAATCCGGTTTGATGGTTCAGTGAGCGAGCGGACGATGCAGTTGCGTTGAACGTTCTCCGGGAGATTGGCGAAGTCGAACCCACCTTGTTTGAACGACTGCCAAGTGGAATCCGCCGTGGTTTCGGCCAACGCCTTTCCAAACAGCCGATGGATCTCGGTGAGCCCGTCAACCAGTTGTTTGCGAAGTTCCAATCCATCGATCCAATCGGATGGAACGATGAGCTTGTCGTAAAGTCCGGGAAATTGGATGTCCTGCCTGGAATGGTCGGATGTTAGATAGGGAATGCTCCGGCCGATGAGGGGTTTTCTGCGGGCGATGGAATCGAGAAAGACATATCCGAAGCCTTCGGCGGTGGAGGTGGTGGCGAGATGGGTTGCGGCGCCCAGCCAGCTGGAGAATGAGGAATCGGCACCGGGAGCGGGAGACACCCGGCCCACCACCTCGAAATCGACCGGGAAGAAGTTGTGATCCGCGAATTCTCGCCACGAGTCGTAAATATCTTTCCAGCGAGGGTTGTCCGGGGCGCTTGCAACTGCAAAGCGCGCGCCGGGTGGCGAATGCGCGGAGAGGAGGACGAGCTCGCCCAGGTTTTTGCGCCGGATGCCGCGCACCGGATAGAAGACGAGAGTCGGATGGCTGGCGGATCCCGCCGACTGCTCCGGAGGTGAGGGGCAGACCGGGTTCGGAAGATAATGCGCGATTTCCTCGGGTATGCCTGCATCGATGAATCGTCCGCGGTCGCGTTCGTTGAGAAAGAGATATCGGATGGAAGTTCCGATCGGATAGACCTCCTTGCGTTCGGCAAGCAGGGTGTGGTTTTGCGGCCGCCCGTCTTCGGCCAGATCGTGGATCTGAAGCGCGAGGCACTCGCCGGCGCGGGCGAGTCGGGCGATCAGATCGGTGAAGGCGGAGTACTTGCCGAGCGTGGGATTGTGGAAATGCCAGATATGCGGTGGTCCGCCGAGAATCTCCCAAGCCGCGGCCCGGAGGCGGTTTTCGAGGATCTCCGGCGGGACGGAAGGCGCTTCCCTGAGGTAATCGAGACCTTCGACCACGCGCACCGGGAGATCACTGCCGGCGGGCGCAGCAGACCCGCTGAGAATGACATGGCGCACGCCCTCCGCGAGCAGGGCGCGGGACGCGCTTTCGATGACCCGGGTGACCCCGCCAGGTCTCAGATGATAGTGAACGATCGCGACGGTCATATGCCGCCGCCGGACCAATCTCCGACCGGTTTGATGAAATGAAAGCCCCAGATTTCAAATCCCAGCCGGTGATAGAGGCGGTGCGAAGGGTGGTTGGATGTATAACTGTCGAGGACCATTACATTGCAGCCGGCTTGCCGGGCGACTTCCTCAAAATGGATGATGAGCCTGCTTCCGATCCCATGGCCCCTTTGGGAGGGCGCGACGACCAGATTGTCGATCTCCAGATACAGGCCGCACCAGACCTTGGTGGCGATCCATGCTCCGGCGACTCCCGCAAGGCGGCCTTCGACGAACGCGCCTACGATTTGATAGTGCGGATGCCGCGCGGTAATCGTGGCAAGTCGTTCGGAAATGACCTGTGCCGGAATTTCGGGATTCAAGGTGCCCAAGAGCTCCGCCGCCTCGGTCCGCGAGGATTCTGACAGCGGTTGGATGACGAGGCCGTCCATGAGATCACTCTTCCGATTCGGATTGAATGGTGACCAGAATGGCGTTCTCAGCGGCGAGGTATTTTTTCGCGAGAGCGTTGATTTCGTCCAGTGTGATCGACCGGTAGTCCTGGTCACGATTGCGGGCAAGCTCCAGACGATCCGGCTCGAGTTGTGATTGGGACATCACGGTGTTCAGCCAGTAAGTGTTGTCGCGCAGGGTCTTTTCCAACTGGCCGAGCGTGGGTTTGATGGCACGGTCGAATTCATCTTCGTCAGCTCCCTCGCTTGCAAGATTGTGGGCGAGGTCACGCATGGATTCCAGAAGCAGCTCCACATCCTCGGGCTTGCCGACGCTCTGGCCGATGAGGTAACCGAAGTTTTCGAGCGCGTCGGAGCCGGTCGCCCCGGCATTGGGGCTGTATGAGGCACCGAGCTTCTCGCGGATCTCCTCGCGCAACCGGTCGCCAAAGATTTCTCCGAGGATATTGAGACGGCGAAACTCCGGGATATTGCCACGGATGCCGGCGGTTTTCCAAATGGCGGTGGCAATTCCTTGGGGGACCTTCGATTCGTAGGCAAATGTTTTGTTAGCAGGTGCGTTGGGGAATTTCACCTTGCGGGCGGACACGAGGGCCGGGACGGTATCCTCGCGAGCGGGGAGCGCACCGAACGTAGCGAGCAAATCCGGGAGGATCGCTTCAATCGCAAAGTCGCCGACGATGGTGAGCTCCAGATATCCTTTCGCCAGTTGCGGGACCAACCATTCCTTCGCATCTTCGATGGAATAGCTGGTGAGCTTTTCAAGCGGCGCAATGCCATACCGGGGGTCGCCGCCGTGCAGCCAGGCATTCATTTCCTGCTGGGGTCCGGCAGGGGTATGCTTGAGTTGCTGATAGATCATCGGGATGGCCTTCTGAAAGTTCCAAAGCCCTTCGTTGCGGAAACCGGGATCCGTCAGCGAGGCGGCCATGACGCGGAGTTGCATTTCCATGTCAGCGGGCGTTGTGCTGCCTGAGAGGATGAAGGCGTCTTCCGCGATCGAAAGCGAGCTGCTGACATTCCGTCCCGCGAGGATCAGACGGAGGTCGTCGTTGGAATGCTCGCCGAGCCCGCCTCCCTCGAAGACGGCTGCCGCGAAGGTATCGAGCATGGGCGAATCCGCGGGCTGGCCCAGTTTGCCGGTGCCGATGCGGGCGAGCAGGTGGATGCGGTCCTTCTCGAACGGAGTGGGCTTGAGATTCACGCGCACGAGGTTCGAAAGGGTAAGCTGGGTGATGCCGAGGTCACTGACTTCGGTGCGGGACTTGATTGTGCCGGGATTTCCGAAGTCGGTGTAGGCAAACTCAGGCACGGCACGCGCTTCGAGCGGTTCCACATCAGTGCCGCGCGACTTCTCAAACAACGCGGCGAGGGTCTGTTCCCCATTTTCCGGGACCTCCTTGGTGGTGAGGATCAGATGGAGGCCGGGCACATCCCAAAACGCCTTGAGAGCGGCGTGGGTGGTGGAGATATCAATCTCCTCGAGGCCCTTGCGGACGATCTCCAGATTGGTGGCGGGGGATGAGAATACGCTGTCGTCGTTGACAGTGCGCGCGAGCACGGACGCGATTCCTTCCGACCGGCGGGTAGAGACCTGGCGGGCGGCCTGCTCGTATGAGTTGAGAAGATTCGATTTCGCTTCCGCAAGTTCAGCTTCGGTAAATCCGTGCTCCAACGCGCGGCGGAACTCCGATTCCAGAATCGGAACCGCTTCCTGCCAGCGATCATCTGCCGCGGTGATGTCGA
>JBBSJY010000083.1:0-17891 GCA_038256845.1 Verrucomicrobiales bacterium | reverse complement strand
GGAAGACCTTCTGCGAGATGCCACCGGGGAAAAACGGGCTGCCGGTCATGCGGGTGAGCACCTCGGCAGCGGCGGCGCTGAACGTGCTGTGGCCGGAGACATAGCCGGGGAAGGCGGGGCTGACAAAGGTTTCGAGCTGGTAGGGCTTCCAGGTTTTGGCACGGATCCAGCCTACGCCGCCGAACTGGTTGCGTGGATCGCTCGGATTCCCTTGCCAGGTTTTGATGGCGATTTCGGTGCCCGCCCAGGTGACAAGGTGGGAGTGGCGTTCGCCCGGGGCCGAGCTTTCCGGAGTGATGAGTTCGATCAAGCCAGGGATCAGGGTCAGGCCGTTGACATGATAGGTCGGGTGGCCGGGCAGCGTTGATTGGCCGAGCGTGGCCATGCAACGGATCATGGAGATCGGGCGCGGGCCGTCGTACTGGCGCTTGATGAGCCAGGCGGCGCACGCGGCATCATGCAGGGCACCGTTCAGGGCGTAATAGCCGCGGATTTCCCATTCGAGATGGGGTAACCCGGTGCCGCTGCCTTCCCAGCGGCGATGCGAGAGCGGGTGATCGTTGACCTCGTTAAAAATCACGTTCCAGTGGCCGGGCGGTGTTTCGGAGCTGGGACCATCCGCCCAGTATTCCGAAAGTATGCGCGAATAGTCGCCGCGTGGCACCACATTCGCGGCGTAGGGCAGGCCGGTGACGGGGTTGAGCGCGTGACCGGTGCCATCGTTGGTCCCGAGAGTGTTGTTGAGCATTGCGCCGGGTGAGACATCGATCATCGCGCCATCGGTGGGATCGAGCTGGCTGGAGAGGCCGATGACCTGTGCGACTTCCTCACGGAAACGGGCGTCACCGGCACCGCCCAGGAGCGGTTGTGGGCCGGGATCGTAGATGGCGGGCAAGGTCTGCGCCGTGGGCTTGGCGATGGCAAACGGGAGGGTGTTGCGGGCATTGACGCCCACAAAACGCTGAGGTGCCGGTGGCAGGACGATGCCGTTCTGGGTGACGCTGAAAGCCAGATCCAAGGGCTGCCAGCGGTTGAAATCCGTCATCGTGGCACCTGGCTGGGCCGTGAGCAATGGTGCGTTGACCGCGGTATAGCTGGTGGCGTCGGCGTAGCCATTGGCCTCATTCGCGCCGTCGCTGAGCATGGCGGCCAGGACAGCGTAGCCGATGCGGTTTCCCACGGCGGCCGGGGAGCTTCCAGTGGTCCCCGTGAAATCCGGATTGTAGCCGAGCTGCAGCATGAACCAGCGGGTGCCAAGCTCGGTGCGGACCTTGCCGGTGCTTTTCTTAAAGCGCTCCATGATGATCCGGAAGGCGGCGTAACTGATCGCCTGACGCTGGGCGGCCTCCCGGTCCGCCCCCCAATCCGCCGGGGCGACAATCTCGCGGTGGAAGGCGGGGCGCACGTGGTTCCATGCTCCCGGCTCGTAGGCCCAGAAGGCATCCCACATCGCGGCGGAGAGCGTGTAGAGATTCCGCGCGTGGACGGGCGGATTGGGAACATCCGCACGGATGCCGTCGAGCAAGGCCTCATTCCACCAGCGGGCCACCGTTTGGCTCGCCACGTTGAGCGTCACATCTACCGTGACCGGTGTGCTGGTGACGAAGCCCACCGGATTGAGCGCTGTGACGGTGTAGTTCCCGGCGTGGCTCGCGTGCGCGTTTTTCACGGTCAGCACGGGTCCGAAGGCGTCCGCCACCAGCGCGCCATTGAGATACCAGCGGAAGACCGGTGCGGGAAAGCCGCTGGCGGCCGCGGTGAGCGTGAGGGTTTCGCCTTTTTCCACCGAAGCCGCCAGCGGTGACTGCGTCAGAACCGGAGCGTTGCGCGCCAGAACCGGCTCGGTGACGGTGAGGATCTGATCCACATCCACGTCCGCGAGCGTCTGCACGATGCCGCTCGGCCAACGGATTTCCAAGCGCTCCACAATGGTGGCCGTGCCGAGGCCGATATGGAGCAGCGGCTCGTGCTGGGCGAGGTAGGCATTGGTTGGCTGATAGAGCGCGGTATGGGTCTTGCCCCCGGCGGTGGCTTTCACCACGGTCCCGTAGCCGTCGCGGTTCGAGACCGTGCCGGTGAAGCGCAGCCGCAGCCGATGGTTGGCCGCCTGCGGCGTGTCGTTGCGGTAGAGCACGCGCGGGCCGACGGCATTGGTGATGAGCACATCCTCGCGACCGTCGTTGTTGTAGTCGAAAACCAGCAGCGAGCGCCCGATCTGATTGTCGGTGACGCCGAATGCCTCACCGACATCGGTGAAGGACGCGCCTTGATTCAGGAAGAACTTGGTCGTGTCGAGCGTTCCGGAACTGAAGCCGTTGGTGACCATCAGGTCTGGTCGGCCATCATTGTTGGCATCCAGGAAGGCCGCGCCCCACGACCAGCCGGAATCCATGACACCCGTGGCGAGAGCGACGTCTTGGAATTTTCGGTTGCCGAGGTTTTTGTAGAGCCGGTTCTGGGGGGGATAACGATTCCCATCGAGAATGGCTCCGTAAAACACATCAAGTAGACCGTCGCCATCATAGTCCGCCACGGCGGCTCCCATGTCACCGGTCGTGGTCAGGATGCCTCCGGCGGTGGTGCCGTTGGAAAACGTACCCGTGCCATTATTCCACCACAACTGGCTGGTCTTGAAATCCCCGGCCAGCATCAGGTCCGGGTAGGAATCCTCGTCGAAGTCCGCCCAAAGGGAGGCAAAGCCATAGAGGGTGTTCCCGTTGGAAGGCTGGGTCAGGCCGGAGGCGCTGGTTCGGTTTTCAAAATGTCCCGGTGCCGCCGCGCCCCGGTTTCTCAGCAGCACCGCATGATTGGCGTCGTTGGAACCCGAGGTCACCCCCCACTCGGTGACATGGATGTCCAAATAGCCGTCCAGATCCGTATCCACCAAGGCCACGCTCTGGCCGCGGTGCCTCCACTGGGTTGTGGTGACATCCGCGCCGCGCTCCACCGCCTGCTCGGTGTAGCGGCCGTTGCCATCGTTCACAAACAGATAATAGCGGCTCCCCCAGATCGGCACCATGAAGATGTCCTGGCGGCCGCTGTTGCTGAAATCCCCTGTCACGACGGCACCGATGTCGGAGACGCCATCGAGACCGTATGCGGCAGCCTGGTCACCGGAAAAAGTTCCGTCCTGCTGATTGATCAGGACCAGGCAGGGGGCGAGGTAACGGGTGATGATCAAATCTGTCCAGCCATCTCCATTGAGGTCCACCGCGCAGGTGGCCTGGCCCACGTAGAGTCGGTTCGGGCGGGATTCACCCGGGATATCGGCCCACGCGGGAGCGCCGGTGGGATGGTGTAAATTCAGCCCGGCGGATTCTGCCGTATTGGTGAACTGTGCCGACAGCGGCGCAAGTCCGGAAAGGATGAAAACCAGCAGGCACCTCCACACGTTCCGGGTGAGCTTGGAATGCCAGGAAGCGATGGGTTTAGTCAGTGTCATGGGGAGTTTTAAAAATCCATGGTCGCCACGGATTACGCAAAGCATCGAAAAATGCTTCGATATTTCGGGGATCAGATGCGATCCCTGTCGGGTACGGTGCCGGGGTTCGTGCCCCACTCTGCCACCGCGCTTCATAAGGCAGTGCGCGAAATAAAGCCCCGTGCGATCCCGTTCGGAACCACACGGGGCGGTTTATCCCCGCAGATAAAGGCCGACAAAACCTACTAAGCCGGCCCGCCCTGCGAAAAAACTCAAATGCGGCGGCGGCGCACCAGCAGGCCGGCGGCACCAAGACCTAGCAAGGCCATGCTCGAAGGCTCGGGGATGACGTGCAAATTATCCAGCCCGAAAACGGCAGGAGCATTGTTTCCCGTGATGCCGATTGCCACGGCCGACAGACCTGCCGGAATGGTGAACGCTGCAGGCGCATAGGATGTCCAGGATGCCACATCTCCGAGCGCGGATCCGGAAATGATGCTGATTCCAGCCGCCGGCTGGGGATTATTGAAGTCCCCGTCTCCAATAAGACTGGCTTCATTGGTTAGGGATGCTCCAGTTTCCAATCCGATGAGGTAAATCCGGTTGTTTCCGGACCAGTTTTGTTCACCGATGAAATCATAGGTTAGCTTCCATTCCTCACTCGTAACCGGCGCGGGCAAGGTCACAAAGGCCAAACTTGTGGCCTCGAAAGCCGCTCCGCTCATGAACTGAGCCGGATTACCGCCAGTGGCCTTTGAGCCATCACCACCGCCATACCACTGTTCGGTCGTGGAGGTGCCAGCGGTGAAGGTGCCGCCCGTGAAGGGTAGCGTTTCTGCGTTAGATATCATGAATGCCGCATGCGTTTGTGCAGTCGCGCAAAGGCCGAGGGATGTGAGGATTGCGAATGTTTGTTTCATTGATTTTATCATTATGGTTTTATGTGCAATTTTTTACTACGGTTCTTAAGAAATTCCCTTGAAAAAGCCGTTGGATCCGCCGTAGGGACGGGTAAGGGTTTTTCCGGGGAACGATGAATATGTGAGGTCAAAAAGGAAAAAAAGCAATACTGGTGTTTTGGGATCTGTCCCAATGAGTGGAGGTCTTCTCCGCTCGTTGCTCCCAAAGAGTATTGAATCGACAAGACGCTTGGTTCGACACGCAAAGATTCCGTGGGATTCGTTCGATTCGTCAGGTTCGTCAGGTTCGTCGTGCCCTTACTCTTTTACGATTCAAAAAATGATTCTGGCCATTGCTAAGCCCTAACCGGACGCTATTGGGCGCCGACGCTTACCCGGACGAAGCGCCGGGAGCCGGTGCTGGGGGAGTCCGTGACCGTTACCCGCTCGAACAAGCTTTCAGGCGCAAGCGGTGAGACGGATTCCGAGGCGGCCGCGTTGGATGCCCAGGAGCCGGTCTCCATCGTGCCGCTGAATTCCACCGTGTAAACGACACCTGGATCGGAGCCGGCCTTGCGACGTACGTAGGTGATCTGGAGACTGTTTGTGCCGTCCTCCATGGTTATAAAAGGCAGGCCGGAAGAGCCGTTGGCATCCAGCACGCCCGAATTCGGCTGGTCGAGTCCGGCCTGCTGCTTGGGACCGGATCCCATCATGTTAAAGGCATATTTCAGGAGATTGGCGACACTGTCGTTGGCAGGTGTGGCAGCGTCCCCGGATCCATCGGTGGGAAGGTTGAAATCGCTGCGGAACCGGACGAGGTCTCCTGTGCCGATTCCTCCCGGATTGGGAGCCACGATCGCAGCGATGGAGGATCCATCCAACTCGCGGAGGTACTGCACCAGGTTGTCACGGTCGGCCGCGCCCAGCGATAGTACGCTGCGGTGCGCCTGCGCCTTTGCGAGATCAGACGGGGTGCTGACAGTAATGGAATCAACGCCAATGCCATCCGAGCTGCTGGAAATCTCGATGGTGTTGTTCCCACCGCTGAAGTTGACATTTTCTAGACGGGCGACCTCGTAGTGGTCGAATTGCCAGCCGTTGTTCTGGCCGACGACGGTCAACGGATAGTTGGTGGAGTTCACGCGGATGTTAAGATTCTTGCTGCCTCCGGACGTAAACCGGACCTCGATGGCGCCGGTGCCCGCAGTGCCGCCACCGGGGACAGTGGGGAAGGTGACGGAGCCGCTGCCGTTCCACTGGACCAGCCCGCCTTTCTGGACCTGGTTGTAATAGTTGATGCTGATGTATCCGGGTTTCACGGCGGCGCCGGAGAGGGTGCCATCCTCCGCCTGGTAAACGGTGCCGCCGGCCACCCGGAAGACATCCGCCAGGGTTTTCGCGGAACCATCGTGGAAGTAGGGAGCGGTGGCGTGAACCCCTGCCAGCGTGGGGGTGTCGATGCCGGGGCGGGTGCCTCCCAGGCGCATGCCGGAACCCGTTCTCAGGGTGCCGACATCGTGGAGGGTGGGACTGACGCCCTCACCGCCGGTGGAGTCGGTCATCTGTGTGCCACTGTGGCAGGAGGCGCAGTTCCGGGCACTGAAAACGGCCTGGCCGGCCTGGGCTCCGGTGGTCATGGTACCATCGGCATTGCGCCACGGGCTCTTCGGCAGGGTTGCGTTGTTCAGGCTGGCGACATAGGCGGCAAGGGCATCCAGGTTGGCACTCTGGCCGGCCTTCGGGGCACCGAGGGGAGAGCTGAGGGTTTCAGCACTCATGAAACCCCTGCCGCCTTGGTGGGCGCGGATGTTTTCCTCGAAGTCCTGGATCTCATCGAAATTGGCGGTCCAATGGACGTTTCCGTGGCCGGTGCCGACGCGCCCGCGGAGGTCGATGGTATTGCGCAGTCCCTCGCCACGCTGGGAGAAATCCCAGACGCGTCCGTCCTGCCCTCCATCGTTGTGGCAGGTGGCACAGCTCACATAGCTGCCGCGGCTCATGATCTCGGTGCCGAGGTCGTCGGTAAGTCCGGCATTGTAAAAGAGCTGCTTGCCCAGGAGCACCTGAGGGGAGAGCTTCTCGGTCGCCACCGTGCCAGTATGCACGGTTGGAGCATTGCGGGTGCCCTGGGAAATGAACGCGCCGAGATCCAGCACCGAGACGCTTCGGTCCATGAAATTGTTCACAAACAGCTTGTTGGAGGCCGGATCGAAAACCTGGCCCTGGGGAGAGAGACCTGTGGAAACCCGCCAGCGCGGCGTCCGGAACTGGCCACTACGAAGCGCGAGATCATCGTAGACCGCGATCTCGTTGTTGCCCTGCAGGGTGACGAATGCCCAGTCGCCGATGGCGGAAAAGGCGACACTGGTGGGGGACTCGCTGTTGTCCACATCCAGGCGATCGACGCTGCCGTCCCGCTCGGCGGACCGGTCGAGTTCGATGCGGGCGACCACGGCACGCACAGCATTGTCGGTGTTGGCGGCACCGTTGAAGAACAGGCCGTGTTCATCGTTCATTTTGGATGCGGTGACCCAGGCCCACCGGTTGTCCGGGCTGATGGTGATTCCGGCAAGCTGGTTGATGATGCCGCGGCCGTTGTTGGCAGTGTCCGGGTTCCGGTCGCGGGTCAGGCCGTAGGTGCGGTTCAGCGAAAGGGAGGCTCCATTTGCGACATCCCAGACGGTGCCGCGGTTGGCAGCGGAAATATAACGGGTCACGAGAACGCGGGTGCCGTCCCCGGTGATGGCGATTGCACGTGGGGTGGGTCCAAGGTCGAGGGAGCCGGTCTCGGCACGGGAAGCGGTGCTGTAGCGTTTCAGGGTTCCCTTCCCTGTAAGGGTGACAAATGCCTGTGTGCCATTGGGCGTGATGGCCACCCCGATGGGAGCGGAGCCGTAACCGGTGAGGATCTGGCCAAGGAGGATGCCGGTGGGGCCGACCACGGCCACCCGGTCGGCATCGTGGCAGGCGATCCAGGCATTGCCCGAAGCATCAATGGCAACCGCGCGGGGATCGATGGAGGTGCTGGTACCGAGCAGAGCGTTGAGGCTGAACTCAGCCGTCTTGGCATTGGTATCCGCATTTAGAATCGAAACGGTGTCCGCATCTGCATTGGCGACCCAGACGCGGCGGTTGGCAGGGTCGAGGGCAATGGTGCTGGAATGGGTGGGCCTGGTGCCGGAGGGAACGGTGCCGACGGTGAGAACCAGATCCTTGGAAACGGTGGAGGTGAATCCGCCAGGCTTCTGGTCGCGAACCTGCAGCTTGACGCTGTAGTGGCCGGCGGAGGGATAGCTGCGGGTGAATGTTTTACTGGAACTCCAAGCGGTGATGGGGCTGCCGTCCGCATAGTTGATGCGGTATTCCAACGCGTCATTTTCCGGGTCGCTGGCCGCTACCGTGAACCCGACCGTCGCATTGGGAGCCACGGGAGAGGGATTGGCCGCAAAAAGGCTGATGGTGGGGGAGGCATTGCCCCCGCTGACACTGGATCCGGTGGAAAAGGTAAATGAGTAGGGCTCGATGCCGTTGCCCACGGCGTCCTTGATCAGCCCATCGACCAATACCACTTCATAGGTCTTGTTGAGCTGCAGGTAATCCTTCGGGGTGAGGGTAAGCACCCCTTCGTGGGAAAAGGAAGTCCAGCAGTCAAGCGGAGTGGTGGTGCCGAATTCGCGCAGGATTATGCTGGTACCGTTGACGATGGTGTAGGACTCGAGAGCCTCGTGGATCATCAGGGTGATGGGCGCACCGAGAGGATAGTTTGTCTGCCCGGGGCGCGGCATGTGGTAGCCAACGTAAGGTTTCTTGGTGTCCGGCTCCGCCTGATGGGCCCAGATGGCGAGGCGGTCGGTTTCCTGGAAACTGTAGCCGGCGGTGATGAGCAGGTTGCCGATGGGTTTCATATACTGGCTGGTATCGACGCCACCTGTGACCGAACCCTGTGGGCGACCCACCCCGGTCTGGCTGAACTCAAGCACGGGCTTGAAGGTGTTCATGTCGATTTTATGCCGTTGGGTGAAGATGAAGTTATCCTTCGCCTGGACATAAGGGACGCTGGTATTACCTGACCAACCTGATGTGCCGGTTGTATCGATGCTGGCGACGTGCTTGAGATCCGTCGGGTCGGAGAAGTCCACCACCTCCACATTCCTGCTATCCTGCCGGGCGAGCACGAGGTAGTGCTCAAAGGGAACCGCAATATAGGCACCAAAGTTACCGACGAGCTTATCGAGCAGGACCGGGCGCTGGGCGGGGGTGTTGAAGACCGGGGAGATATCGTAGCAAAGCACTCCCATCCCGAGTTCGTCCGAGGTGATGAAAAGGAGGTTGCCGACGAGGATGCTGTTTCCGGTCACGCCATCTTCCGCGAGGGAATTCCATTGGTAAAGCGTCTGGGGACCGTTCTTGGTCCGGTTGGGGCGGGTAAGAAAGGTCGGGGTCGGGACATCAAGACCCGCATATTGAACCCAATGGAAAGGCAGCAACCAGGGCCAATACATCCGGTGCCCCTCGGATCTCCATGGAGTGAAAGTTTCGAACTCGGGCATTTCCTGCATCACATTGACCCCCAGGCTCTGCCGCTTCAGGCCGAAGCCATAGGCCCCCCCCGCGTGTTCCCCGCTCTTGGAATGGCCGTGATTTCCGTGGTCATTGAAAAGGGTCAACTGGTCGTTACCATACCCGGGCACCTGCGCAAAAGAGGAGACGGAGGTGTTGCTGCCAAACCTCCATGCCTTGCGGTCGGAACCCGTCACCATGTTGGTATAGAACCAGCCGTTGTGATAGACGATGTTGGTGATGCGACTCTGGGTGCCCGGGGAACGCCACAACAGCCTTCCGGGAACCTGGGTCACGTTGGGGATGTGATCGGGGATCGCGGGAACCGTTCCAGGTGCGGGGCTAGGTTCTGCCGCAATGGCGTTGCCATTGGCCAGTGCCATCATAGCGAGGACGATCCCTAGGAACAGGTTGGGGTATTTCATGGTTTTTTCGGTTCAACCCGGTGAAGGGCATGACTTTCGAAACAGTATCAAACTCATTTCCCTTCCACCAGATAATAAACCGTATTGGGATCTAGGCGGATTTCGTCCGCGTTGCCGATATTTGCGGCGGTTGCTCTTGGATAGCCATTGCCATCGAGAGCGGTGACGGTGAGCGCAGAGGCGTCAGGGCGCTTGAAGGTGACGGTGCCACGGGGTTCCCTGATGAGCCACGGGTCGGTGCCGAGGCTGGTGATTGTGCGGACGCCTCCGGACTCCGCTGTTGTGAAGCCAGTGGACTTTTCCTCGGTCATCACCTGGAGGAGGATTTTCGCGGATTCCCTGAGCGGCTTGCCATCCAGAGAAACGGCTACGATGTGCGCGGTATCCAGATCCGAGGTGATGGTGAGATCGGAAAGCCCGATGGAGCCGGCCTGCCCGAGGTTCCCACTCGCGCCCTGGGCGGCGGGAGCGTCAATACGGAGAATGCCGGTTCCGTAGTCCAGCTTCAGCTCGCCGCTGGTGCTGGTGACGGTCTGCTTCCCCCGGTCGATGTATTTTCCCAGATCGGCAACGTGCGCCTTCGCATCCTTTTCCCCGATGGAGAGGTTGGTGCGGCCGACGTAACTGACGAGCGGGTCGATTCCCCCTGTGGCTTCGGCGGTGCCAGTCACATCCGCCTGGCGGAGGACATCGAGATTTGCCTTTTGCGCAAGCGTGGTTCCTTTCAAAGCGAAGGCATCCGCCAGCGTCAGGGTGACGTTCGCGATAAGCGCGCCCTCAGAGATAAGACCTTTGCGGTAGATGAGGGCGGCGGCGGGGAACTGCGCCATCTGGGTAGGTGACATAAGGGTCCAGGGCTGCATTAGGTAGCCTGGCTTGACCGCCCAATCCGCGCTGTCGAGGGCGAAGTGGACGATTGCGTCCGTGCCTTGCAGGGCGCCGTAGGCAGCGTAGTAGAGCGGAGCCTCGCCCCGGTAGCGATTGGGTCGGTTCCAGGTGGTTTCGGAAATCATGGATGGCTTCAGGTTCGTCATCGTGTCCATCGCTGGATGGCTAAAATCCTTTTCGGAACCGGGCTTCAGCCCATCAAAGCGAAGCGCGCTGCGATCCGAATAGGTGTGCCCCTCGCGGAGGGACCAACCGGCGTTGTCGCCGGAGTGGTTGGTGTCATAGTAACCGTGGCGGTCGATGATGTCTCCATCGGTGTAGGAGAGTTTTTCCAACGGGCCGAGGATGTCGTTGTTCGCCGTTGTCCAGTTCGATGCGGTGACGAGCCCCCTGAACTTCAGTTTTCTCAGATACGCGACGTGGTCTTTGTAGAAACTCCGCTGCGTCTCATAGAGGAAACGGGCGGTGTCCTGGTCTCGGAGGGTCTTGTTTGTGAACATGGCAGACAATTCCCGGAATCCGAGGTTGCCCTCCGCAGCGGAATCCCGCTCATGACCGGTGTTCCATTTTTCCAACGCGGCTGCGGCGCTGCCATACCTCTTCGCCGCCCATTTTCCGAACATTGACTCCAGCTTCGTCATCTGCGGGAGGGGAATGTTTTGGTAACCGAAGGTCCAGAAGAAGAAGGAATCCTCGTTGAGCAACTCGACGCCTGCGAGCGCGGGATCGTCGGCAAGGGAGATCCCGGAAGCGTCCTTTTCCGAGAGGACGGCTTTCAGCCAGCCACGGTACATTTCTTGGAAATCCTTTTCGAAGAAGAGCAGGGCGAATGCGGGCTTGTCGCCATCCGCCCCTTCCCGCCAGCCCGGCTCGTTCCCCGGCTTGAGCCAGAGGGGGAAATAGATGGAGAGGTGCGAGTAGATCCCTTCCTTCTTCATCGCGGCGACGATCTCGCGGACATGCTTGACCTTGGCATCATCGAGGGCTCCGGTTTTACCATCGTAAACACCTCCGTGGATCCTCACGAGATTCACGCCGTGCTTCGCGAGCATGCGTGCGCAGTCCGCGAGAGCTTGCCCGGAGAGCCTGTGCGGCGGTCCGTTGACAGCCCAGAAACGGATTTCCTCGCCATCCCCGGAACGGACGAGGCTTTCGCCCCTGGCGATGATGTGGCCGTGCTCGCCAGCGAACCGCTCGTTGAGGGCACGGAGATCGATGGCGCTTTCGCCAAACTCATCCTTGCCCGGCTGCCACGGCGTCCAGCCACGGTTGGCTTCTGCCTGCCTGCGTCTGTGCTCCTCCGCTTCGTCTGGTTTGAGCGTTCCTTGAGGGATGAAGCTGCCATTATCGAAGAAGAAGCAATCCAGGGAGCCGTGGAAACTGTTCTCACTCTCGAAATGGAATACCGCCTCATTTCCGCCTTTTTTTAAAGGAAAACTGCCGACCTTCACCCATGCGAGAAACCGGAGATCCGGCTTGCCATCGCTGGCGATGTTCTGGGTGTCCGTCGCCTCCGACAAATCAATCTCCTGTTTCTTCGCTCCGTTAATGGAGACGGAGATTTTCGTCCGCACCGGATTCAGGCGTGCCCAGAGGACATAATCACCCGCCTCGTCCGCCTGGAAAGTATAGGCCATCTCCGCTGCCTGGCTGGCATCGAAATGGCTGATGAAGTCCCCTCCAGAGAGCGAGTCCTTTTTCACCGAATCGTGATACCACGAGTGTTTCGTCGGGGTGCCCGAGGAGGGTTTTTCCCCCTCGATCCAGATGTAGGAGGCGAAGGCCTGGCTCGCGAGGGCGAGTATAAGGACGGATAGGAATGCTGGGTTCGGTTTCATAGGGGAAAAATGTTAGAATGGTTGTAGGCTATGTCAGTGCACAACTTTTGCGCCAAGCAAGCGGATTGAGCCGCCGCCGCTCCGAATCCACAGGTTCCCTTGGACGCTGAGCGGTGGCCACCCTGAAATTGCTTGTGATCAACACGCCTTATAACGGGGAAGGCTTCAACCCTCTTTCACGCAGTGCTGGAATACAACTGGCGCCGCCCGCCCTTGTCCGGCTTTCGAGGGAAAACGTCTGGCTGTCACGAAGAATGGCGCAACAGACATTTTCGGTCTCGAGGAGGTTCACGAACTGAATCTGGCGGTGAAACGCGATTACCGCCGGAAAAATGATTCCTTTCTCGGGCCGGCCACATTATGCATAGGGGGATGTCGCGCCTCACTGGCTTTTATTTCCTCCTCGGATGCTTCGTCTCGTCGGTGGTGGCGGCGGCCGGAGAGAAATTGCCTTTGCTGACGACGGTGCGCGAGGTGCGGGCCCTGAGCCATGAGGAGTCGGCCAGGGGCTACCCCGTAAAGCTCCGGGGAGTTGTGACCTATCATGAACCAGGATGGTACCTGACGTTCCTTCAGGACGAAACGGGAGGCATCTACATCCGGGCGTTCAGTTCGACGGTCAATGCCGGGGACCGGGTGGAGGTGGACGGCATCAGCGCCGCCGGCGATCTTGGCAGGATCGTGACAGGCGGGCTTTACCGTGATGCGGACGTCCGCGTATTGGGTGCTGGCTCCTACCCCGATCCCATTGAGGTGGCGGGGGAAATCGACCATGTGCGGCATGATGCCCAGTGGATCTCCGTTTCAGGGGAAGTGAGCGGTGTGCGGGAGGCCAACGGCCGTTTTCTCATCGAGGTGATGCGAGGGGAGGAGCCGATGACACTCGCGATCCCGGCGGGCACCCGCCTGGGCTCGCCGCCCGGGCACCTGAAAGGTCTGCGGGTAACGGCCCGCGGGGTCTTTGGCTTGAGGGGGCTGGCGGGGGACGATCCGCATGACTGGCTGTTTTTGCCGTCGCTGGAGGAGATTCAGATTGATCCGGAAGCACTGGAGGGACTCTACGCCACGCCGGTGCAGGCGGGGCTTGAGGTCTTCCTGGGATTCATGACGAACACCGGGGCGCGCAACCACATTCAGGGGCAGGTGCGTTTGCAAGTTCCGGGCGTGGGGTTTTTCCTGTCGATTGAGTCGAATGGGCCGTGGGCGAATGTTTGGGTGGCCAGCAGCCAGCCAGGAACCTTGCGCCCTGGGGACATCGCGCAGGCGGTGGGTCGGGCGGAGCGGGTGGAGGGAAGTCTGGTACTGCGGGACGCGGTGTTCCGCAGCACGGGTAAGGGAAATGCCGAAGTTCCTTTGCGGTTGCAGTCCGGCGGAGCGCCTGGAAGCGGTGACCACGGGGCGCTGGTCACAATCAGGGCGACGGTGATGGAAC
The DNA here is from genome assembly GCA_038256845.1 of Verrucomicrobiales bacterium. Classification (GTDB taxonomy): domain Bacteria; phylum Verrucomicrobiota; class Verrucomicrobiia; order Verrucomicrobiales; family Akkermansiaceae; genus Luteolibacter. Next base: position 4,425 of record JBBSJY010000083.1, on the reverse strand, counting down.
ATCAACGCGGGGCGATGGAGGATTTGTGGGTGCTTGATGACGGGAACGTTGTTTTCCAGGCACGTTTGCCAAATGAGGGGACAGCGCGGGACGGGTTTCTCCTGCAAAAGGACACCGTGGTGGAGGTGACGGGGGTGGTGCTTCTGCGGCCTCTCAACGGCTCGGGGGCGGGTCCGGGCCAGCCGGGGTTCCAACTCCAGTTGCGGAGCGATGCCGATCTGGTGGTGGTGAGGCTGCCGCCGTGGTGGACGCAGGAGCGCATCCGGACGGCGCTCGCGGTGGTAAGTGCGGTGCTGCTCCTTGCTTTCGTCTGGGCTTTGGTTTTGAACCGTAAAAACCGCGACCTCGCGCGGCAGGTGAGGGCGCGGAAGGAGGCGGAGGCGGCGTTGCTTTTGGCGCATGAGCGGCTGTCACGGCGGGCGAAGCGGCGGACGTCGGAGCTGCGTGAGGAAATCAGCGCCCGGAATGTGGCCGAAGGGGTGCTGGAGGAGCGGAGTCGGCTGGCTCGCGAACTCCACGACAATCTCGCCCAGGCGCTCGCGGGAATCGGGCTGCAACTGGAGGCTGCAGCGCGGGGAAGCGAGCGCGCGCCGGAGGCGGTCCCGCGGCATCTGGAGCTTGCCAGGCGCCTGGTGCGCGAGACGCAGGGGGAGATCCGGAGCTCTGTGTGGAATCTCCGCTCGCAGGTACTGGAGGAGAATGATCTGCCCGGCGCGCTGGAGATCGTGACGCGGCAGGCGGCGCAAGGTAGCGGCCTGCCAATCACGGTGGAGGTTTCCGGGCGGGTGGTGCGGCTTCCGGAGCTGGTCGAGAGCAATCTTCTGAGGCTGGGGCAGGAAGCGGTGGCGAACGCGAGAAAGCATGCCCGTGCCACCGACATCCGGGTGGAACTCGAGTATTCGCAAGTGGACGCGCTTCTTCGGATTAGTGATGACGGGGTCGGATTTGATCCCGGGCTGGGAGCCGCTCCCGCAGGCGGGCATTTCGGTCTGCTGGGCATGCGGGAGCGGGTCAAACGGATCGGCGGGCAGCTCCAACTTTCCAGCTCGCCGGGAGCGGGAACCGTCATCGAGGTGCGCGTGGCTCTCACCCAACCCGCCACCCCGCTGGCCCCCAGCGTATGAAAAAGACCGCGCCCCTCGCAGTCATGATCGTGGACGATCACTACATCGTCCGGATGGGTCTTGCGGCGATTCTGCGGATGGAACCGGATATCGGCGAGGTGATCGAGGCGGAGGATGGTGCGCAGGCGCTGGCCTTTTTCCGCAAGCACCGCCCGGATGTCACGCTGATGGATCTGCGCATGCCGGGAATGACCGGGATCGAAGCGATCCGCGCGATCCGGGCCGAGTTTCCGGAGGCGCGTATCCTCATGCTGACAACCTTTGATGGCGAGGAGGATGTATTCCGCGCGATGGAGGCCGGGGCGGCGGGATACCTACTCAAAGATGTCCCTGGCGAGGAAATGCTCAGTGCGATCCGCAAGGTGCATGCGGGAGGACGACACATCGACGGGGTGGCCTCCGAGCGGCTGGCGGAGCGGGAACCGGGCTCGACTCTCACCGCGCGGGAGATGGAAGTGCTGGGGGTGTTGGCAAAAGGACTGAGCAACCGGGAGATCGCCGGGGTGTTCGGTTTCACCCACCACACCGCCAAAGCGCATGTAGAGAGCATCATCCACAAGCTCGGGGCCGCCGACCGCACCGAGGCTGCGACAATCGCGATCAGGCGGGGCATCCTGCATTTGTCCTGATGTCTGACCAGGGAAATTTCTTCGCAGCATTCCCCATGTGGGGAATAGGCAAAGAAATGCGTTTACGCAATGATCCACTACGTTGACCGGCAGATGGAAACAAATCCTTTTGGCTCGTGATCAATTTAAATCAAAAACAAACATTACACACAAAGTACAACCATGAAACCTACGCAAAAACGCCTCCTTCCTCTGCTGACCACCGCCATCATCGGAATCAGCGCGACAGCCCAATCCGCCGTCTTGGTCATTAGCGACGCCGGACTTAACCCAGGTCCGTTCAGTACCGCGTTTGCGACGGCTCAGTTCGGGGCGGATTACCAGACTACAAGCGTGGCTAGCGTTTTCAAAGCCGATATCACCGCAGCGGATAGCTTTTCTCCCGGAGTCACTGTGAAGCAATACCTGCAAGGCTTTAGCCTTGTGGTGTTTGGCAGCGCGGTCGGTAGTGGCTCTACCACCTTCGACCGTCCCGGCTGGGCCGGTGTGACAACTGGCATTCTCTCGATTTCGCCGTTCCAGACACGTAACGACCGGGCCGGTTGGTACAACTCCGGTAGTGCCGAATTCACTCTTGGTACTCCCAGTACGAACGAAACAACGCTAAACACCCCGACTCATCCCATTGTGGCCGGGCTGACAAATCCCGCCAACATTTACAGTGACGGTTTCGGTTTACAGAGTGCGACCCTGAACTCCGGAGCACTACCAAATGTTGGCACAGGCACGATTGTTGGCACCTTGAATGCGGACTCGGGACAGATCGGCAACAATCTCGGCCCTGTCATCATGGCATGGAATACCGGGCAGCAGTTTGGCGGTACCGGCACGCACACGGTCGCGGGCCCCCGAACCTTCTTTGCCCTGAACCAGAATGCATTCACCGATACCTCCCTGACCGCCGGCGGGTTACAGGCGTTTCAGCAAGCTGTTCAGTTCACCTCGATCCCTGAGCCGTCCGCAGCCCTCCTGGGTGCGGTGGGAATGCTGGCGCTCCTGACCAATCGCCGCCGCAGCGCCTGAACGCAGGACTAGCCTCGATTTACAATACAGGGAGTCACCGAGTGATCGGAGGCTCCCTGTTTTCACTTCAGGCAAGTCGATCCTAAGCCAGCGGTTGCACGGGAAATCCGCTGTTTCGCCGCGCAAGTCAATGGGGTCCGGAGTGAATGGCACTGCGATAGCTGGGCGGTCGCGTCGGATTGCTGCGATCTATTTCGCCAGTTCATCTGCAGCGGCCCGCTTGTTATCCTTTACGGAGTGGGGTGTCGAGCGGCGGTTCCCAGATCCTCGTTGCGCTCCCTTTCCGAATATGATAACGATCCTCGCCATGCGATTCCCCACCATCCGCGCCGCCGCCATCCTGCTCCTGACCGTCTCCGCGCAAGCCCAGGACCCGGAGCGCGAGTTCCGCGTGTACTTCGTCGGCAACAGCGTCACCGATACGGTGAAATATCCAGCCCTCGCGGAACTTGCCGGAAGCCGGGGTTTTAAGCAGACCTGGGGCCGCCACATGATCCCGGGATCACCGCTGTTCCTGATCTGGAACGCGTCGGATGAAAAAAGCGGGTTCATCGAGCAGCCCTTCGGGTATGCCAAAGACGCGCTCGCGAATTTCCAGTGGGACGCCATCACACTGCAGCCCTTCGACCGCCTGCTCACGAACATGAACGAGGAGGGCGCGGACACCGAGGGGGATCTCGTCACGATCCAAAAATTCATCGACCAAGCGCTGCCGAAAAGCCCGGAGGTGCAGTTCTACATCTACTCGCGCTGGCCGCGCATCACCATCGACGGCAAGTCGGCGGAATACGACAAGGACGCCTACCGGACCGATGTGAAAGGAATCCCCGTCGGCCCGGGGCCCGTGGACGATTTCACCGCGCGCTGGGAGCGGAAATACACAGGCGGCTGGGATGGCAGCAACGAAACCCGCGACTACTTCGAGCAGCTCGTGCAGGAGGTTCGCCGCGCGAATCCGAAAATGAAGAAGCCCGTGCGGATGATACCCGTCGGCGATATCATGAACGACCTGCACCTGCGGATGAAAGCCGGCGAGGTGCCCGGCTACCATAGCATCTTCCAGCTCTACAAAGACGGCATTCACCTGAACGAGGCGGGTGCGTATCTCGTCGGCTGCGCCTTTTTCAGCGTCCTCTACGGCGAATCACCGGTTGGACTTCCGACAGAGCCATACGGTGTGACGGATCAGAAACTCGCGGAGATCATTCAGCAGACGGTGTGGAAAGTCGTCAGCGCGCATCCGCTGAGCGGGGTGGGGAAATAAGGCGCTTTCCCGAACCCGGGCTGCAACCCGGCAAGCTCCAACCGACAGAAAAGAGACGGCTGTCCCGCATTATAAAAGACCGTCGTAACGACCGCCGGGGTCACAAATCGCTCGGCGCGACCTCAGATTTACAAAATCCCCGAATTTCTGTTCAAAACAAGCCGCTAACACGACGATTTTACGCGTGATTTTCCAGATGAAACCTCTTTGATTTCAAGGGTCTGCGCCTCCCTGGAAAAAAAACTGAAAAAACCGCACGAAACGTATTGACGTTTGTGGGGGTGCTGGACTAGTTTCCGCCCGTCGGCGCGACAAGCACCGGCACGAGAGACTGCCAGTCGGTCGCGGTAACTGCCGGGTGCGGGTTTTGAACCCCACTTCCAAG
>JBBSJY010000082.1:0-18098 GCA_038256845.1 Verrucomicrobiales bacterium | reverse complement strand
GCGGGTTGCGGTGATGGAGCCGGTCCGTCTTCGCTGCGCTACGCCGTGGCAGGTTGAGGCTGCGGGTGAAGGATGTGGACGGTGGGGCGGGGGAATGATTCGCGGCGACCGGTGATCGTCGCTACTTGGGCCGGGCGGTTGGAAACCGCCGCCACGGGCCGGGCGATCGCGGTGCTCCCTGAGAATCAGGCGGGACGCCTGTGCCCCTTTCTGGTTCCGTTGGAGCGGTTGCGGGAAGGTGCGACGGGTGATGGCTGGCAGTTGGATCAGTGGTCGGCCGCTGTGGGAATGGATGGATGAATGACGAAGGTCAAAGGCCGGAAGGCCGGAGAGGTTCACCGCAAAGGCGCGGAGGGACTCGGAGGAAGAATGTTTTGACGCCAAAGTCTGAAGAGCTCGAAGGCGGAAGTTTGGCAGTGGAATGGGGTGATGGGGAAGAACAGGCGGGACGCGTGTGCCCCTTTTCGGGAGTTCATTCGCGGCGACGGGTGATCGCCGCTACTTTAGCCCGGCGGGTGCAAAGCGCCGCCACGGGGCCGGGGCACGGGGGTGCTCCGCGAGAAACAGGCAAAATTCCTGTGCCCCCTTGTTGGTTGTGCCTGGGGTAATGCGTTGTGGGCGAGACGCCCACATTCCCTGTGCTCCCTTCTCTTTTCGACGCTGTCGCCCTTGGTCGCGCGGCTGAGGGGGCCGGGACTTGCGGGGAGATCAGCGGGTGGCGAGCAGCGGGCCGACGGCGGCGTGACGGGTGAGGAACTCGTCAGCCAGGGTGCCGTAGGATTGAGCGCCGATGCCGGAGGGGTCGTGCTCGAAGATGGTTTTGCCGTGGCTGGGGGCTTCGCCCAACCGGATGGTGCGCGGGATGACGGTGCGGTACATCTGGTCCGGGAAATAGCGCGAGACCTCCTCGACGACTTGCCGTGAGAGCAGGGTGCGGCCGTCGTACATGGTCATGACGATGCCTTCGAGGCGGATGTCGGCATTTGCTCCGGAGCCGCGGATCTGGTCGATGACGTGGACGATTTTCGCCAGGCCTTCGAGGCCGAACCACTCGCATTGGAGCGGGATGAGGATCTCATCTGCGGCGGCGAGAGCGGAGGTCATGAGGACCCCGAGAGAGGGGGGCGTGTCGAGGATGCAATATTCGAAAAGGTCGTTCGGTTTGAGGCCTTGGAGGATGCTGCGGAGGCGGATGAGGTGGTCGTCGCTGCGGGCCAGCTCGATTTCGACGCCGGCGAGGTCCATCTCGGAGGGGACGAGCGAGAGGTTGTCGCGGCCGGTAGGGAGGATCTGCTGGGCGACGGTGGTTTCGCCGACCAGCACGGGGTAGATGCTGCTGCCGTCGGGTGGCTCGATACCGAGGCCGCTGGTGCAGTTGGCTTGCGGGTCGAGATCCACGAGCAGCACCCGGTGGCCGCGCAACGCGAGGGCGGCGGACAGGTTCAGGGCGGTGGTGGTTTTCCCGACCCCGCCTTTCTGATTGGCGATGGCGACGACTTTCAAGACGGCGAACTCTTCCGCTTGCCGCGGCAGCTGGCAATCAAAACCGCTGGCGGATGATCATCGGCGGCGAAGGAGACCGAGCGGCCCGATTTCGTGAGCCTGCCGATGCCGCCGGTGAGCGGGTTACTGAAATGCGAGACGCAGCATTAGGCCGGCGGTGACGCCGTAGGGGTCGTCCAACATTGGACATCGAATTTTTCGCTCAGGGGGCGGGAGTGGGGCTTTGGATCATCTCAATGGTGCCGGTGTGTTTGGCACCCGGTTTGACGACGAGGGAGGCGGCGCGGACGAGACCCTGGAGGTGGCTGCGCTTTTCCAAGGTGATGCCGCCGCCGCAGGTGATCTGGCCGCGGACGTTGCCATCGATGAAGGCGGTGTCGGCGGTGACGGGATTGAGGAATTCGACCCGTGCGCCGCGCTCGACCCGGAGCTGGCGGCAGTGGACTTTTCCGAGGATTTTGCCGTGGCTGCGGATGATGAGATTGCCGGAGCACTCGACCGAGCCTGCCAGCTCGCCGAGGACGGTGAGGTTGTGGCACTGGATGGTGACGCCGGAGACCGAACCGGTTTTGGCGATCACCACATTGCCGCCGGTCTGGATGCGGCGGTTCCAGGGTTCCGTGATTTCGTAATCGCGCAGGCTGACGTAGGTGCTGCACCGCGGACATTGGCTCGACTGGGCCTCCGCGATGGCGGTGAAATGGTGGTCGCAGCCGAAGCAAATGATCTGCCGGGGCGGCTTAATACGGGTGAATAGCCTGACCAGGAAGGGCTTCGGCGGGGCCGGGATCCGGCGCAGGAGCGGCTGCGAGGGAGCGGCCGGCTTGATTTGGGCGGTGGGCGTGGGGTCTTTGCGAGGTTTGGCTAGCCGGGTGGCAGGGCGGTTGCGGCCGACTCCTTTCCCGTCCCGGACCTGGTAATTCGCCCGGCAGGACCGGCATTGCGTCGAGACGACGAGTGCGGGTTCGCTCTGAAGGTGCCCGCATTCCGGGCATGTCACCTCGATGCGATGGCGCTGGGGCTCATCGGCCATGATCAGGCGTTCTGGATCCGGAAAAGAGGGGGGCCGGAAGATGCATCAGGAAGCCGTCCCGGCGAGCGTGCCTTGTTTCGCGGAGTCCGGGCTGTTGGACTGCTGCTTGCCGCCGCCACTCTGGGCAGGCGCCTGGGTGGGCGTGCCGACCGTGGATTTGCCGATAAAGATGGCACCGGCCTCGATCGAGAGCGTCTTGGCTTTGATGTCGCCCACGACTTCCGAGCTCGCTTTGAGTTCGATGCGGTCGGTGGCGGTGAGGTTGCCATGGACCTTGCCGTAAACGACCACGGTGGAGGTTTTGATCTCCGCCTTGAGGCGGGCGTTTTCCCCGACGGTCAGGTTTCCGTCCGAAGAAATTTCCCCCTCGATTTTGCCATCCACCACCAGGTCGTTGGTGAATTTGACGGTACCTTTGATGTCCACATCCGTGGAAAGCACGTTGCGGGTGGCGGCTGGCGAGGAGCGGGTGGGTGCTGGCGCCGGCTGCGCGTGCGAGCTATGGGCGGAATGCGCGGGAGCGGCGGGTGCGGGTTCCGGATGGCGGAGTTCCGGGATGGGAGGTGCGGAGCGGGTGTTTTCGCTGACGTCTTGGCCGATGACTTTTTTGAACACGGTGTATAGGAATGGTTGAGGTGAATGGATTGTCAAACTGATTTCAAACTTACGGTTCTTCCGGAGTTTCGGAATCCGTGGCGTCCTCACCGGACTCCGGCGATTCCACCCCTGGTTCCACCGTTTCCGCGCCGGTTTCCGGCTCCGCGGGCTCGTCCGCGGGTGAGGGTGGAGGGGTGGTTTCCGGTTCTGCCGGTGCGAGTTCATCGGAGGGGGGGATTTCAGAAGGATCCGGAGTTGCGGCATCCTCCGGCGCTTCGGACGGGGCGGCGGGTTCCGAGGGATCCGTGCCGAACGAGAAGGGGGAAGGGGGAGGGGTGAGCATCGGCGGAGCACCCGGAGATGGGGCGGCGTCGGGCGTGGGGGGGGCTGGCGGCGCATCAATTTCCGCCGGCGCTTGGGAATCGAGAAGCGCCAGCCGGCGGTTGGCGGTCTCCGCGAAGTTGCTCCCCGGATGGTCGGTGCGGGCTTTTTCGTAAAACGGTCTTGCGGCTTTGGTGTCGCCGGCAGCCGTTTCAAGATCGCCGATGGAAATCAGGGCGTATGGGGCGAGAAATCTGGCGTCAGGATCGTCCGCGATGGCTTGGAACTCGGCGCGTGCCTCGTCCCGCTTGCCTTGGGAGGCCAACTTGGAAGCGAGGCTTGCGCGGGCGGACGGGGCCGCGGCGTGATCCGGTTGATTGGCGATGAAATCGCGAAGGGTCTGGATGGCGGCGTCCTGGTCGCCGTCAGCCCATTGGCGGTCGGCCAAAAGGACGGAGGCGCTTCCTGCGGCGACGGTATCCCCATGATTTTTGATCACGCCTTGGAGCGAAGGGAGATCATCGGCCACGCTGAGAGCCGCACCCCCGGCTTTCTGTTGGCCATCGGCCACGCCGCGGTAGACGACCAATCCGGCGGCGGCGATGACCAGCACGACGGCAAGGATGGCCAAGGTGCCCTGGTTGCGGTCGAGAAAGAGTTCGAAGGCGCCAGGGCCCTGCGAGATTTCACCCAGCGGGCGGGCGGGCTCACCGGGAGGGCGAGGAGCGTTTGAAAGATCGGCGGACATGAATGGTGCGGACTGGAGTAGCGGCGGGAGCGCGATCAAAGCGGTGTCGGCGTCGAAATCAATCCGGAAGTCAGAAGTTTCCGGATTTCGGCGGAGGGGAAGACTCGTGGGCGCGGGCATCCCGTTTTTCATGGTCACGTTGGAGGACGGTGCGTATGTTGCGCGGCGATGGCGAGCAGGCTATACGTGGTGGCGGGGGAGTTGAGCGGGGATGCGCACGGGGCGGGATTGCTGAGGTCGTTGCGCCCCCTGGTGCCGGATCTGGAGGTGATGGGTGTGGGGGGGCCGAAGATGGCGGAGGTGGCTGGCAGCGGATTGCGGGACTGGGTCGAAAACGCGGCGGTGATGGGGGTTTGGGAGGTCCTGAAACACTACGGCTGGTTCAAGGAGCGCTTTGCCGAGATGCTGGCGGAGCTGAAGGTTTTCCAGCCGGAGGTTCTGCTGCTAATCGATTATCCGGGATTCAACTTGCGATTCGCGGAAGCGGTGAGGCGGGAATGTCCGACGACGAAAATCGTCTACTACATCAGTCCGCAGGTATGGGCCTGGCACAAGGGGCGGGTTCCGAAAATGGTGCGCCTGTTGGATGAAATGCTGTGCCTGTTTCCGTTCGAACAGCCCATTTTTCAGAAGGCCGGGTTGAAGACGACCTTTGTGGGGCATCCGCTGGTGGACCTGTTGGAAGAGGATCGGCTGGCGGAATCCGCACGGGACGAGCACCTGGTCGGACTTTTTCCCGGCAGCCGGGAACGGGAGGTGGCGCGGTTGTTTCCCATGATGATCGAGACCTCCAAACGGCTCTCCCTGTGGAAGCCGGAAATCAGATTTGAAGTCCCGGCCGCCTCTCCCAAGCTGGCGGAGCAGATCCGCGGTTTGCTCCGGTCGGCAGGGGCGGAAGGTCGGATTGAAGTGACCGACGGCGGCAGCCATCTGCTGATGCAACGGGCGTGCTGCGGAGTGATCGCCAGCGGCACCGCGACCTTGGAGGCCGCCTATTTCGGACTGCCTTACTGCTTGGTATACGGGGTGGCCTGGTCCACCTATGTGCTGGGCAGGCTGTTGGTGAAGATCGACCACATCGGATTGGTGAACATTCTGGCGGGAGAGCTGGTGGTGGAGGAATTCATCCAGGCCGATGCGGACCCCGCGCTGGTCACGCGGTCGTTGCGTGGCTTTCTGGAAGATCCGGCAAAGCGCGAGGCACTGCGCGCGCGGCTGGCGGAAACGACCGCCAAGCTGGGTCCGCCGGGAGCGCACGAACGGGCGGCGAAGGCGGTCGCGGGATGGTTTGGAACCGCATGATTCCCGCGGCTTGGGAGTTGCGTTCCGGTGGCGACCGGGTCATGAAGCGGCGCGATGAAATTCCTTCCAATTCTGCTGCTGGTCGTTTCCCTGCTCGGCTTTTCCTGCGAACGCCATGATTTCGTCAATGAGGATGGCACGGGAACCAAGCAGCTGAACGAACCTCACGGCAGCCACGCCGCGGAGGGAGAGGACTCCCACGCCGACCATTGATCACCTCCGGCGGGTGTAACTGAGAAAGCACTCGCCGAGCTCCGGCCGAGGTTCGAAGTGGCTGAGTGAGAAAGTCACGGATTTGGGCAGAAAATCGCCCGGAACACCCGTGGCGGTGGGGGCGGTCCCGCCACCGAAGAGCGTATGTCCGCCTAGCGTGAGGTGGAAATCATCAATGAAGTCCAACTCCGCAAGACCGCGGACCAGCTCTCCGCCGCCCTCGCAGTGAAGCGTTTCCACCGAGTGTTCGGTGGCGAGCCTGTGAAGGAATTCGGCCAGCCCGCAGCGGTGCAATCGGGCGACCGGCGATGAGAAGGCGGAGCTTCCGCCGGTGGCCAGCAGATGGATGGGCCCGCCCGGGGTGTGGAAAAGTGGGTGGTCTTCCGGGAAAACCCCCGCCCGCGAGACGACGCAGCGCAGCGGCTGTTTTTCCCGACCAGGGACCGTCATCGTCATGTTGTCCGCGACCCAGGTCCCGCGGCCGACCAGGATGGCCTGGGCGGATTGGCGGAGTTCGAGGAGACGTTGGTGATCCTCGCGCGACGTCCAACCGGAGGGCCGGCGGTCGACGGAGGTGATTTTGCCATCTGCCGAGATGGCGAAATTGATCGAAATCCGCGGCCGCTCCATCCGTGGAGTGTGGGCAGGACCGGCCGCGAGGCAAGGCCCGCCATGCCATCCGCCTTGCCAAAACCTTTCCCACCCCTCATGAGCACCCCACCTCGCCAGAGGATCCTGCTCATGACCCCGGAGATCGGCCTCACCCTGCTTGTCATCGTCCTGACGCTCGTCGCGTTCATTCGCGAGTGGGCCTCGCCGGACGTGTTGGCCTTGTCGATCCTGTGCCTTGTGGTCGCACTGGGTCTGATCCCGCCGGAGCGGATGACCGAGGTTTTCCGCAACGAGGCGCCGCTGACAATCGCCGCGCTCTTTGTCATCGGTGGGGCGCTGGAGAAATCCGGAGCTGTCAGTCACATCGGCAGGATGCTGCGGGACCGGCTTTCCGGAAACACCCGCGTCGCCATCTTCGCATTTTCCGCGGTGGCGGCTTTTTGCAGCGCGTGGATGAACAACACCGCCATCGTCGCGGTCCTGTTGCCGGTCACCCTTGGTTTCGCCCGCTCCAAGGACATCGCCGCCTCCCGGCTGCTGATGCCGCTCTCCTACGCCTCCATCCTCGGCGGTTGCTGCACACTCATCGGCACCTCCACAAATCTTCTGGTGAATGGCACCTTGCGGGATCTCGGCGAGCCGCCCATGACGATGTTCGAACTCGCCCCGCTCGGCATCCCGCTCGCCATCGCGGGGATCGCCTATCTCACGATTTTCGGCCCGAAACTCATTCCCGCCCGCTCCTCCATCACCGGCGCGTTGGAAATCGACCACCGCACCTCACCGCTTTACCATCTGCTGATCGGCGGCAGTTCGCCGCTGATCGGGATGAAGCTGCCCGAGACGGCGCTGGCGAACCGGGAGTCCGGCATTCACATCATGGAGGTCCGGCGCCGGGGAACCCGGGTGATGATTCCGTTGTCGGATCTGACGGTGGAGAAAAACGACCGGTTCCTCGTCGCCATTCACCGCCGCCGCGGAAAGACCGCAAAGCCCGAAGCACTGTTTCAGGAACTCGGCGCGGAGGTGCTTTCCACCGTGGATGGCATCGTATCCGAACTCGTCATCCGCGATGAGTCGTCGCTGCTCGGGAGAACTCTGGCCGCGTCCGATTTCCGCCAGCGGTACAACTGCGTCGTCCTCGCCGTCCATCGCGACGGGGTCAACATCACAAGCCGCATCGCCGAGCTTCCGCTGGAGGGAGGCGACACGCTGTTGGTCATCACGGCGCTCAACAACCTCGAGGCGCTGAAAGCCACCCGGGATTTCGTGCTCACCGACGCGCCCGCCGAAGTCCCGGCTGCCGACGGACAGGCGCGGCCGAAGGGGCATGTCGTCTTCGCCTGGTCGATCTTGGCCGGGGTCGTGCTCGCCGCGACGCTGAGCGATTTTTTTCACCGGATGAATCCCGCCGTTCCGCTCATTCCGATCCATTATGCCGCGATGGTGGGTGCGCTGGTCTTGCTATGGATCGGCGTTCTCACTCCACGGGAGGCCTACGCCAGCATCGATTGGCAGGTATTGCTGATGCTCTACGGCCTGTTAGGGCTGGGGATGGCGATGCAAAACACGGGGACCGCGCAGTTTCTCGCGCAGGGACTCGCCGCGAATGCCGCTCTGCTGGTGGATGCGGAACATTTGCCTTTGGTGCTGCTTTGGCTCGTTTTCCTTCTCACACTTTCCCTCACGGAGGTCCTTTCCAACAACGCCACCGCGGTGATCATGGTGCCGATCGTGGTGACGTTGGCAAACGAACTGGGGGTGGACGCCCGGCCATTCGTGATGGCGGTGGCCGTATCCGCTTCCTGCGCCTTCGCGCTGCCAATGGGTTATCAGACCCACATGATGATCTACGGTCCGGGCGGCTACAAATTCGCCGATTTTCTGCGTGTGGGCATCCCGCTGAACATCATCTGCTGGGTCGTTTCCTGCCTCCTCATCCCGGTATTCTGGCCCTTTTAGGACTCAGGAGATCTCCACCGACAAATCCCCGCCGAGACCTTCGATGGCGGCGGAGAGGGCTGCCGGGTCGGCGTGTTCCGGTATGGAAACCACGCCATGCGCGCGAAACATCGGGTGACCCGCCATCGGCGCGCTTTCCAAGCCGGTCACCAGTTCCTCCACGTTGCCGCCGGCGTTCGCGATGGCGGTCGTGAGTTCCCGCACGATGCCCGGGCGGTCATTGCCCAGAACATCCACGGCCAGGGTCCTTCTCGTTTCCGACTCGTGCCCATCCTCCCGCACCGCTTGCACGGTGAGGCCTTCCGCACCGAGACGCGCGAGCGCCTCCAGCAATCCATCGACCGCGGATGCGGCGCACTCCACTCTCACGATTCCGGCGAACTGGCCCGCGAGCCGTGCCATCCGGCTTTCCAGCCAGTTTCCGCCATGATCGGCGACCGTATCGGCCACCCGCCACACCAAGCCCGGCCGGTCGGTTCCGAGAATCGTCATCACCAGATAGGATGTCATGGTCCGAGCCAAGCAGAGGCGGCGGCAGATGCCAGAGTTTTCCCCTCCATTTCAGGTCACGGCGATTCGGGGAGGAATGGTTGAAAGGAATTCCGCAAACGAAAGGAGCCCTGAGACATCTTCAAAGCTGGTCCGCGAGGATCTTGGTGAGCGGGGCGACCAGCGATTCGGTCTCCTCCAGCCGCATGAGCCGGGATGTGCGGAAGTCGGGGAGAAACACCCGGTTCTCCAGCTGGCGGATCTCCCGCGGGTGGTTGAACGAGAGGTTCAGCTCCCGATTGATCCGCAGGCTCAGCGTATCGAGATTGGCAGAGCCGACGCTGGCCCAGTTGTCCGCAATCATCACTTTCATGTGGGTCATTCGCGGATAAACGTAGACCCGTCCGCCGGCCAGGATGATCTGCCGCGCGGTGGTGAGATTGGCGGCGTCCATGATGACGGAGTCTCCATTTTCAGGAAGAATCAACCGGACATCGACACCACGTTGTGCGGCGGATTCAAGGGCGCGCCTGACCTCCTCGTTGGCCACATAGGGGCTTTCGATCCAGATGCGTGAGCGGGCGGCGCGGATCGCGAGTAGGGTCGAGTTGAGGATTTCGTAGCGGGCGACAGCGGGATCGGTGCGGAGAATCCGCATGGGGAACTGCCCGGCAACCGGGGGCAGTGGCGCGGGTTTCCACGGCGTGCGGAAAAGCGCGAGATCTCCCCATGGGCCGGCGCGTCGCCAGGTGCGGTTGAAATCGGCGGCGAGACTGCCGACCACAGGGCCCTCCACTTTCACCATCAGGTCCTGCCACTCGGAGTAGTATTCCCGGCCGATGTTCATGCCGCCAATGATGGCGGTGCGGTCGTCAAACACGAGTAGCTTTGAATGATCGGCCACCAGCCAAGGATTGAGGAGGCGACGCACGCCGACGTCCGAGTCCTGCTTGAGGAAGTCGACCATGTCCGGCGGCGGAACGAAACCGGCGGGGGCCGGAGTCTCCGGCGGAGAGGTGTGGGCGAAGGCGCTGCCAATGTCGTCGAACAGAACACGCACACGCACTTCGGAGGATCGTGCCTTGAGCTTTTCGGCATAGCGGACGGCGATGTCGTCGTTGTCGAAGATATAGACCTGGAGGTCGATATTGCGGGAGGCGGAGGCGAGCTGGCGATCGAGTTCGGGGAAGAACTCATCGCCTCCCACGAGCCAGGTTAGACGGCCGTTCTCCGGTGCGGGGAGGCCAGCGTCGTCGAGCACGGCTTCGAAGGCTGCCGTTCCCGGAATTTCCTGCGGCGGAGGGGTGATCTGGATGTCGATGGGAATATTGGCCGCAACGATCTCGCGAGGTCGGTGCCAGAAAACCTTCACTCCCAGTTTCGTGGTGGTGATCGGCTGGCGGAGGGTGCTGAGGACGGTCGAGCGGATGGCGCTTGTCAGCAACATCGTTCCGCCGGTGAGGGTGTCGTTGGCGGGAGGGCGCTGTTCGCGGGATTGCCGGGCGTTTTCAGCAAGCTGGGCGCAGTTGGACAGCGAGAGTATTCCCACGGTCAGAAGGGTGTGATGGAGGGCTGACATGGGGAATTGAGACGGGCGGGCATCAAGCTTGCAAAATTCCTCACGACAAACGAGTAGCAATTGCGCAATTGCCTTGCAGCTTGACGACCGTGGCCAGAGCCGGGGCGCGGTCGGTTGGCCGGTTTCGCCTCCATCCTCCGACGGCATTCTATCACATTCTATCAGCGCTGTGGGGGCGGGGAGGACTGCAAGGATCGATGACGTCGAGTTCTTTGGAATCAATGCCGATTTCGGGGATGATGTCCTTCTCGAAGGAGGCCTTCGCTTCAACTTCTGATCGAAGCGGGAGCAATGGATTCAAGGCCGGCCGGAGGGTCTCCGGCCGGCCTTTTTCTTATGAGGCTCACTCGGCGGGTGCTTCGGCGCGGAGGTTCACCCGCAATTCGAACAGGTCGCGGCGCCGGTCCATCAGCGGCGTCACCGAGCCGGCCTCGCGGCTGCGGTAGAGGTCGCTGATGTCCAGATCGGTCACCAACATCGTTTCCACGTTGGGATCGGCCTCGGCCTGGATGCCATCGCGCGCGAACTCGAAATCGGAGGGGGTGAAGACCGCAGCCCTGCCGTAGTGGATGTCCATCGCGGGAACGTCCGGAAGGTTGCCCACCACGCCGGCGGTCACCACATAGATCTGGTTTTCGATCGCGCGGGCGGCGGCGCATTTGGTGACGCGCAGGTATCCCTGCCGGTTGTCGGTGCAATACGGAACGAAGAGGATCTCCACCCCTTGCTCCGCGAGATAGCGGGCGGCTTCCGGAAATTCCACATCATAACATATAAGGATTCCGATCTTCGCACGGGGCGTCTGGATGACGAGCAGCGAGTTTCCGCCGGTGATTCCCCACCAGGTCGTTTCCGAGGGAGTGATATGAAGCTTTGGCTGCGATACGAAAGACCCGTCGGGACGGAAGAGCATCGCCTCATTCTGCAAGCGGCCGTCCGGCTGGATGACAGGATGGGAGCCGGCGATGAGATGCAATCCCTGCTCGCGGGCGAGGGTGGACATCAGTTCGCGGAATTGGGGAGTGACTTCGGCAAGCCTCCGGATCCCCTCGCGCGAACTCATCTGGCCCATCGCCGAGAGCAATTGCACCGAGAAGAACTCGGGAAATAATACATAGTCCACGCCATAGTCCTCGCCGGCCGTTTCCACGAAATAGCGGACCTGCGCGGCGAATTCCTCGAAGTCGGCGATCTTCCGCATCTGGTATTGCACACAGGCGACGCGGACCTTGCGGTCCTCTCCCTCATGTTGCTGATAGGAGGGATTGAGCCATTCGATCAGCGTGGCGTAGTTGCGGCTGCGCGGGTCACGGATGTAGTTGGCCATCACGTCGCGGACGACGAACCCCTCCTTGAGCTGGAAGCCCATCACCGGGTCCTTGATCACGCCGTCCTGCACGGCGTGAACGTATTCCTCCGGGGTATATTGATCGCCGTGGCGCTCGTAATTGGGAAGCCGTCCGCCGGCGAGGATGCGCCGCAAGTTCATCCGTTTGCAGAGATCGCGGCGGATTTCATAAAGCGCCGCGCCGATGCCTTGGCCGCGGCACGCCGGATCCACGTAGACTTCCGCGCCGTACAGGGTGTCGCCCTGAGGGTCGTGATTGTAGAAATAGCCGTCGTCGGTGATTCCATAGTAGGTGTGGTGCCGCAGCGGATCGCGACCCATGGAGACAATCAGGCTTGAGGCCACGCCGACGATCTTGTCGTCCTTTTCGATGACCACCTGTCCTTCCTCGAAGACCGCGAGATGGGAGCGGAGCTGGTCCTCCCGCCAGGCCTCGTCGACGCCCATGGAAGGCGGAAAGCAACTCCGGTGGAGGGCGATCATGGCGGGGAAATCTTCGGGACGCGGCGTGCGCGCGACAAATGTGCTGCCGGCCAGTTCGAATTCGCGGGGTTCCATGCGAGGAGGGTGAGGCCTCGTGTGGGACGGGTAAATTGTCAATATGGAAGGATTCGCGGCGTTCTTCGAGGTCGGGACCTTGCCATCCGGGGAATTTCCGGCACGGTGCGGCCATGGACGGGTTGATTCACACAAGGCGGCGGTTTCTCGCGGCTTCGGGTGCCTGGCTGGGCGCGACAGCCCTAGGGCTGGGTAAGGATCCCGCGAACGAGCGCCTGCGGACGATCTCCATTTTTCACACCACCGACCTGCACGGCCATATCGAGCCGACCGTTTCCTACGGCGGGATGCCCGATGTCGGCGGTTTCGCCCGCTGCGTATCGTGCATCCGCCAATGGCGCAGGGAGAACCCTCACTCGCTCCTGCTGGACGTGGGCGACGTCTATCAAGGCACGGCGGAAAGTCTGCGCAACCAGGGGAACCTGATGATCGGACTGTTCAACCGCGTCGGCTACGATGCGTGGACTCTGGGAAATCACGACTTCGACTGGGGACCGGAAGCGCTGGAAGCGAATCTCGCCCTGTCAAAACCGCCGGTGCTGACCGGCAACATCGAACGGGGGGGAGCGCGACCGGGGAATTATTCCGGTGCGTGGGCCAAGGTCCGGCCGTGGATGATGAGGGAGGTCGGAGGAT
Source organism: Verrucomicrobiales bacterium (assembly GCA_038256845.1). Taxonomy (GTDB): domain Bacteria; phylum Verrucomicrobiota; class Verrucomicrobiia; order Verrucomicrobiales; family Akkermansiaceae; genus Luteolibacter. The sequence goes on along the minus strand of JBBSJY010000082.1, from coordinate 5,197 downwards.
TCCGCATCGCCGTGATCGGTCTGGTCACGCCGGGGCTGCCGTATTGGCTCACGCCGGAAACGCTGGGCGGAGTCTCGCCGACCGACCCGTCGGAAACTTTGAAACGTTGCATTTCGGAAGCGAAATCGGCGAAGGCGGATGCGATTGTGGTGACCGGCCACATGGGATTCCGTTTCAAGGACGATTTTGCGAATCCCGTTCATGAAAGCCTCCGGCAGGCGCCGGGTGTCGATGTGTTTCTGGCGGGGCATACGCATCAGGACCAGCCCTCCTGGGAAGCGCAGGGAGTGCTCTGCTCCCAAGCCAACTACCACGGAATCCACTGCGGCCGGGTGGATCTCACGTTCGACCGGGACACCCGCAAGCTGGTGGAGCGCAAGGCGACGACGGTCCTGATGGACAAGAGCTTCGCGCTCGACCCGGTCGTGATGGAGATGGCCGCGCCCGATTTGAAAAAAGCGAAGGAGCATCTGGCGCGCAAGGTGGCGACCGTCCCGCAAACGATTTCCGGCCAAGGCCGCGGCAGCCGCTTGGTGAAACTCTTCTGCGAGATCTTCGCGGAGGCGTTGGAACGCAACGGAACCCCGGTGGACGGCGTCTTTCATGGAACCTTTGGCACCGGCGATCTGGAGCCGGGCGAACTGACGGTGGCCGATTGCTGGAAACTCCTGCCCTATGAAAACCTGCTGGTGATCGCTCGGGTGACCGCCGAAGAACTGGTAGAGATTGTCAGGGAGGATGCGGCAGGGCGCTCCGACCGCACGCTTTGGCCCTTCGAACTGGGATTCGATGAAGACGGGAGTCCCGCACGGTTCCTTTACCGCGGCGAACCGGTGGCGGCAGGCCGTAGTTTCCGCGTCGCATTCAACAGCTACGACGCCCAGTCCGGCGGCAAGCAATTGATGAGATTGCGGGAAATCGTTCAGAGACCCGAGGCCAAACGGGCAACGACGCCGGTCGAGACCCGCGCCGCCCTCATCGACGGCTTTCTCGCCCGTAACGAGATTCGGTGAGATTTCACGCTTTCTTCATTGGCATTTCACCGCGACGGTCTGGAATCCCACCATGCCCCGTGTCCTGTTGGTGGAAGACGAACCGGCGATCGCCGATACCTTGGTTTACGCGCTCGGAACCGAGTGTTTTGATGTGACCCATGCGTTGAACGGGGGCGATGGCCTCGCCGCCTTTGCGGAGAACCCCCACGATCTGGTGATCCTCGACATCGGTCTGCCTGACATGACCGGGCTGGATGTGTGCCGTCGTCTTCGCGAATCCTCGCAGGTGCCGGTGCTCTTTCTTACCGCACGGGACGGCGAGGTCGACCGCATCCTGGGACTTGAGCTGGGCGGCGACGACTATGTCACGAAACCGTTCTCGCCTCGCGAGATTGTCGCCCGGGTCCGTGCGATCCTGCGGCGGAGTTCGACGGCTCCCGCCACCGCGGCGGCGGATGCCAACGGCGCGCTGGTGCACGACAGGGCGGCCATGCGGATCCGCTGCCATGGCGCGCAACTCGACCTGACGGCACACGAATACAAACTGTTGCTTGTCCTGCTGGAACGCCCGGGCCGGGTCCTGACGCGCGACCAGCTCCTCGATCACGCGTGGCAGGATCCCGGTGCGGTGACCGACCGGACCATCGATGCCCACGTGAAATCCATCCGCGCGAAACTGCGGTTGGCGCGCGCCGGGGCGGAGGATTTCATCCAAACCCGGCGCGGCTTGGGATATGTGCTGGTGATGGACCGATAGAACCGGATTTTCGAAATCATGCGATTCACCCGGGTCACGCTGTTCTTTATCGCGTTCATCATTGCGCTCGGATTCTACCAGCTCGCGCTCCATTTCGTGGCGGAAGTGGAGCCGCAGACTTTTCAGGCCACCGAGGAGGTGATGGTGGACGCCGCGAATCTGCTCGCCGAGATGGCGGGTCAGGAGCTGGCAGGGGATCGCGGAGCTGCCGAAGACCTGCGCGAGGCTTTCGTGCGGGCCCGCGGACGGGTTCTCAAGGCCCGCATCTATGATCACTTGAAAACCGGTGTGGGGATGAACGCTTATCTAACCGACGCGAGCGGGACCGTCATCCTCGACACCGGCGGGGGCCTTCGCGAAGGACGGGATTTTTCGCAGATGCGCGATGTGGCGCTGACCTTGGATGGCAGATATGGGGCCCGGAGCAGCCGCGAGAACGAGGACGATGCGACTTCCTCCATCCTATATGTCGCCGCGCCCGTGGGCGACCCCGCCCAGCCACTGGGTGTGCTGACGGTTTACAAACCACAGGCCGATGTCCTGCCGCTGGTGCGGGAGCGGCGAAAAATCATCTACTATGCCTGCGGATTGATCGGCGGGGGAATCCTGTTTCTGATCGCGGCGGTGTTTCTGTGGCTTTTCCGGCCGATCGGGAAGATTACCGAATATGCCAAAGCGGTCGAGAGGGGCGAGCGACCGGCGAAACCGGAGATCGGCATCGGCCGGGAGGTCAACACGCTTGCCCGCGCGCTGGACTCCATGCGGGACGCGCTTGAGGGCCGGCGTTATGCGGAGCGCTACATCCGCACGCTGACCCATGAACTGAAGAGTCCGCTCGCGGCGATCCGGGGCGCGGCGGAACTACTGGAGGAAGGGATGCCGGTGGAAGCAAGACATCGTTTCCTGATGAACATCCGTTCGGAATCCGCCCGGGCCGAGCGGGTGATCAACCGTCTGCTGGAGCTTTCCGCCATCGAGGGAAAATCACGGCTGGATGCGCCGGCCGAGGTGGACTTCCGTGGGGTGTTAGGCCGTGCGATGGACCAGGCCCGTCCGCTGGCAGAGTTGGCAGGCGTTTTGCTGGAGTTCATCGGAGATGAACAACCGGTGCTGTTGAAAGGTGACGCTTTCATTCTGCGTGCGGCCGTCACGAACCTGCTGGAAAACGCGATCGACTTTTCACCTCGTGGCGGCTCGGTCGAGATTTCGCTGGATGTGGAAGAAGGGCAGGCGGTGCTCTCGATCCGTGACCACGGCCCGGGAATTCCCGAGTTTGCCCGTGACAAGGTCTTCGACCGCTTCTTCTCGGCCCGCCCGCACGCCGGGCGGAAGGGAACCGGACTCGGGCTCACCTTGGTCCGGGAGGCTGCGGAACTTCACCGGGGGACGATATCACTTTCGCCAGCCGGGGGAGGCGGCACTGTCGCCTGCCTGGCCTTGCCTGCCGGGTTCTGAGAATGAGCTTGGCAGTGAAGAAAGCAGGGCATTCAATGCCCGCTTCTAACTTCCCTATCTCATGTCAAAGGAATTCAAGGAATTCGCGCTAAAAGGCAATCTGATCGATCTCGCCGTGGCATTCGTCATGGGAGCGGCGTTCACCAAGCTGTCGACCGCCTTCATCGACGACCTCATCATGCCGGTGATCGGTCTGCTAACTCCGGGCGATCTTGATTTCAGCGACAAGTATACCGTCCTGAAAGGGACCGTCGCTCCGGGGACACCACTGGTGGATGCCCGCAAGGAGGGCGCGGTGCTGGCATACGGGGATTTCCTTTCAGTCACACTGAACTTCGTGATCGTAGCCTTCGCGATGTTTCTCTTGGTGAAGGCCATCGACAAGGCCAAGAAGTTCGGCGAACAACCGGCCGCGCCGCCCGCGCCCGTCGAGCCTCCCGCGCAAGAGAAGCTGCTCATGGAAATCCGCGACCTGCTGAAGGAAAAACCGTAATCGGGACAGTTCCGTTATCGCGCGGAATCGGGAGGGTGGTTAGAGTGGTATCCGGGAAAGTGCCGCCCGGCCCATATCAGGATCAGGATGGACAGGAGGTTCCCTGCATGTAGGGTTCAAAGCTGAAAATGTCACTGCCATGGAATCTTTTTGCGCCGCGCTTTTGATCATCGCCCTGCCACTTCAAGCCGCGGAGGGGCCCCGCCGGTTGGACGCGGAGCTGGAAAAAATCATCGAGGGTGAAAATGTTCCCGGAATCGCGGCGGCCGCGGTGAGGGACGGAGGGACCGTCGCCGCGGGTGTGGCCGGCGTGAGGAAGCTCGGCAGCCCGGAACGGGTCGCGCTGGAGGATCGGTTTCATCTGGGATCGTGCACGAAATCGATGACCGCGACCCTTGCGGCGATTCTCGTGGAGGAAGGGGAAATCGCGTGGGATACGGATTGCGAGGATGTTTTCGGTGATATGAAAATCCACGGGGATTTCAAGGGGGCGACGTTGAGACAATTCCTGTCTAACACCGGGGGAGCTCCCGGAGACGTGCCGGACAAACTATGGCATCAGGCGTGGCGGGCGGACGGTCCCGAGACAGAGCAACGGATGGCCCTTGTCCGGGGCATATTGGAATCGCCTCCGGCCTATGATCCAGGAATGGGATCCGCCTATTCGAATGCCGGCTTTTCGATCGCCGGTGCGATGCTGGAGCGACGGACCGGCAAATCTTTCGGCGAGCTGTTGAGGAAACGCCTGTTTGGTCCGCTGGGGATGAAATCCGCGGGATTCGGAGCTCCGGCCACCAACGGCAAGGTCGAGCAGCCCTATGGTCATGCGCTGCGGGACGGGAAACTGACGGCGATCGATCCCGCGCCCGCGGGAGACAATCCGCCTGCCATCAGCCCGGCCGGGCGGGTCCACGCCTCGATCTTGGATTTCGCGAGGTATGCGGCATTTCATCTGGGGGCGGTGGAAGACGGCCCGCTGGACAAAAAGCGGATGGTCGCGCTGCACCAGGCCGTTCCGGCTTCGGGCGACTACGCGCTGGGATGGGGAATCGCGAAGCGTGACTGGGCGGGCGGGACAGCGCTGACGCACACCGGGTCGAACACGATGTTCTACGCGTTGATCTGGCTGGCTCCGGGGAGGGATTTTGCAGCGGTGGCGGCATGCAACAGCGGCGAAGGCTTCGGAGCTTGCGATGCCGCGGTGGCCATGCTGATCGATGAATTTCTGGGAAAATGACCGCCGGCGGACCCGCCATGCGGAAAATAAATGAAATGTTTGGTTGCCAGTTGATCCCCTTCCGGCCTATTGACGGGTCGATCAAACGGAGAAAGTTTGTTTGCTCGCTCTTTGTTTGGTCTGTGACGCCATGATCGGGGAAAGTGTTTTTTAAACATGGCGTCATCAGAATTGAATCAAATGGATATCTACGTGGGCAATCTGCCCTACACTGCGACTGAAGAAGATGTTTCGGGCCTCTTTGCGGCCTACGGACCCGT